>JAEYGD010000059.1 GCA_023402505.1 Actinomycetes bacterium
GGGCGGGCGGGTGGCGTTCGCGGCCACCGGCGCGGGGGCCTCCGCCCGGTCGGCGGTCGTTCGGGCAACGGCCGGCGCACCGAATCCGATCAGCCAGCAGAGCAGACGGGCCATCGGCTCAGGCGACCGCGAGCCGCTGGGCGTCAGCCTTCGCGACGTCGTACTGGGCTCCGCAGAAGGTGCACTGCTGTACGTAGCGGGTGCGGACCGGGACGAGCGGGACGAAGAACAGCGTGAACCTGGTCGACCGGCGGGTGACGACCTGGGCGGCGTGGTTGCCGCAGTTGCGGCAGACCTGCTGCACCACGCCAGACCGGCTGACCTTGGTGCGGAGGCCGAAGATGAAGAACATCGCCCGCCAGTACCCACCGGTGCGGGACTAATCACCTCGATCGGCGGCCGATTCCCGGGCGGCGGCACCGCGTACGGCGAAGGGGCACCCCCGACAGGCGGGGATGCCCCTTCGGATGCGTCACGCCCCTCGGGTCACCGAGGTGCCCGGGCATCAGCCGGACGGAACCGTCAGCCCTCGCGGTGCTCGGAACCGCCGTGGTAACCGCCCTCGTCCCGGGCGTCGCCGTCCTTGCCGTGGTCCGGCTTCTCGCCGTCCTTGGACCGGTCCGACTCCTCGCCGTCCTTGCCCCAGTGGTCCGACTCCTCGTCCTCGGAGCCCCAGCCCCGGTCCCCGCCGTCCTTCTCGCGGTCGTGGGACTTGATCTGGCCGCGGATCTCGCCGTTCGGGTACTTGTCGGTGTGCACGTTGACGTACGTGACACCGGCCTTGATCGCGTCGACCATCTCGCCGAACTCGCCCGGCTTGATGCCCTGGTCCTCCGGGCCGATGACGTCCGAGGGCTTGATCGTCCCCTCGATCGTGGCGGGAGCGTCGGGGCACTCCTGGGTGCCCTTCGGCGCGCCGCCCTTGCCGTCCTTGATGCTCGAGCAGAGGAAGGCGATGATCCCGCCGCTCTGGTGCCGGCCGCCGAAGTGGATGTGCGCCTGCTGCACATCCCCCTCCAGGTGCTCGTACCTGAGCTTGTACCTGATCTCCCTGTTCTCCCCGTCGACGTGCGCCTCGAAGCGCCCGCTGCCGGGTGTCGAGATGGTGAGCGGGTCCTCCTGGTAGCCGTCGAGGCTCGCCTTCACGGCGAACCGCTCGCCCTTCGAGTCGCTGTGGCCCTGGTAGTCGCCCCGGTCGCGCGAGTCACTCCAGTCGCGCTTGTCACCGGAGTCGTCCCTGCCGTCGCCCATGGCGGCGCTGCCCGCGGCGGTCGCCGCCACCGCGGCGCCGGCCGCCAGCGCAACCGCCCACAGTCGGGTACGTCCCATCATCGTTGCTGCTCCTCACCTAGGTCAGGCCTGGCCAGGCTCAACGGGCTGACGGGTTCAGCCGGTTGAGGACACAGGCGGAAGGCACCGCCCAGCGGGAGCGAAGTGTGACGAAACACCGGCACTCGACCTGAACAGCACCTATGCCGAAATAGTCACACATTCGGCCTTCAAAGGTGAGGAGCTTCCTTATTCGGTCGTCGGACTCATCCGGGGGGCGAGCCGACGCGCGGGAGGAGCCGGACCGAAGCCCGACTCCTCCCCGGGGCGGCGCTCAACCCGCCGCGGGCTCCAGGCCCGGCACCTCGCCCGGGAGCCAGATCGGCTCCCAGCCGGCGACCTCGTGGAAGCGGCGCAGCTCGTAGAGCCCGGAGACCGAGCCGGCCCAGGCCGCGTACGGCGGGTTGTCCACGTCGAAGCCGCTCTGTACGAAGGTCAGCTTCGTCTTGCCCGCCGACTCGGCGAGCTCCCAGGTGGTGACCCCGGTCGGCCCCCAGTCGACGGAGACCTTCCGGCCCGGCTCCAGGTCGACCACCTTGGCGGCGTGGCCGGACTCGAAGCCGCCCATCGCGTAGCGGCCGCCGACCCAGGGCTCGATGCCGATCGGGTACCCGAACCAGGCACTGGCCTGCTCCGAGTCGGTCAGCGACTCGTACACCTTGGCCACCGGCGCGTCGATGAGCATCTCGCCGCGCATCTCGGCGGAGGTGAAATCGACCTTGGGCAGCAGCGGCTGCCCCTCCAGGTGGGCCGCCAGGTTGGCGACCGACAGGGCCCAGAACGTCTGGAGTACGCCCCGGATGCTGCTGCCGCTCATCGCCTCGGCGAAGTCGAAGTGGCTCTGCGACACCGTCAGCACCGTCACGTCCGGCCCGTCCGGGCGGAGGCTGAACTCGGTGGTGGTCTCCACCCCGTCCAGCAGCCAGGCGAAGCGCAGGCTGCGGTCGTCGACGTGCAGCAGCCGCTGGTGCGGGGCGTCCCCCTCCGGGGTGTGGCGGCCCCAGAACTCGTACGCCGTCGGCAGCTCCACGCGGGCGTGCTCGGCGAACCACACGCGCAGCGCAGCGGGGTCGGTGAGGGCGTGGCGGACGGCCTCGACCGGTGCGGCGAGGCGGGCGTGCAGCTTCAACGGGTCACTCATGGTCCGTTCCCTTCGGATAGACGGCCACGGCGAGCTTGAAGGCGTCGCCCTCGGTGCCCCCGTAGCGCGTGAACAGGTCCTGCAGGGTCGTCTGCAGGTCGTGCAGGAACTCCTGGCGCCGCTCCGCGGGTACGCGGATCTCGCCGGACACCCCGACCGAGGGGAGCTCGGGGGCGGCGCGATCCAGCGCGGCGATGTCGGCCTGGACCTCCTCCATCAGGTCGAGCAGGTAGCCCAGGCTCAGCTCGTCGCGGGTCCGGCGCAGGCCGATGCGGCCGACGAGCCGCGGGGACAACCAGTACGACCGGGCGGCGGCCTGGTAGATGCCCTCGCTGATGCCCCGCACCCTGCGCTCGCTGACCTGTTCGACCAGGCCGGCGGCGACGAGCTGCTTGACGTGGTAGTAGACCCGCTGCGGCGTCTGCTCCAGCCGGGCGGCCAGCTCGGTGCAGGTGCGGGGCTCGGCCAGCTGCCGAAGGATCTCGACGCGCTGCGGTTTGAGCAGGACTTCGGCCTGCTCCAACTGCTCCAGGTACAGAACATCTCTCATGGCAAAATCAGTTTGTACGTACAAAACTTCTTTGTCAACTGGCACGACGAAGGCCGCGCCGACGCACGGCGCGGCCTTCACGGCGGCACCGGTCTAGGGCAGCCAGTCCGGGCGCAGCGGATAGGTGGACTCCCCGGCCGGACCGGTCCTCGTGGCGACCACCTGGTGCAACTGGATGCCGTTGCGCTCGAACGCCAGGCGCGAGCCGGCCATGTAGAGCCCCCACACCCGGGCCGTGCCCCCACCGACCTCCGAGACACAGAAGTCCCAGTGCTCGACCAGGTTGCGGCACCACGCCGCCAGCGTCAGCGCGTAGTGCTGCCGCAGGTTCTCCTCGTGGTGCACCTCCAGACCCACGTCGTGGATCTCGGAGATCAGCCGACCCGGGCCGGCCAACTCGCCGTCCGGGAAGACGTACCGGTCGATGAAGGCACCCGAGCGGTGCGGCGCCCGGTTGTCCGCCCTCGTGATGCAGTGGTTGAGCAACCGGCCGTCCGGCCGCAGCCGGTCGCGCAGGAAGCCGAAGTACGCCGGGTAGTTGCGGACTCCGATGTGCTCGGTCAGCCCGATCGAGGAGACCGCGTCGAACTGCTCGCGGGGGGCGTCCCGGTAGTCGAGGTGCCGCACCTCCGCCAGGCCGGCCAGCCCCTCCCGCTCGATCGCGGCCCGCGCCCACTGCGCCTGCGCCCTGGACAGGGTCACCCCGAGCGCCTTCACCCCGTACTCCCGGGCGGCGTGCCGCACCATGCCACCCCAACCGCAGCCCACGTCCAGCAACCGCATCCCGGCCTTGAGCGCCAACTTCTGCGCCACCAGGTCGTACTTGGCCGCCTGCGCCGCCTCCAGCGTGTCGTCCGGCGACCGGAACAGCGCGCAGGTGTACGTCATGGACTCGCCCAGCACCCGCTCGTAGAACGCGTTCGACACGTCGTAGTGGTGCGAGATCGCGCTGCTGTCCCGGGTACGGGAGTGCCGCAGCCCGTTCACCACCCGCTTCCAGCGGGGCAGCGCCTCCTGCGGCGGGGGCGGTGGCGGCAGCAACCGGTCCCAGCCCAGACCGCGCGCCAGGGCCAGCGCCTCGGCGAACGGCGGTACGCGCAGCCGCATCTCGTCCTTGAGCAGCCGCAACGCCTCGTACGGGTCGCCCGGGTGTACCCCCTCCAACCCGAGGTCGCCGCTCACGTACGCCCGGGCCATGCCCAGGTCGCCGGGAGCGGTCAGCAGGTACGACAGGCCGCGCTCGGAACGGATGGTGAGGGTGAGGCCGGCGTCGGCCGGACCGACGGCGCTGCCGTCGTACCCGGTCACCCGCACCGGCAGCGGGCCGGTGGTCAACGCCCGGACGACGTCGGACACGGTCGGACCCCGCCGCCGGCCTCCCGCCGGCGGTGTCGCGGGAGCGCTCGCCGCTCCCTGTTCTCGATCGATGAGGCTCATGCTCGTGCTACCGCCTTCTCGTACAGTCCGGTGAGCCGGTGGTCCGGGTCGTAGCGGTCCTTGACCGCCCGCCAGGTGTCGCCGCCGTAGAGCCGGTCGAACACCTCCCGGTCGTAGTACGCGTCGGAGTAGAGCGACTTGTGCCCGCCGAGCTCCGACACCTCGCGTTCGATCGCCCGGTTCACGTCGCCGTCGGCGGCACCCGGCGCGATCGGCACGCTCCCCCAGAAACCGATGTTCACGTAGTCCTGCCCCGGTCGCAGCGGGTACAGCGGCCAGGCCCGGGCCGAACCCGGGCCGGACGGTTCCCGCAGCCGCAGCGGACAGAGCCAGACCGGGGTCATCCCCACGGCCCTGGCGAACCAGCGCAGGAAGTCGGCCGTGCGTCCCAACGGGATCTCCACGTCCTGCACGACCCGCTCCCGCGCCGGCTGGCCGCGCCACCGGTCGATCCGCGCGGCCACCCGGTGCCGGTGCTCCAGCCGGACCAGCCGGTGGTAGACGTCGCTGCGCCGGAACCGTGCCGGCCAGATCCGCCGCACCACCGGATGCTGCACCCCGAACGCCGCCGAACACCAGAACCAGTCGGTGTCCCAGCGCCACAGGTAGTCGTACGCGCTGAGCAGGTCGCGGGTACGCCGGCGCAGCGACCGGTAGTAGATGTCCTGGCCGGTGTAGTCGCTGACCGGCCCGACGTCGTCGGTGAACGTGCCGAGCACCAGGTACGACTCGCCGGGGCTGAACATCACCCCGTCCATCGCGTCCACCGTCTCCCCCGCCCACGACCGGGTGGCGCTGACCTCCCCGATCGCGTCGGCCAGCTCCTCCAGCCGGGTGAACCGCACGTTGCGCAGGGCCACGTGCCGGCCCACCGGCTGCAACTCGATGCGCAGCCGCGTCGCGTACCCGAGGCTGCCCAGCGAGTTGGGGAACGCCGCGAACAGGTCGGCGTGCGCCCCCTCGGGCCGGGCGGTCACGATCTCGCCCGCCCCGGTGAGCACGTCCAGTTCGGTCACCGACTCGTGCGGCAGCCCGTTGCGGAACGACGTGGACTCGATACCCAGGCCGGTCACCGCCCCGCCCAGCGTGATGGTGCGCAGCTGCGGCACCACCAGGGGCATCAGCCCGTGCGAAAGGGTCGCGTCGACCAGGCTCTCGTAGGTGCACATGCCCTGCACGTCGGCGGTGCGGGCGGCCGGGTCGACGTGCAGGACGCCGCCGAGGCCGCTCACGTCCAGCCCGGGCGCGCGGGGGGTGTTGCGCGGCCGGAACAGGTTGGAGGTGCGCTTGGCGAGTCGGACCGGCTCCCCCGGCGGCACCTCTGCGTACGACCGCCGCAGCCGGGCCACCGCGTGGTCATGATCACGCACGGCGTACATGAGATCACTTTACGCGCTCAGAGTTGTTTCTCGTGGGATGTCCACGGTGGCCGATGGTGATTCGCGGCGCGGCGGCGGACACCCGGCCCGGCGGCGAACCGCCCGGCGCGGCGGGCCGTGGCCCGGGCCGCTACCCCCGGTAGCTCCACGCCCGCGGCGCGGCCGCCGGCGACAGCGCGGGCCCTCGGCGGAGCAGCAACGACAGCACCGTCGCGCCGATCGACAGCGCACCGGCGACGTACCACGCCAGCGAATAGCTTCCGAGCTGGTCGCGCACCAGGCCCGCGCCGGTCGCGGCGACGGCCGCACCGAACTGGTGCGCGGCGAACACCCAGCCGAAGACGACCGCACCGGAGTCACCGAAGTACTCCCGGCACAGCGCCACCGTCGGCGGGACGGTGGCGACCCAGTCCAGGCCGTAGAAGACGACGAAGACCAGCATGCTCGGCTCGGCCGCGCCCGCGAAGAGCCCCGGCAGCACCAGCAGCGAACCACCGCGCAGCGCGTAGTAGGCGCCGAGCAGCATCCGGGGGTCCACCCGGTCGGTCAGCCAGCCGGAGGCGATCGCACCGGCGATGTCGAAGATGCCGACCAGCGCCAACAGCCCGGCGGCCGTGGTCTGCGGCATGCCGTGGTCGTGCGCCGCCGGCACGAAGTGCGTACCGACCAGCCCGTTGGTGGTCGCGCCGCAGATCGCGAACCCGGCCGCGAGCAGCCAGAACGGGCGGGTCCGCGCGGCGCGGGTGAGCACCCGCAGCGCGCGCTCCGCCGCCCCGCCGGCCGGGGGTTCCGGGGGTACGACCTCCGTCCCGCCGTACGCGGGCAGCCCGAGATCGGCCGGGTGCTCGCGCAACAGCCACACCACCAGCGGTACGACCGCCAGCGCGGCCCCGGCCACCACGAGGGCCGCCACCCGCCAGCCGTGTTCCCGGACCAGCACCGCCATCAGCGGCAGGAACACCAGTTGCCCGGCCGCCCCGCCGGCGGTGAGCACCCCCGTGACCAGCCCTCGACGACGGATGAACCAGCGGCCGGCGACGGTGGCCACGAACGCCAGCGCCATCGATCCGGTGCCCAGCCCGACCAGCACACCCCAGCAGAGGACGAGCTGCCAGCTCGCCGACATGAACACGGTCAGCCCGCTGCCGGCGGCCACCAGCACCAGCGCCACGGCCACCACCCGCCGGATGCCGAAGCGGTCCATCAGCGCGGCGGCGAACGGCGCGGTGAGCCCGTAGAGCAGCAGGTTGACCGAGACGGCACCGGAGATCGTGGCCAGCGGCCAGCCGAACTCGGCGTGCAGCGGGTGCAGCAACACCGACGGGGTGGCCCGGAACCCGGCGGCGCCGACCAGCGCGACGAACGCGACGGCGGCGACGATCCAGGCCGGGTGCGGGCGGCGGAGGCGGCCGGGCCGGCCGTCGCGGTTACGGCCCGGCGCGACCGGGCCCGTGGTCGTACGGGTCACAGGGACGAGTCTCGGGCGTGGCGGGCACGGCGACGAGTGGCCGGAAAGCCATCATGCGCAATAATCGGGCCATGGCGACCGGCTTCCCGCACCGGATCGCGGTGCTCGCGCTCGACGAGGTCGTCGGTCTCGACCTCGGCACCCCGTCCCAGGTCTTCGGTGCCGCCCGCACCTCGGCCGGCGCCGAGCTCTACACCGTCGACACGTGTACCCCGGACGGGCGACCGGTCCGCAGCACCGCCGGCTACCAGGTGCTCCCCGACCACGGGCTGGAGTTGCTGGAGAGCGCCGGCACCGTGATCGTCCCCGGGGTGCACGGCGGCGCGCTCATGCCCGACCGGATCCTGCCCGCCGGGGTGGCCGGCGCGCTGCGCGCCGCGTACGACCGGGGCGCGCGCATCATGTCGATCTGCACCGGAGCGTTCGCGCTCGCCGCCGCCGGCCTCCTCGACGGCCGCCGCGCCACCACCCACTGGGCGTACGCGGACCGGTTCCGTGCCCTGCACCCGGACGTCGACCTCGACCCCGACGTGCTGTTCGTCGGCGACGACCGGGTACTCACCTCGGCCGGAGTCGCCGCCGGGATCGACCTGTGCCTGCACGTCGTACGCACCGACCACGGCAGCGCGGTCGCCAACCGGGCGGCCCGCCGCTGCGTGGTGCCGCCGTGGCGGGACGGCGGGCAGGCCCAGTACATCGAGCGCCCGGTGCCGAGAGCCACCGACACCAGCACGGCCGGAGCCCGGGAGTGGGCCCGGCAACGGCTGCACGAGCCGGTCAGCCTGCGCGACCTGGCGGATCAGGCGCGGATGAGCGTGCGTACGTTCACCCGGCGGTTCCGCTCGGAGACCGGCCTGAGCCCGGCGCAGTGGCTGCTCCAGCAGCGCACCGAGCACGCCCGTCTCCTGCTGGAGACGACCGACCTGAGCGTGGACCAGGTCGCCCGCCGCAGCGGCTTCGGCACGGCGGCCTCCCTCCGCCAACACCTACAGACCCGGGTGGGCGTCTCCCCGTCCACATACCGCCGAACCTTCCACCACCCCTAACCCCTCCCCCACCCCCCCTTTTCCCCACCCCACCCCACC
>JAEYGD010000061.1 GCA_023402505.1 Actinomycetes bacterium
TGTATTCCTCCAGGGGTGCGTCGTCGGTGTGGCGGGTGACGACGGTGACGTGGTGGCCGGCGGTGGCGAGGGCGACGGACAGGGCGTGGACGTGGCGGCCGAGGCCGCCGACGAGTACCGGCGGGTATTCCCACGACAGCATCAGGACGCGACGGGTCTGCGGCGGCACGCCCGGGCCCGGCTGTGCCGGGACGTGGGTGCGCGAGGTGAGGGTGGGCCGGCGGCGCCGGTCCGTGGCGGTGGCGGGGAGCTCGCCGACCCGCAGCATGGTCACGTCAGTCTCCGTCCAGGCAGGGTGGACCGGGCCGGCGCCGATGCCGGCCAGAACAGGGGGAGTGGGAGGGCGGTTGCGGACGCCCCGCACCAGCAAAGGGCATGTACGCCCATCCCGCATCTCGGGGGGACCGACCGTGACGGACGACACCTAAAGGTTTACCACGTCTCAGCCGGGTGGATAACGGGCATCAGCCGATCGGGTGGATTGGCGGCGAAGACTGAGGGGCAATAGGCCGGTGCGCGCCGCCGGCCCCGCCGGGTGGCCCGCTCAGGGTGCGGTGGGTGTGGCCGAAGGAGCGACATGCAGGTCTGGCCGGGCGAGCGGTACCCCCTGGGGGCCACCTACGACGGGATGGGCACCAATTTCGCGATCTTCTCCGAGGTGGCGGAGAAGGTCGAGCTGTGCCTGTTCGACGAGTGGGACACCGGCGCGGAGCGCCGCGTCGAGCTGCGCGAGGTCGACGCGTACGTGTGGCACGCGTACATCCCGGGGATCGAGCCGGGCCAGCGCTACGGCTACCGCGTCCACGGCCCGTACGACCCGGCGAACGGGCTGCGCTGCAACCCGCACAAGCTGCTCATCGACCCGTACGCGAAGGCCGTCGACGGGGACGTGCAGTGGGACCCGGCGGTCTACGACTACACCCACGGCGACCCGGAGACGATGAGCACCACCGACTCGGCGCCGTTCATGCCGAAGTCGGTGGTGGTGAACCCGTACTTCGACTGGGGCAACGACGCGCCGCCGCGCATCCCGTACCACCACTCGGTGATCTACGAGGCGCACGTACGCGGCCTGACCATGCGCCACCCGGACATTCCCGAGGAGCTGCGCGGCACGTACGCCGGCATCGCCTCCCCGCCGATGATCGAGCACCTGAAGCGGCTCGGCGTGACCGCGATCGAGCTGATGCCGGTGCACCAGTTCGTGCACGACCACCGCCTGGCCGACCTGGGGCTGCGCAACTACTGGGGCTACAACACCATCGGCTTCTTCGCCCCGCACCACGGCTACTCCGCGCTCGGCCGGCTCGGCCAGCAGGTGCAGGAGTTCCGGGGCATGGTCAAGGCCCTGCACGCCGCCGGCATCGAGGTCATCCTCGACGTGGTCTACAACCACACCGCCGAGGGCAACCACCTGGGCCCGACGCTGAGCTTCAAGGGCGTCGACAACCCCAGCTACTACCGGCTCTCGGAAGAGGACCGGCGCTACTACGTCGACTACACCGGCACCGGCAACAGCCTCAACGTCCGCAGCCCGCACTCCCTGCAACTGATCATGGATTCGCTGCGGTACTGGGTGACCGAGATGCACGTCGACGGCTTCCGCTTCGACCTGGCCGCCACCCTGGCCCGCGAGTTCTACGAGGTGGACCGGCTGTCCACGTTCTTCGAGGTGGTGCAGCAGGACCCGGTGGTCAGCCAGGTCAAGCTGATCGCCGAGCCGTGGGACGTCGGCCCGGGCGGCTACCAGGTCGGCAACTTCCCGCCGGTGTGGACGGAGTGGAACGGCAAGTACCGCGACACGGTCCGCGACTTCTGGCGCGGCGAACCGGCCACCCTCGCCGAGTTCGCGTCCCGCATCTCCGGCTCCGCCGACCTCTACCAGGACGACGGCCGCCGCCCCTTCCACAGCATCAACTTCGTCACCTGCCACGACGGGTTCACGCTCAACGACCTGGTGTCGTACAACGACAAGCACAACGAGGCCAACGGCGAGGACAACCGCGACGGCGAGAGCCACAACCGGTCCTGGAACTGCGGCGTGGAGGGCGACACCGACGACCCCGGCGTGCTGGGCCTGCGGGCCCGTCAGCGACGCAACTTCCTCGCCACCCTCATGCTGTCGCAGGGCGTGCCGATGATCGGCCACGGCGACGAGTTGGGCCGCACCCAGCGTGGCAACAACAACGCCTACTGCCAGGACAGCGAGCTGGCCTGGATCGACTGGGACGACGCCGACACCGGCCTGCTGGACTTCACCCGCACCCTCGTCGACTTCCGCCGCCGGCACCAGGTGTTCCGCCGCCGCCGCTTCTTCACCGGCCTGCCGGTGCGCTCCCGCCTCGTCGACGAACCCCTGCCCGACCTGGCCTGGTACACCCCGGACGGGCGGGAGATGACCGGCGAGGACTGGGGCAACGACTTCGGCCGCTCGGTGGCGCTGTTCGTCAACGGCGAGGGCATCCGCGAACGCGGCCAGTACGGCCAGCGCCACGTCGACAGCTCCTTCCTGCTCTGCTTCAACGCCCACGACGCCCCGCTGGACTTCACCATGCCCCCGGCCGAGTTCGGTCCCCGGTGGACGCTGGTGATCAGCACCGCGGACCCGGATCCGGAGAAGACGACCGTGGTCGAGGCCGGCGGCGCGCTCACCGTCCCCGACCGCTCCCTGGTGGTCCTGGAGAGGACGGTCTGAGCATGCCCCCTCGACCCGATCCGGTCCGGGAACTGACCAGGGTGACGACGACGCCGCCGACCCACCGGGTCGGTGCGACGTACCGGGTCCAGGTCCGCCCCGGCTTCGACCTCGACGCCACCGCCGGACTGGCCGGCTACCTGGCCGACCTCGGCGTCACCCACCTCTACAGCGCGCCGCTGCTGACCGCCACCCCCGGCTCGCAGCACGGCTACGACGTGGTCGACCACCGCCAGGTCAACCCGGAACTCGGTGGCGAACCCGCCCGCCGGCGCCTCCTGACAGCGCTGCGCGGCGCCGGGCTCGGCCTGGTCGTCGACATCGTGCCCAACCACGCCGGGGTGGCCCGCCCGCACACCAACCCCGCCTGGTGGGACGTGCTGCGCCGGGGCCGCGAATCGGCGTACGCCGCCTGGTTCGACATCGACTGGCAGCGCGGCCGGCTGCTGCTCCCGGTGCTCGCCGACGACCCGGCCGCCCTCGACGACCTGAAGATCGTCGACGGGGAGCTGCGCTACCACGAGCACCGCTTCCCGATCGCCGACGGCAGCGGCGACGGCACCGCCCGCGAGGTGCACGACCGGCAGCACTACGAGCTGGTCAACTGGCGGCGCGGCGACGCCGAGCTGACGTACCGCCGGTTCTTCGCCGTCTCCGACCTGGCCGGGCTGCGGGTGGAGGACCCGGAGGTCTTCGCCGCCACCCACGAGCTGCTCCTGCGCTGGGCCGAGGCCGGGGAGATCGACGGCATCCGGGTCGACCACCCGGACGGGCTGCGCGACCCCGCCGGCTACCTCGCGAGGTTGCGGGAGGCCGCCGGGCCCGTCTGGCTCGTGGTGGAGAAGATCCTGGAGTACGGCGAGGAGCTGCCGGACTGGCCGGTCGACGGCACCACCGGCTACGAGGCCCTGAGCGCCGTCTCCGGTCTCTTCGTCGACCCGGACGCCGAGGCCGACTTCACCGCCCTGGACACCCGGCTCGCCGGCCGGCACACCTCCTGGCAGGACCTGACCCACGACACCAAACTCGAAGCGGCGACCCGGCTGCTCGCCGCCGAGCTGACCCGGCTCACCATGCTCGCTCCCGAGATGGCCCCGCACGCCGTGCGCGCCGCCCTGGCCGAGCTGGCCGCCGCGTACGCCGTCTACCGCGGCTACCCGCCCGACGGCGCCCGCCACCTCGCCGCCGCCCGCGCCGAGGCCGGCCGCCGCCGCCCGGAAC
>JAEYGD010000072.1 GCA_023402505.1 Actinomycetes bacterium
GTCGATGCCGTCGGCGTCCAGCGCGCCCAGCACGGCCAGCCGGTGGCGGATCCGCCAGGCGAGCTCCGCCTCGACCACGAGGCCGGCGGGCGTGCCGGAGCCGTCCAACCAGCCGCACAGCTCCGCCGCGTCGTCGCTGAAGTCGACCAGCGCCCGGAAGAGCGTCACCTGCCGTTCGTCGCCGGGTGCGAGCGTGGCCAGGCGGCGGCGCAGCGCCGCCGCGACCGTCCGCATGGCCGCCGGCCGCCGGGCCGGGTGCAGGAACCGGTCCGCGACGTCGTTGCGCGCCTGCTCCAGTACCTCGGCGAGGATCGACAGCTCCGTCTCGACCGCCACCATCCGGGTGACCAGGTCGAGGTGGGCGTCGGCCGGGAACGCGCCGTCGGCGACCGCGAGGAGCAGGTTGCACCAGACCATGGCCCGGTTGATCGGCGAGAGCGTGGGCAGGACCGTGGGCAGCGCGGCCAGCGAGACCGGGTCGAACCGGATCTTCGCGTAGGTGAGGTCGCCGTCGTTGAGCAGCACGAACCGCGGTGCGGGCGCCCCGACCAGCTCCGGGATCTCGGTGCGCGCGCCGTCGACGTGCGCGCGCACCCGGCGTACGCCGCCGCTGCCGTCGTACAGGCCGATGTCGAGGGTGTGCGGACGCAGCACCGGATGGCTCTCCGGCGCGGTCTGCCGGACCGCCGCCCGGACGATCCGGCCGCCGGTCACCTCCAACTCGGGGTACAGGGTCGTGACGTTGGCGGTGCGGAACCAGCGCCGCGCCCAGTCGTCGAGGTCCCGGCCGGTCGCCGCGGTCAGGGCCGAGAGGAAGTCCGCGAAGGTGGCCGTGCCGTGCGCGTGCCGGGCGAAGTACAGCCGCAGCCCGGCACGCAGGGCGTCGTCGCCGAGCGACGTGGCCAGCTGGCGGATGACCGAGTGGCCCTTGAAGTACGAGATCCGGTCCAGGTCCAGCAGGGCGCTCTGCACGTCGGCGCCGTCGATGGCCACCGGGTGGGTCGAGGGCCGCTGGTCGGCGACGTACGCCTGCCCCTTGCGCCGGGCGGCGAAGGTGGTCGGCGGGCCCGGGAAGCGGGTGGCCTCGCTGGTGATCCGGTGGGCCATGTAGTCGGCGAACGCCTGACCCAGCCACAGGTCGTCCCACCAGCCACTGGTGACCAGGCCGGCCATCCACATCAGGGAGATGCCGTGCGCCAGGACGACGGCCCGGGTCTCCCGCTCGCTGTCGGTGGCGGTGGACCGGAACAGGTACTGCTCGCGCAGCAGGACGCAGCTCGGGTGGTCCAGCGACAGCACGCTGAACTCCGGCGCGAAGACCTGGTCGAGCTTGTCGTACGGGTAGGGGACGCCGAACAGGTCGCGGTAGGCGTCGAGGCACTGCCGGGTGATCTCGAACAGTTCGTCGAGGTCGCCCTTGAGGGCGTCGCCGAGCGAGTCGCGGCAGTGCAGGCCGAGGCGTACCCCGTCGTGTTGGGTGTGGAAGGAGCGGTACGGGCCGGCGAGCACGGTGGTGAGGTAGCTCGCCTGCGGGGCGCTCTCGGCCAGCACCCACTGCTGCGGCCCGGTGCGGGTGGCCTCGCTGGTGCCGAGCACCTGCCAGTCGTCGGGGGTGCGCAGCGCGAAGGTGTACGGCGCCTTGAGGTCCGGCTGGTCGAAGCAGGCGAACACCCGGGGCGCGTTGTCGACGTAGACGAAGGCGTAGACGTACACCTGCCCGTCGGCCGGGTCGACGTACCGGTGCAGGCCCTCGCACTCGCGGGAGTACGCCATGTCCGCGTCGACGTCGAGCACGTTCTCCCCGGGCCGCGGCTGGACCGGCAGTCGGCCGTCGTGCAACGCGCCAGCGTCCACCGGCACGCCGTTGAGCCGTACCGCGTGCACCCGCAGCGGCTTGAGGTCCACGAAGGTGGGTACGCCGGTGGAGTCGAAGGCGATCCGCGTCCGGGATCGGAAGCTCTCGTCGCCGCCGGTCAGGTCCAGGTCGACGTGGTACGACCGGACCTGCACGCTGCCGCTGCGCCCGGCTGCCTCGACGCGGGTCAAACTCGGCATGCCTGCCTCCTCGATAAATGGGGTGCGTCGGACGAATCTTTCCGCTGTCCGGAAGGGCCTGGCAATTGGCGTAGGATTTACGCCTGCCATTGACGGAAAGGCCGCCGTCTGCAGGAAAGTGCTGGTCGTTCCCGCTGGACGGCGGGCGGTTGGGTGGCGTGCCGGGCCGGCGACCACCGCGTGGTAAACCTGGTTTGCAGGCCGGTCAGCATTACATGGAAATGCGCGCTCGGGAGTTTCGGCCGGAGCCCGCGTGCGATTCCATGGAGAGATGATTGAGCGCATTGAGGCAGATCAGTTGATTCCCGGGCGGGGCGACCCGGTCGCCGACGCCGTGGTCGTCCTGGACGACGCGACGATCCGGTACGCCGGCCCGGCGGCGGGCGCACCGGACGTGCCGGAGGCGCGGCACAGCCGGGCGCACACGGTGCTGCCGGGCCTGTGGGACGCGCACGTCCACTTCATGGGACTGCGCTCCGCCGACGTCGGGATGCTGCCGCAGGAGCCGGTGGCGCTGCGGGCCGCCCGGACGGTCACCGACCTGCGGGCCGCGCTCGACGCCGGCGTCACCTCGGTCCGCGAGGTGGGCGGGCTGGGTCTCGACCTGGCCCGCGCCATCGAGGAGGGCACCGTCGTCGGCCCGTCGGTCTACGCCGCCGGGTGCGCCCTGTCCACCACCGGCGGGCACGGTGACCTGCACAGCTACCCGCTGGCCTGGATGGAGGACTTCGCCCGGCACGGCGGCGAGCTGCGGCTGGCCGACGGTGTGGCCGAGTGCGTACGCGCGGTGCGCGAGCAGTTGCGCCGCAACGCCAAGGTGATCAAGGTCTACGCCTCGGGTGGGGTTCTCTCCGAGGTCGACCATCCCATCCACCAGCAGTTCACCGACGTGGAGCTGCGGGCGATCGTCGAGGTCGCCGGCCTCGCGGACCGCGTCGTCGCGGCGCACTGCCACGGCAAGCCCGGCATGATGGCCGCGATCGAGGCCGGCGTCCGCACCATCGAGCACGGCACCTTCCTGGACGAGGAGGTGGCGGCGGCGATGCGGGAGACGGGCGCCATCCTCGTCACCACCCGCACGATCATGCAGGAACTGATCGACAGCCGTGCGGTCCCGCCCTACGCCCTGCGCAAGCTGGAGGCCATCGTGGACCGGCACGCCGAGGCGATCGCGATCGCCCGGGAGAACGGCGTACGGATCGCCGCCGGCACCGACGTCGCCCTCACCGGCGCCGACCTGCCCGACTCGTGGGGCCGTAACGGCCGCGAGCTGCCGCTGCTGGCGGAGATCGGGTTCTCCCCGCTGGAGGCGATCGAGGCGGCCACGGCCGCCGCCCCGGCCACCCTCGGCCCGCAGGCGCCCCGCTCGGGCCAGCTCGTCGAGGGTTACGACGCCGACGTGATCACCCTCGACGCCGACCCCCTGGCCGACATCGGTGTGCTGGCCAAGCCAGAGCACGTCACCGGTGTCTGGAAGGCCGGACGCCGGGTCAAGTGACTCCGCCCGCCCACGTCCCCCGACGGAGGAGCCCATGACCACCACCGACGACAAACTGCTGGAGATCCGGCTGTTCCGGGTGCGGCCCGGCACCCGGGAGGAGTTCGACCGGGTCAGCCGGGAGGGCACCGTGCCGATGATGCGCCGCTACGGGTTCACCGTGCTCGCCTGCGGCCCGCTGGTCGACGACGACGACGGCTACTACCTGGTCCGGGTCTTCGACTCCGTCCAGCAGCGACTGGAACTGTCCCAGCGGCTGTACGCGAGCCAGGAGTGGCTCGACAACTACGAGCAGCCGGTGATGGCGATGATCGTCGACTACCGTAACGCGCTGCTGCCGGCGCACGACGCGGTCCTCGCTTCGCTTCCGGGCGGCACGGTAGGCTGAGCGGGCCGTGGGAGCCGACGGGGGAGACCGTGGTCGATGGAGGAGGGCCATGGTCGATGGAGGAGGGCCATGGTCGATGGTCACCGCTGACGACGTGCGCGCCCTGGCGTTGGCGTTGCCGCGCACCTACGAGGCGCTCGTGCGGGACCGGGTCAAGTTCAAGGTCGGCCGCATCGTCTACCTGTCGATCGCGCCGGACGAGACGACCATGGGGTTCGCCTTCCCCAAGGAGGAACGGGCCGCGTTGATCGCGGCCCAGCCGGAGAGGTTCTTCATGCCGGTGCGCTCCGACGAGCGGTACAACTGGGCGCAGGTGCGGCTCGCGGCACTGGGGCCGGAGGAGCTCGACGAGCTGGTCCTCGACGCCTGGTGCATGGCGGTGCCGCGGGGGGTCGCGGCCGCCGAGCTGAGCCGCCGCGGCCTGGCGGCTCCCGTCCGTCCCGGCCGGGGGCCGGCGGCGCCCGCCCGTCCGGCGACCCGCCGGGAGGGTGCCCGGTGAACGGCCCGGCCCGGCCACTGTCCGACACCCCGCGGACCCGCCTGCGGCGGGGCCGCCAGAAGGGACGGAGCCGGCGGGAGGACCTGTTCGAGGTCCTCGCCGCCGGCTTCGTGTGCCACCTCGGGGTGGTGGTCGACGATGCCCCGATGGTGGTCCCCACCGTCTACGGCTACGACGACACCACCCTCTACCTGCACGGGTCGGTCGCCAGCCGGTCGCTCACCGGTCCACCGGAGACGGTCTGCGTCACCGTCACGGTGCTCGACGGCATCGTCCTGGCCCGGTCGGTCTTCGAGCACTCCGTCAACTACCGCAGCGCGATGATCTACGGCCGGCCGCGCGACGTCACCGACACCGGTGAGAAGGCCACCGCGCTGCGGCTGCTCACCGAGCACGTCGCGCCCGGGCAGTGGGAGCACGCGCGGCAGCCCGACCGCCGGGAGTTGGCGGCCACCCGCCTGTGGGCACTGCCGCTGGACGAGGCCTCGGTCAAGGTCCGCGGTGGCCCGCCGGACGACGCCGACAGCGCGGACGCCGTGTCCGGCCGCTGGGCTGGCGAGCTTCCGGTGCTCACCCGGTTCGGCGCGCCGGTGCCCGACCCGGCGTTGCCGGCCGGGACGCCGGTGCCCCCGCACGTCGCCCGCCGGGCGGGCACCTGGCCGGGTCGCGGCTGACCGTCAGACCGGCCCGGCGAACCGGTCGGCCAGCCAGGCGAGCTTGGCGGCGTCGTCGCGTACCGAGCCGAGGAACGCCGCCCACGCCTCGACCTCGTGCCGCACCACGTTGAGCTCCCACACGCAGCCGACCTCCACGTGCCCCCGGGAGCCGTGCCGGCGGAACGTCCCGCCGGCCGCCGGGTCGGCGACGTACACCGACTCCCACAACTCGTTCGCGTGCCGCCACGAGCAGACGTCCAGGTAGTACACGTCGCCGTCGCACCGGTGCAGGATCGCGAACCCGAGCGCCCCGGAGAGGTCCAGCCCGCCCTCGGCCGCCTGCCGCCGGACGAAGTCGCGGGCGGCCGCGCGCACGGTGTCCGGGACGGGGTCCCCGACACCGTGCACGTCGTACCACTTCAGGCAGGCGTCGTCGAGCAGCAGGGGCGACCCCGGCTCGGCCTGCTTGGGCCGGTGGCGGTAGTCGGCGGGCACCCCGCCCAGGGTCGTGAGTCGGGACGCGAGATCAGTCACGCCGATCGATCCTAGCGGAGCCCGCCGGCGCCGGGTTCCGGTTCACCGCCGGGTCAGCTCCATCACCCAGTTCGTCTCCCACCGCACACCGCCGTCGACCGAGAACGCCTGCCGCCAGCGGGCCGAGTCGGCCGTGATCCGGTCCCAGACGAAGCGGACCCGGACCGGTACGCCGGCCTCGGTGTCGTCGCCGAAGAACCGGCCCACCCCCTCGTCGTCGAAGGCGCCCACCACCGGCGGGAACAGCAGGCCGCTGGCATCGGTCGTCCAGTGCAGCCGCCACTGCCGGCGCTCCGGGTCGAACAGTCGCAGGGTCAGCCCGCGGATCCCGAGCGTCGGGAAGGTGATCTCGTCCACGTTGGCGGCCCCGCCGAACAGCGGGCGGCAGCTGGCGCTCGCCGCGAACTCGTCCCAGTCGGTGCCACCGACCAGACGGTGCCGCAACCGGCGGTTGTGCACGTGCCAGTCGCCGAAGAGGAAGTCGAAGTCCCCGCTCATCGGCCGGCCCCGCCCTCGGTGTAGTGCACGGCCTTGGCCGCCGCGTCCAGGGCGGCGCGGCACTCCTCGGCGGTGTCGGCCACCGCGGTGACGTACGCGATCCGGCCCCACACCGTGCCCTTCGGCGGCGGCGAGACCACCCGGCCGGGTTCCACGAGCGGCACCGCCCGGTCCACGGCGTCCGGCAGGTGCGCGTGGTCGACGCCGACCGACCCGATCGTGGTGTCGTCGGCGTCGACGTAGAAGAAGCTGACCCCGGCCACCCGCCGCCGGTCGGGCGTGGTCACGGGCGGTACGCCGCACGCGGCGGCGGCCGCGATCAGCCCCGGGTCCAGGCCGGTCGCCAGCATCCCCAGGTACGGGATCATGTCACCGCCCAACCGCCCGTTGACCTCGATCAGGCGCGGACCGTCCGGGCCCAGCATGTACTCCGTGTGCGTGCAGCCGTCCCGGAAACCCAGGCCGGCGTGCGTGCGCTGGAGCAGGTCGCGGAAGGCGTCGTCGTGCAGCAGCGGGTCGGCGGCGTCCACCAGGTGGCCGACCTCCTCGGCGTACGGCGGGTAGCCGACGACCTTGCGGGCGACGAACAGCGGGACCACCCGACCGTCGGTCACCACCGCGTCGACGCTGATCTCCTCCCCGGTGACGCACTCCTCCACCAGGACCGGGGCGTCCGTGCTGTAGTGGACCGGGTCCGGCGCGGTGGTGTCCCGGGTGAACGGGAAGAACCGGCGCAGCGCGTCGGGGTCGTCGACGCGGACCACACCGAGGCTGGCGCCGAGCCCACGCGGCTTGAGGACCACCGGGTAGCCGATCATGTCGGCCGCCACCAGCGCCTCCCGCTCGGTGCTCACCGGCACCGAGCGCGGCTGCGGCACGCCGGCCGCCGCGAGCGCCTCCCGGGTCTGGGCCTTGTCGCGCAGCCGCCAGACCACCATCGGGTCACCGTTGCGGCAGCCCAGTTCCTCGGCGACGTAGGCGGTGGCGTGGATGCGCCCCTCGTCCCAGCAGAGCACCCCGGCGATCGGCGACCGCGCGTGCAGCCGCCGGGCGGCCGCCGCCATCGCGAGACCGTCGATGGTGGAGTCGAGGACGGTCCAGCCGTCGAGGTACGGACGTTCCCAGGTGGGTTCGGCGGTGTGGAAGAGGTGGACGCGGTACCGGGTGGCGATGGAGGCGAGCAGGTACTCCCGGTAGGGCTGCATGCCGCTGGCCACGAGCAGCAGCCGGGGACGGTCGTCGGTCGGGGCGGTGTGCATGGGTTGCTCCTGACTGGCGAGGGATCAGTGGAGGACTTCGGCGCGGCGGCGTTCGG
Organism: Actinomycetes bacterium; assembly: GCA_023402505.1. Taxonomy (GTDB): domain Bacteria; phylum Actinomycetota; class Actinomycetes; order Mycobacteriales; family Micromonosporaceae; genus Micromonospora. The sequence goes on from JAEYGD010000072.1 coordinate 7,444, forward strand.
CCGTCGTGACGGGCAGGTGGGCGGCCGCGTACCGCAGGCAGGGCGGCGCCATCAGCGAGGTGACGATGGCGACCAGGACGATGACGGTGAACATGGCGGTGTCGAGCACGCCGAGGCGCAGGCCCACCATGGCGACGATGACCTCGATGACGCCCCGGGCGTTGAGGCCGGCGCCCAGGGCGATCCCCTCCCAGTGGCCCAGCCGGGCGAGCCGGGCGCCGGCGTACGCGCCGCTGAACTTGCCGACGATGGCGACGGTGAGCACCAGCGCGGCGACGCCGAGGACGGCGGGTCGGGCCAGCGCGGTCAGGTCGATCCGGAGCCCGACGGTGGCGAAGAACAGCGGTGCCAGCACGCTGAGGACGATCGTCCGCAGCGGTGTCAGCGCGGACCGGTCGAGGTCCCGGCAGCTGCCGATGACCAGGCCCGCGACGAACGCGCCGAAGACCGGCTCGATGTGCAGGGCGTGGGTGGCCGCCGCGGACAGCAGGACCAGGACGACGACCGTGGCGGCGAGCGGACCCGGCTCCCCGGCCCGCCGCACCCGTCGCAGCAGCGCGCCGACCAGCGGGCGGCACAGCACCGCGGCGAGCACGACGAGGGTGACCGTGATGACGGCCATCGCCACGTCGCCGCCGCCCAGGGCGCCGACCGCCATCGCCGAGGCGACGGAGAGCAGCAGCCAGCCCACCACGTCGTCCACGATCGCCGCGCTCATGATGAGGTGGCCGATGTCTCGGTGCAGCAGCCGCATCTCCCACAGCGTCTTGGCGATCACCGGGATGGCGCTCACGCACATCGCCACCCCGAGGAACAGGGCGAACACCGGCCGTTCGACGCCGTCCGGACGCAGGTGCCCGGGCAGGGCGAGCCCGAGCCCGACGCCGAGCGCGAGCGGGACCAGCAGGCCGCCGGCGCTGACCCAGGCGGCGTCACCGCCACCGCGACGCAGCTGCCCGAGGTCCAGGTACACGCCGGTGAGCCCGACCAGCAGCAGGACGCCGAGCTGACCCACCGCGTCCAGCAGGTGCAGCTGCTCGGCCTGCGGGGGCAGCAGCCAGCCGGCGAAGGCGGGTGCCGCCGCGCCGAGCACGGACGGGCCGAGCAGGACGCCCGCCGTCAGCTCGCCGACCAGGGCCGGCATGCCCAGGCGGACGGCGACGCGGCCGAGCAGGATCGCCGTACCGAGCAGCAGGCCCAGCTGGAGCAGGAAGAGCAGGAGTTGATGGGTGCCGAGCGGCGCCACCGGTGTGACCACCAGGGATTCCTTTCGATCGGGCCGCGGGGAGGCGGCCGGCGGAGGCCGCGGTGGCCCGATGCCACCGCGGCGGGCGCGACGTCCACCGGTGGTCACTGGTCGACGTAGTACCAGTTCTCCGGGTTGATCATGCCGAACGGGTTGACCGGCTCGAATCCCCGCAGGTCGCTGGAGACCTCGAACAGGCGGATCGGGAAGTTCGGGGTGAAGATGACCGGGACCTGCTCGGCGATGTGGTCCTGGTACTCGTACAGCGCCTCGAGGTCGTCGCTGGTCACCGTGCGCTCGATGAGCGCGTCGGTCACCGGGTCGCTGTAGTGGCCGAAGTTGCCGCCCGCGTCGGTGCCGAAGAGGATCTCACCGGTCGGGTGGTGGTAGGCCCAGCCGCCGTTCCAGCAGCACATCTCCCACAGGCAGGGGTTGTCCGGGCCGGGCACGCAGGGGGCGTCCTCGGCGACCAGGATCGAGCCGTACACCTCCTCCAGCCGGATCTCGATCCCGGCGGTCGCGGCGTCGCGCTGGAACTTGGTCATCAGGCGGGTCAGCGCCGGCCGGCCCTCCACGTACCGCAGCAGCACGCTGAGCCGGGTGCCGGCGGGGATGCCGGCGCCGGCCTCGCCGGGGCCGGTGCCCGGCCGGACACACACCGCCGGCGTGGTGCTGGTGTCCCAGCCGTTCTCCTCCAGCAGGCGGCGGGCCCGGTCGGGGTCGAACGGCAGCGGCCACGCGCCGTCGCGCTGCCGCGGCGACACCAGGTCGGTCGCCGGCACCATCGGGACCGGTCCGTTCTGGCGGTACGCGTACCCGTGGTAGATGTCGCGGACCGCGGAGTCCTGGTCCAGGGTGGACTGCAGCGCCTGGCGGAAGTAGGTCTGGGCGAAGATCCGCCCGGCGACCGTCGGGTTGTTGTAGTTGAGACAGAAGTACCGGATGCAGAAGGCGACCTGGGGCACCAGCCGGTAGTCCGGCGCGAGCGGGTTGGCCCCGCCCCGGGTGGGGTCGTCGGTCGGCTCGGTGGTGAAGCTCAACGGCAGGTAGCCGACCTGGATGGCGTCCGGCCCGCGCGGGCCGGCCTGCAGCATCCGGTACTCCTCGTCGTCGGACATCGTCGGGATCTGCCGGAACTCGTCCAGGTGGGGCTTGTTGGGCCCGGAGTAGTGCTCGTTCGGCACGAACGTGACGATCCCGTCGAGGGTGTAGCTCTTCAGGCGCCATGGACCGCTGACGATGCTCCAGATCGGGCTGTCGGCCCAGCGCGTACGGTGCTCGTTGGTCTCCGCCACGATGTCGCCCTGCTCGGCCATCAGGTAGTCGTAGACCGCCGGCACGTCGGTGAGGTCACCGGAGGCGTTGGCCGGGCCGTCGGCGGTGCGGTCCCAGGCCCTCGGCAGCGGGGTGATGGTGCTGAGCTGGTTCATCAACACCCACTTGCGCGAGTACGGCTTGTCGAAGGTGAACCAGACGGTGTCCTCGCCGTCCTTGCCGTAGGCGGTGCAGTTGTCGGGGAAGTAGCCCGGGACGTACTCGCCGTACCGGTCGCCCTTGACCTTCATCAGGTTGACCCAGAACAGCACGTTGTCCGCGCAGAGCGTCTCGCCGTTGGACCACTTCCACGGCTTGACCCGGACGCGGACGGTCAGCCCGTCCTCGCTCCACTGTGGCGGCTCACCGATGCTCTGCTCGTAGTCGACGTCCGGGGTGCCCTTGCTGCCGAAGTAGTACAGCGGGCGGTACATCAGCATCTGGAACTCGTAGATGTTGCGGGTGCCCATCCGCTCGGCGGGCGTGAAGGGGAAGATCACGGCCGGCGGGAACCCGGGCGCGCAGGCCCAGGTCACCGTGCCGCCCCGGCGCGGGCGTTCGTCGGTGCCGGCGAGGACGGGCAGCGAGGACGTCATCGGTGTGCTCCTTGGGTAGTGGGGGAGGAGTCGCCGGCCGGGATCTCCTCGATCCGGGAGACGCCGCTGTCGGCGTGCGCCCCGAACCGCTGCCACACCTCGTGCAGCAGGATGCGGCCGTCGGGCAGGATCTCCGGGGTGCTGCGGCACTGGCCGGAGATGATCCGGCCGTCGTCGAGGACCATGCAGTAGGCGAAGTCCAGCGAGCCGTCCGGCCCGCACCGCCCGGCGAGGGTGCCGCGGCGGGCGTGACCGCCGGTGAACTCGCCCCAGAGCAGGTCGCCGTCCTGGAAGTAGTGGGCGACCCGGGTGTGCTCACCGGTGCCGTCCGCCACCGGCCGGAACCGCCGGCCGTGGTAGCTGAGCGCGGGGGTGCTCACCGGTCCCGCACCTCCAGCGTGCAGCACTTGGCCCCGCCGCCGGACTTGAGCAGCTCCGACAGGTCCACGCCGATGGGCACGTAGCCGCGGTCGGCGAGCCGGTCGGCCAGCCGGACGGCCTGGGCGGACAGGACCACGTGGCGTCCGTCGGAGACGGCGTTGAGGCCGAAGACGAGCGCGTCCTCCTCGGTGGCGGTGACCGCGTCGGGATAGAGCCCGGCCAGGAGGTCGCGGCTGCGCGCGGAGAACGCCCCCGGGAAGTACATGATCTCGTCGTCGGCGAGCACCGCCAGGGCGGTGTCCAGGTGGTAGAAGCGGGGGTCGACCAGGTCCAGGCCGACCACCGGGCGGCCCAACACCCGCTCCGCCTCGGCGTGCGCCGCCGGGTCGGTGCGGAACCCGCTGCCGGCCAGGATCCGGGTGCCGGTGACCAGGTAGTCGCCCTCGCCCTCGTTGACGTGGGCCGCCTCGTGCACCCGGTAGCCGCGCTCCCGGAACCAGGACGCGTACGCGGGGGCCTCGGCGGCGCGCTGCGGGTGCCGGAACCGGGCCGCGAGCACCCGGCCGTCGACGACGGTGGCGCCGTTCGCGGCGAAGACCATGTCGGGCAGCCCCGGCTCGGGGTCGATCAGGTCCACCCGGTGGCCGAGGCCGACGAGCAGGCTGCGCAGCCGCTCCCACTGGGCGACCGCCAGCGCGGCGTCGGTCGGTTTCTCCGGCTCCATCCACGGATTGATCGAGTACGTCACGTCGAAGTGGGTCGGCGGGCACATCAGGTAGTGGCGTGGACGGAACCGGCGGGCCGGGGCCGGGGCGGCGGGTGCGGACATGGGTGCTCCTTGACGGTGTGGGACGAGGGGGCCGCTCCGGCGGGACCGGGGTCCCGCCGGAGCCGGCGGTGCGGACGGCGGGCGGCGCCGCCCGGGTCAGCGGGCGAACTGGACGGTGATCCGGGAGGCGAAGTCGTTCATCGTCGACATCGCCTCCTCCTCGGAGTCGCCGGTCGTGCCGAGGAAGCCGAGGATGGTGTTGCCGTTGGGTGGGCGGCGGATCCGGTCGCCGGGCCGCGCCGTGATCTTCAGGAGGAAGACCCGGTCGGAGCCGCTGACCTCCGGCGGCACGGTCACCCGCTCGACGACGCCCTCGTCGCAGATCAGGCACATCGCGCCGATGTGGGTGCCGGTCGGCCGGTAGTGCCGCACCACCGGCTTGACTCCGCGTCCCACGTCGACGACCGCGCGGATCGGGTCGTACGCGGCGGTCAACCGGGCGATCATGTCCAGCCCGCCGCCGCCGACCCGGGCGGCGATCTCCAGGAGGTACGGCTCGCCCCGGTGGAACCGCACCTCCGCGTGCATGACGCTGCGGTGCAGGCCCTGGGCGCGGGCGGCGTCCGCGACCACCCGGTGCACCCTGGCCAGGTCCTCCGGCGACAGGGACGTGGGCGCGTGGTGGACGTCGTCGTCGAAGGTGTCGCCCTCGGCGGTGACCCGGTCCACCACCGAGCCGAGGTACAGCTCGTCGTCCCAGGCCAGCGCCTCGATCAGGTACTCGCGTCCGTCCAGGAAGGACTCCACGAGCAGGCCCTGCGGGCCGAGGTCGATCCCGTCGGCCTCCGACGTCGCCCAGAACATGTCCCGGATTCCCGCCGCGGCCTGCGCGTACCGCCGCTCCATCTCCCGGTCGTCGTCGATCCGGAAGACGAAGTGGCTGCCGGCACCCATCGTCGGCTTGAGGATCACCGGGTAGCCGAACTCCGCGCCGGCCGCGAGCGCCTCGTCGACCGACTCGACCAGGCGGAACCCGGGAACCGGCACCCCGGCCCGCTGGTAGGCCTGGCGCATCAGGTACTTGTTGCGGCTGCGGACCGCCGCCTCGACCGGGATGCCGGGCAGGCCGAGGGCCTCGGCGACCGCGGCCACCGTGACGACCGCCGACTCCGAGAAGGTGATCACGCCGTCGAAGTGCTCCTCGGCGTGCCACTGGCGGGCCTGCGCGACGATGTCGTCGATCTTCTTCGACCCGACCAGCCGGTACCGCTCCGCCGGCCAGAAGTCCGGGGTGCCCTCGCCGTTGAGCACGTACAGGTCGACACCGAACGCCTCGACCTGCTGGTAGCGGGAGATGTAGTAGGACAGGTACTGCTGGGTCTCGATGGTGAGCAGTTTCATCGGGCTCTCCGAGTCAGGGTGGGGTACGGGTCACGACACCGGCAGGCGACCGTCGCGCCGGGCGCCGACCCCGGCCAGCGGCGGCAGCCGCAGCGCCGCGACGGTCTCCGGCGGGCCGGCCGGGTCCGTACCGCCC
>JAEYGD010000129.1 GCA_023402505.1 Actinomycetes bacterium
CTCCCGGGCGTCGCCTCCTGCGGTCCGACCGGGGCACCGGTGCCGCCGACCGCCGGGGCGACCGGCTCGGCCCCGCCCGGTGCGTCGTCCGCTCCGCCGGGTTTCTCGCGCTGGCCGGGAACGGCGGCGGGCGACGGCACCCGGGCGGAGCCGGTGGCCCGGTACGCCGTGGCACCGGAGGCGGGCGGGACCGCCTCGTCCGACGGTGGGTCCATCGGGACGTTCTGCTCGGCCATGCTTGCCCTCCGCGCCACGCTCGCACCCGAATCCGTGCCGCCGGACCGGGCGTGCCTGAGTCTCACCGTGCCACATTCCGTGCCGGTGGCACAGCCGGAGTCGCTACCGGGCGGTACGGCTCAGCTGCCGGTGCTCGCCGAGGCGCTGGCCGACGTCTCGGTCGAGGGTTCCACACTGCTCGCGGAGGCGGAGGGCGCGGCGCGGCTGGTGCTCGTGGCGGGTGACGGCGTGGAGGGCTCGGCGGCGGGGCTGGAGGGTTCGTTGGTGGCCGGCGCGCTCGTCTGCGGGGCCGACGTGCTGCCGGTCGGCGACGGGGACGGCGAGGTCGTTCCGGTCGGCGTCGGCGTGGGCGACGTGGTGGGGGGCGTGCTGGCCGACGGCGTCGGCTTCGGGGTGGTGGTCGGCTTCGGCGTGGTGGTCGGCTTCGGGGTGGCGCTCGGCGTCGGGGCCGTCGTGACCGGAGCCGGGACCCCGCCGACGACCCGGGTGGCGGCGTAGAGGCGGGACCAGCGCACCGTCGAGATCTTCACCACGTCGCCGCTGCTCGGCGCGTGGATCATCTTGCCGCCGCCCACGTACATCCCGATGTGGTGGATGGTCGTCCAGCTCGACCCGGAGGCGAAGAAGAGCAGGTCGCCGGGGAGCAGGGCGGTGGGGGCCACGGTGCGGTGGCGGGTCGCGTAGTACTGGTCACGGGAGACCCGGGGCAGGTCGAAGTAACCCGCCGACCGGTAGGCGGCCCAGATCAGACCCGAGCAGTCGAACCGGTCCGGCCCCTCGGCCGCCCACAGGTACGGGTCGCCGAGCTGGGCCTTCGCGTACGCGACCGCCTTCAGGGCGGTGGCATGCGCGGCGAGCCCGTTCGCCGTCTCGTTGGCGATGTACCCGGCGCCGAGGGCCTGCTCGGCCGCCTCCTGCTGCCGCTCCAGCTCGATCAGCTGCGCGGCGTTGTCCCGCCGCAGCGCGACGAGTTTCGCCTCCACGGCGCGCAGGGACTGCTCGGTGGTCGTGTACGCGGTGCGTGCCGTCTGCACCCGGGTCTGTGCCGCCGTCAGCGCCTGCTGGGCGGCCTGCTCACCGGTGCGGGCCCGGCCGAGTTCCCGGGACGCGGCGGTGGTGTCGCCGCCCTCGACCTCCTCGCCGCGGGTGATCCGGGAGAGTTGGTTGAGGTCGTGCAGGTCGGTCGCGAACCCACCGGGCGGCAGGGCGGCGGCGGCCTTGATCGCGTCGGCGACGGCGGTGTCGGCGCGCTCCTGCGCCCGGGCCAGCGCTTCCCGGGCCAGGGCGAGGTCGCGCTCGGCGGCGGTGAGCTGCGTCTCCGCCTCCGTGCGCTGCTGCCGCAGCAGGAGCAGCTGGTCGCCGAGCTGGCCGATGCGTGCCTCGGCGGCGTAGATCTGCGCGGCGAGCGGACCGTTGACGAGGCTCGTGCCGGTGCCGGGGATGCCGGTGCCCGGGGTGGGCGTGAGCGGCACGCCACCGGGCAGCGTCAGCGAGCCGGACACCACCGGCCGGGCACCCGAGTCGGGCACGCTGTTCGGCAGCGGCGGGTCGGCGTACGCGGGCGCGCTCAGCACGGCCGCGGCGACGGCGCCGAGCAGGGCCGACCAGAGCTTCGGGCGCAGTACCGGCGAGATCACCGGGCGTCGTCGAGGCTGTCGTCGTCTGTGGCCGCTGTAACCCATTGCGCTCCCCGTGCCGGCGTGGCACCGCGCCTCGTGCGCGCGGCGTCAGGACGCTACCAGTGGTGTGTGTCGCGCCCCACCCTGTCTTACCGCACGCGGGCAACGATGTCGATGCGTCGCCAGGTAACGGGTGGCTGAGAATGTGGTGAAGTGGGTCGCTGCTCGCGGCCCGCGCTGACGGCGGGCCGGACGGCCGACGTAGGCTCGACCGGGACCGCGGGTGGAAGGGACGGGGCTGAACATGGACGCCGGACTCAAGCGTGAGCTGGAAGCGAAGGTGTACGCCGGCGAGCGGCTGACCCGTGAGGACGGGATCGCCCTCTACGAGAGCGACGACCTGACCTGGCTGGGCCGGCTGGCGCACCACCGTCGTACGGAGCTCAACGGAGACCGGGTGATGTTCAACGTCAACCGGCACCTGAACCTGACCAACGTGTGCAGCGCGAGCTGCGCGTACTGCTCGTTCCAGCGCAAGCCGGGCGAGAAGGACGCGTACACGATGCGTATCGACGAGGCGGTCCGCAAGGCCAAGGAGATGGAGGACGAGCAGCTCACCGAGCTGCACATCGTCAACGGGCTGCACCCGACGCTGCCCTGGCGCTACTACCCGAAGGTGCTGAGCGAGCTGAAGGCGGCGCTGCCGAACGTCAAGCTCAAGGCGTTCACCGCGACCGAGGTGCAGTGGTTCGAGAAGATCAGCGGCCTGGGGGCCGACGAGATCCTCGACGAGCTGATGGCGGCCGGCCTGGAGTCGCTGACCGGCGGCGGCGCGGAGATCTTCGACTGGGAGGTACGCCAGCACATCGTCGACCACGCCTGCCACTGGGAGGACTGGTCGCGTATCCACCGGCTGGCGCACGGCAAGGGCATGAAGACGCCCTCGACGATGCTGTACGGGCACATCGAGGAGCCCCGGCACCGCGTCGACCACGTGCTGCGCCTGCGCGAGTTGCAGGACGAGACCGGCGGCTTCGTGGTCTTCATCCCGCTGCGCTACCAGCACGACTTCGTCGACTCGGCGGACGGCAAGATCCGTAACCGGATCCAGGCGCGGACGACGATGGCCTCCCCGGCGGAGTCGCTCAAGACGTTCGCCGTGTCCCGGTTGCTCTTCGACAACGTCCCGCACGTGAAGTGCTTCTGGGTGATGCACGGTCTCTCGGTGGCCCAGCTCTCGCTGAACTTCGGCGTGGACGACCTGGACGGCTCCGTCGTGGAATACAAGATCACGCACGACGCGGACTCGTACGGCACGCCGAACACCATGCACCGCGAGGACCTGCTGAACCTGATCTGGGACGCCGGTTTCCAGCCGGTCGAGCGCAACACCCGCTACGAGGTGGTACGCGAGTACGACGCCGCGCCGACGCTGGCGCAGCGGCGGGCCGAGCCGCAGCAGGTCTGGGCCTGACCGGCACGTACTCTCGTAGGGCCATGACCGACCAGCAGAGCGGCTTCCCGCGGCGCGACGCCGAGGGCCGCGTCGTGACCCTCGGCGACCTGCTCGGGGTGAGCCTGGCCGGCCTCGTCGTCGGGGCGCTGGCCGTGGTGCTCTTCGACTGGGCGTTCGCCTCGTTCGGCGCCGGGGAGTTCGGGCGGGCCAACGGGTGGCTGGCGGTGATCCTGCCGGTGTGGCTCTACTGGGAGGACTTCCGCGCCTGGGAGTTCGGCGCCGCTCGGGTGGTGGCGGCCCTGCTGGCCGTCGCGCTCGGGCTGACCGCCGGGCTGGTGGTGGCCGGGCTGGTGGCCGGCGTCCCGCCGCTGCTCTCGGGCGGTCTGGGAGCGGCGTCCTTCACCCTCGTGTACGCGCTGGTCTGGTTTCACGGCGTGCGCTGGCTCGCCCGGCGGACGGGCTGAGGCCGTCGCCGCGGCGGCGGAGAACGGAGTACGGAGATGAGCGCGGCGGTCAAGTACACGCTGGGCCGGATCGGGCTGTTCGCGGTCGTGCTGGCGGCCCTGTGGTTCGTCGAGATGAACCTGTTCCTCAAGCTCATGGTGGCCCTGATCTTCTCGGCGGCCGCCTCGTTCTTCCTGCTGCGTCCCTGGCGGGACGAGATGGCCGAGGAGATGGCGGAGGCCGCGGAGCGGCGCCGGACCGAGAAGGAGCGCCTGCGGTCCGCCCTGGCCGGCGAGGACGAGGACGGGTCGAAGCCCTGACCGGGAGGGCGGGCCGCCCTCCCGGTCAGGCCCGTCACCAGTTGGTGCTGCCGGGCACGTGCGGCCAGGGCAGCCGCTCGGGCTTGATCAGGTAGACCACGCCGCCGGAGCCACCGGACACGCCGCCGTTGGCGTTGATCCGCTTGGTACGCAGCCAGATCTGCTCGAACTGCTCGCGCTTGTAGACGTTGCGCACCGCGTCGTTGCTGGACGAGGCGGGGTCGTTGACGATCACGTCGCCGTCGGCGGTGAACCCGACGATCACGAAGAGGTGGCCGGAGGTGCCGTAGTTGGCCCCGTCGAGTTCGCTGGCGAGGAAGGACTGGCTGGTCACCACGGGGATCCCGGCGGCGATGAAGCGTTCCACCTCGTCCAGGGAGTGCAGCCGGGTGACGCGTCCCTCCAGTCCCCGGTAGCTGGCGGCGTACGCGGTGTTGAACGGCCAGTTGCCGGCGCCGTCGTAGGTGTAGTCGTAGACCATCCGGGCGGCGTGGTTGACCGTCGGGTCCGGGTAGGTCGGGTCCACCCAGGCGGTGTCCTCCTCGGACGCCTTCCGGCCCCAGTACTCGATCACCATCGTGGTGGAGGTGGGGGAGCACCAGGCCTGGCCGCCGCCGTCGTACTCGGGGTAGTGGCCGGTGTGGACGTTCTGCGAGTAGCGGGGCACCGGCAGCTCCCGGCCCCAGGCGATGCCGCCGGCGCTCGGGGTGACGGTGAACCGGTCCGGGACCGTGGAGCTCATCGCGCCGAGCATCCGGACCACCGGCGCGGCCCGCTGGCCGGGCGCCCGGTAGAGGGTGAGCCGCAGCTGGTACGCGCTCAGCAGCACGCCGGCGGCGGCGTCGTCGATGCTGAAGGTGTCGGTCCAGATCGTCGACCAGGGGTCGCCCTGCCGGTTCACGCTGGTGCGTTTGATGTCGGCGTCGCCGGAGGCCCAGCGCCCCATCACGTACCAGGGGGTCTGGTCGCCGGTGTTGTAGGTGCCCTGCATCTCGACCTGGATCCAGGTGCCGGCCGGGGTCTGCGCGTTCCACGAGGCGATCAGCTCGGTGGCGTCGAACCCGACCCGGGTCTGCGGGGACGTCCAGGTCGCGTACTCCCAGGTGCGGGTGGTCCCGGTGTGCGGGTCGGTGTAGTCGGTGGTGCCGGCCGGGCGGGCGATGGTCAGGCCGGGGCGGGGACCGGGCACCGCTCTGGTGCCGGCGTGGGTGCCGCGCCGCCAGTCGGGGTAGCGGGACCACTCGTGGAAGGTGATCTGTTCGTCGTGGACGACGGTCCGGCCGGTGGCGGCCGCGAGCGGCGCCGCGCCGGCGGGTGTCGTGGTGCCGAGGAGGGCGAGCGCGGTGAGGCCGGCGAGGGCGGCCGCGCCCAGACGTCGTCTGTGCATCGGTACTCCACGGGAGAGGTGGGGCATCGTCGCCGGTCAGTCTCTCGCTTGGAAGGAAGTTTCGCCATAGGTCGACAGATGGAAAATCGTTGCCGATGTGAGGATCAGGCTGGCATGGAAAGTAGAGAGAGATGGATGTTGATATGACCATGTGACGGGTGGTGGAGTTTGCCCACCGAGCGGGAAAGATCTCCCGCGCCTCCCAGGAGGTTGTCCATGGCCTTCCGCACCCCCGCCCTCCGCCGCCGCCTCGCACTCGTCTTCGCCGTGGGGCTCGGCACACTCACCCTCGCGGCACCACCGGTCGCCGCGAAGCCGACCCCGGACCGCTCCGGCGAACCCGCCGCCACCCAGTACCGGGTGCTCGGCCCGCGTACCGTGGCCGACCGCACCGCCGTCTCCCGCACCGGCGCCTCGATCGACTACTCCGAACACGGCGTCCTGCACGTCTCCGCCACCAGCACCGAGGCCGCTGCCATCACCCGGCTGGGCTTCCGGCTCGAGGCGGTCACCGCGCCACCCACCGACCGGGGGCACGAACACGCCGACGGTGACCTGGGCACGCTCGACTTCCCGCCGGCCGACTCGGCGTACCACAACTACGCCGAGCTGACCGCCTTGGTGAACAAGGTGGTCGCCGACCACCCGACCATCGCCCGGAAGATCAGCATCGGCAGCTCCCACGAGGGCCGGGACCTGATGGCGGTGAAGATCTCCGACAACGTCGCCACCGACGAGAACGAGCCGGAGATCCTCATCAACGCCCAGCAGCACGCCCGGGAGCACCTGACCGTCGAGATGGCGGTCTACCTGCTCAACCTCTTCACCGACAGCTACGGCACCGACTCGCGGGTGACCAGCGTGGTCAACAGCCGGGAGATCTGGATCATCCCGACGGTGAACCCGGACGGCAGCGAGTACGACATCGCCACCGGCTCGTACCGCTCCTGGCGCAAGAACCGGCAGCCCAACAGCGGCTCCACCGCCGTCGGGACCGACCTGAACCGCAACTGGTCCTACCAGTGGGGCTGCTGCGGCGGCTCGTCCGGCTCGACCTCGTCGGACACCTACCGGGGCCCGTCCGCCTTCTCGGCCCCCGAGACCCGGGCGCTGCGCGACTTCGTCAACAGCCGGGTCGTCGGCGGCACGCAGCAGATCAAGGCCAACATCGACTTCCACACCTACTCGCAGCTGGTGCTGTGGCCGTTCGGCTACACGTACAACAACACCGCACCGGGGATGACCACCGACCAGTACAACACCTTCGCCACCATCGGCCAGCAGATGGCGGCCACCAACGGTTACACCCCGCAGCAGTCGAGCGACCTCTACATCACCGACGGCGACAGCATCGACTGGATGTGGGGGCAGCACGGCATCTGGGCGTACACCTTCGAGATGTACCCCGGCTCGGCCAGTGGCGGCGGCTTCTACCCGCCCGACGAGGTCATCCCCCGCGAGACCTCCCGCAACAAGGACGCCGTGCTGATGCTCGCCGAGTACGCCGACTGCCCGTACCGGGCGATCGGCAAGCAGAGCCAGTACTGCGGCGGTGGCGGCGGAACCACGGTCTGGTCGGACACCTTCGAGACCGCGACCGGCTGGACCATCAACCCCAACGGCACCGACACCGCGACCCTCGGCCAGTGGGAGCGGGGCGCCGCGCAGGCGACCACCTCCAGCGGCGCCAAGCAGCTCGCCCCGTACGCGGGCAGCAACGACCTGGTCACCGGCCGGCTGGCCGGGACCGCGGCGGGCGACTACGACGTCGACGGCGGTGTGACCAGCGCGCGGTCCCCGGCGGTGACCCTGCCGTCCAGCGGCACGCTGACGCTGTCCCTCGCGTGGTACCTCGCGCACGGGTCGAACGCGTCCTCGGCCGACTACCTCCGGGTCAGCGTCGTGCACAACGGCGGCACCACCACCCTGCTCAACCAGGCCGGCGCGGCGACCAACCGCAACGGCTCCTGGACGCAGGCGAGCCTGAACCTGACCCCGTACGCCGGCCAGTCCGTCCGGATCCAGGTGGAGGCGGCCGACGCCTCCGGGGCGAGCCTCGTCGAGGCCGCCGTGGACAACGTCACCATCACCGCCTCCTGAGCACCACCGGGGCCCCGCCCTGCGGCGGGGCCCCGGCCCACCCCACCACCTCGGTGGGACGGTCCGGAGGGTGCGCTACCGTCTAACCGACCATCCCGCAGCGAAGCCGGTGCGAAACCGGCGCTGTCCCGCAACTGTGATGCCCCGCAACCGGGGACGAGCCAGGTCGCCTGCGGTTGGTCGCGACACGCGCTCTCGAGGAAGGGCGCCTCGCGGACGGGCGCCACGGCTCCCTGTCGGCGAAGCACCACGCTCCTCGACCGACAGGAGGACCGATGTCCAGACGTACCCCCCGGCTCTTCGCCGCCGCCCTCGCGGTGGCCGCGCTCGCCCTCGGCGCCTGCGCCGAACAGACCTCCGACGCCCCCACCGCCGGCGGCAGCGCGTCGGCCGGCGCCACCTTCCCGGTGACCGTCGGCTCGCTGACCCTCGAAAAGCAGCCGGAAAAGATCGTCTCGCTGGCGCCGACGACCACCGAGATGCTCTTCGCCGTCGGCGCCGGCAAGCAGGTGACCGCCGTCGACGACAACTCCAACTATCCGCCCGAGGCGCCGAAGAGCGACCTGTCCGGCTTCCAGCCGAACGCCGAGGCGATCGCCGCCAAGAACCCCGACCTGGTGGTGCTCTCCGACGACCGCAACAAGGTCGTGGAGCAGCTCACCAAGCTGAAGATCCCGGTCTTCGTCGCCCCGGCCGCGGCCACGCTCGACGACACCTACCGGCAGATCACCGACCTGGGCGCCCTCACCGGCCACCCGGCCGAGGCCGCCGACCTGGTGCGGCGGATGAAGGACGACATCGCGAAGCTGGTCGCCGACCTGCCGCAACGCCCCGAGAAGCTGACCTACTTCCACGAGCTGGGGCCCGAGCTCTACACCGCCACCAGCAAGACGTTCATCGGCTCCATCTACGCGCTCGCCGGCCTGACGAACATCGCCGACCCGGCCGACGCGGACGGGAAGAGCGGCGGCTAACCGCAGCTCTCCCAGGAGGTCATCGTCAAGGCCGACCCGGACTTCGTCTTCCTCGCCGACGCCAAGTGCTGCCAGCAGAGCGCGGACACGGTCAAGGCCCGGGCCGGCTGGGCCGGGATCACCGCGGTGAAGAACAACCAGGTCGTCGCCCTCGACGACGACGTCGCCTCCCGTTGGGGCCCGCGCGTCGTCGACCTGCTCCGCACGATCATCGACGCGGTCGCCAAGGTGCCCGCGTGACGGTCTCCGGACGGTGACCAGGACACCTCCCGTGCGGCAGGCGCCACCGACGGGCACGTCGCCCCGGCCGGCCGGGACGCCACCCGCGTCCCGGCCGACCGGGCTGCCGCCCCCCCGG
>JAEYGD010000142.1 GCA_023402505.1 Actinomycetes bacterium
AGGCGGGCCTGCCGGCGCTCGTGGTGCCGGACCCGCGCGCCGTGCTCGGCGACCTGGCCGGCGCGGTGTACGGCGACCCCACCCGGGGGTTGACGGTGATCGGGGTGACCGGCACCGCCGGCAAGACGTCCACGGCGTACCTGGTCGAGTCGGGGCTGCGCGCGGCCGGGCACACCACCGGCCTGATCGGCACCGTCGAGACCCGGCTCGGCGACCTGGTGATCGACAGCGTGCGCACCACGCCCGAGGCGACCGACCTGCACGCCATGCTCGCCGCGGCCCGGGAACGCGGCGTGACCGCCGTCGTCATGGAGGTGTCCAGCCACGCCCTCGCCATGGGGCGGGTCGGCGGCGTCCGGTTCACCGTCGGCGGCTACACCAACTTCGGCTCCGACCACCTCGACTTCCACGCCGACTCCGCCGACTACTTCGCCGCGAAGGCCCGGCTGTTCGACGGCCGCTGCGAGGTGGAGGTGCTCAACCACGACGACCCGGCCCTGCGTCCGCTGTACAAGCCGGCCACGGTGACGTACTCGGCGGCCGGTGACCGGTCCGCCACCTGGTGGGCCGACGAGATCGGCGGCGAGGGGTACGCGCAGCGCTTCACGCTGCACGGCCCGGACGGGCTCGCCCTGCCCACCGGGGTCGCCCTGCCGGGGCGGCACAACGTCGCCAACGCGCTGCTCGCCGTCGCCGTGCTGGTCGCAGCCGGGGTGGACCCGAAGACCGCCGCCGAGGGAGTGGCCGCCTGCGGCGGTGTCCCGGGCCGGCTGGAACTGGTCCGGGCCCCCGGCCCGGTACGCGGCGTGGTCGACTACGCGCACAAGACCGACGCGATCGTCGCCGCCCTGGCCGCCCTGCGGGAACTCGGCACCGGGCGGCTCGTCTGCCTGCTCGGCGCTGGCGGCGACCGGGACCGGGGCAAGCGACCGCTGATGGGCGCGGCCGCGGCGGAGGGAGCGGACGTGGTGCTGGTGACCGACGACAACCCGCGGACCGAGGACCCGGCCGGGATCCGCGCCGAGGTGCTCGCCGGGGCGTACCGGGCCGGCACCGGAGCCCGGGTCCTGGAGGTGCCCGGGCGGCGTGCGGCCATCGCCGAGGCCGTCCGGCTCGCCGAACCCGGCGACATCGTGGTGCTGCTCGGCAAGGGGCACGAGCAGGGCCAGGAGGTCGGCGCGGAGGTGCTCCCCTTCGACGACCGCACCGAGCTGGCCGCGGCGCTGGAGGCCCGTTTCGGCGACCCGGCGGGGCAGTCGTGATCCCGCTGCGACTGGCCGAGGTGGCCGCGGCCGTCGACGGCCGGCTGGCCGGCGCCGACCCGGCCGTCACGGTCACCGGTCCGGTCGAGTTCGACTCCCGCAAGGTGGCCCCCGGCGGGCTCTTCGTCGCCTTCGGCGGGGAGCAGGTGGACGGGCACGACTACGCCGCGGCGGCCGTCGAGGCCGGCGCGGCGGCCGTGCTCGGCACCCGGGAGGTGCCCGGCGTGCCGATGGTGCTCGTCGACGACGCCCTCGCCGCCATGGGCCGGCTGGCCCGCGCGGTGGTGGACCGGCTGCCCGGGCTGACCGTCATCGGGCTCACCGGTTCCTCCGGCAAGACCACCACGAAGGACCTCGTCGCCCAGCTCGCCGCCCGGCTCGGGCCGACGGTCGCGCCGCCCGGGTCGTTCAACAACGAGCTGGGGCACCCGTACACGGCGTTGAAGGCCGGCCCCGAGACGCGCTTCCTCGTGATGGAGAAGGGCGCCCGGGGCGTGGGGCACGTGCGGTACCTGTGCGACGTGGTGCCCCCGCGGATCTCCGTGGTGCTCAACGTCGGCGTGGCCCACATCGGCGAGTTCGGGTCCCGGGAGACCATCGCCCTGGCCAAGGGCGAGCTGGTCGAGGCGCTGCCGGTGGACGGGCTGGCCGTGCTCAACGCCGACGACGACCTGGTCGCCGCGATGGCGGCGCGGACGCGGGCGCGGGTGGTCCGGTACGGCGAGGCGCCGGACGCCGACGTCCGCGCGGTCGACGTCACGCTGGACGAGCGTGGCCGGCCGTCGTACACGCTGGTGACGCCGGAGGGCGACGCGCCGGTCCGGCTCGGGCTGACCGGCCGGCACCAGGTGTCCAACTCGCTGGCCGCCGCGGCGGTGGCCCGGGAGCTTGGCATGCCGCTGCCCGAGCTGGCGACCGCGCTGGGCGCGCTGGGGCTGGTCTCGACGCGGCGGATGGACGTGTTCGAGCGCACCGACGGGGTCACCGTCATCGACGACTCGTACAACGCCAACCCGGCCTCGATGGCGGCGGCGCTGCGCGCGCTGGCCGGCGTCGGGCAGGGGCGGCGCACCGTGGCGGTGCTCGGCTACATGGCCGAGCTGGGGCCCTTCGAGCACGACGGGCACGCCGAGGTCGGCCGGCTCGCGGCCGAGCTGGGCGTCGACCGCCTGCTGGTGGTGGGCGAGGCGGCGGCGCCGATCCACGAGGGCGCGACATCGGTACGTGACTGGGGAGGAGAATCGGTGCTGCTCACCGATCAGGCGGGCGCTGTCGAGGTGCTGCGGGGCGACCTGCGGCCGGGCGACGTCGTCCTGGTGAAGGGCTCGCGGTACCGCACCTGGGAGGTGGCGGACGCGCTGCGTGCCGACGCGGTGGCCGACGACGCGCCGACTGGTGGTGACGGTGGGAGCGCGAGTGGTGAGCTTGCGGGCCCCGCGGTCACGACCGAGGGTGACACGGCATGAGGGCGGTCATCGTCGCGGTCGGGGTGGCCTTCCTGGTGTCGTTGTTCTGCACGCCGATCGCGATCCGGGTGTTCACCCGGCTCAAGGCCGGCCAGCCGATCCGGGCCGAGGGCCCGGCGATGCACCAGGGCAAGAAGGGCACGCCGACGATGGGCGGGGTGGTCTTCATCCTGGCCACCGTCATCGCGTACGTCGCCGGTCACCTGGCCCTGACCACCCTGCCGGACGCGCAGATCGCCCAGGTCGAGCCGACCATCACGGCACTGGTGCTGCTCGGGCTGATGGTGTTCTCCGGCGCGGTCGGTTTCATCGACGACTTCCTCAAGGTCCGCAAGCGGCACAGCGGCGGGCTCAACAAGCGCGGCAAGCTGCTCGGTCAGATCCTGGTCGGCGCGGTCTTCGGTGTGATCGCCCTGTACTTCCCGAGCACCATGACCGACGCCCAGGGCGCGGTGACCAACACCGAGACCGTGGGCAGCACGACGCTGAGTTTCATCCGGGACATCCCCGCGCTGGAGCTGACGAAGGTCGGCGCGGTGATCGTCTTCATCTTCGTGGTGATGGCGGCGACGAACGGCGTCAACCTCACCGACGGCCTGGACGGCCTGGCCACCGGCGCCTCGGTGATGGTGCTGGCGGCGTACGCGTTGATCGCCTTCTGGCAGTACCGGCACTGGTGCGCCGACCCGAACTACACCCAGGACTACTGCTACGCGGTCCGGGACCCGCTGGAGATCGCCCTGATCGCCGGTGCGGCGGCCGGCGCCTGCGTCGGTTTCCTGTGGTGGAACACGTCCCCGGCGCGGATCTTCATGGGGGACACCGGGGCGCTCGGCCTGGGCGGCCTGATCGCCGGCATGGCGATGTCGACCCGGACGATCCTGCTGCTGCCGATCATCGGCGGGCTTTTCGTGATCATCACGATGTCCGTGGTGATCCAGATCATCTCGTTCCGCACCACCGGCAAGCGGGTCTTCCGGATGTCGCCGTTGCAGCACCACTTCGAGCTCGCCGGCTGGAGCGAGGTCAACATCGTGGTGCGGTTCTGGATCATCGCCGGCATCGGTGTGGCGATCGCCCTGGGCCTGTTCTACAGCGACTTCCTGGCCCACGTCGGCTGACGCACGCCGCACCCGCTGTCAAGATCCGCACACTTTCACCGGAAGAGTGGCCTCCGCGCGCCGGACGGCCACTCTTTCGGTGAAAGTGCGCGCACCTGCCGACACGCCGAGGGGGCGGTTGCGGGCGTACGGGCGGCGGTCAGGCGCGATGATGGCGGGGTGGGGGAGGCGCGAGGCAGCGAGGTGACGACGGAGCCGACAACCCGGCGGTCGGGTGGGCGTACGCCCGAACCGGCCGGCGGGGCGCGACCAACGGAGCAGCCCGGCGGCCCGGCGCTGCGCGGGCTGGACCCCGCCGGCGGCCTGGCCGCCCTGCGTGGCCTGCTGGACCGGCCGCTGGCGTCCTACTACCTGCTGCTGTCCAGCGCCGGCCTGCTGCTGCTGATCGGCCTCACCATGGTCTTCTCGGCGACCAGCGTGCGCGACTACGCCGCGGGCGGCGACGCCACCGTGACGCTGACCAAGCAGGCGATCTTCGCGGTGATCGGCATCGTCGCGTTCTGGGCGTGCCAGCGGCTGCCGGCGCGCACGTTCCGGGTGGTCGGCTGGCCCGCGCTCGGCGTCTCCGTGGTGCTGCTGCTCCTGCTGAACGCGCTGATGGTGCTCCAGTCACTGGCCGACGTCGAACGGCTGGGCCCGTTCTACGCGGACCTGAACTGGCTGCACCTGGGCCCGATCCAGCTGCAACCGTCGGAGCTGGCCAAGTTCGCCCTGGTGCTGTGGGGCGCCGACGTGATCGCCCGCAAGGGCGCGAAGCTCGGCTGGTGGCGGGAGCTGGCGACCCCGCTGTTCCCGGTGGTGGGGCTGCTGTTCGTGCTGGTCGGCTACAACGACCTGGGCACCATGCTGTGCCTGCTCGCGCTCGTGGTCGGCCTGCTCTGGGCGGCCGGGGTGCGGCTGCGGGTCTTCGCCGCCCTCACCGTGGTCGGGCTGGTCGGCATCGGCCTGCTGGTGGCGGTGGCCTCCCTCGGCGCCGGCTCCGGGGAGCGGGGCGCCGAGAACTACCGGCTGGCCCGGCTGACCGCCTTCGTCGACCCGCCACCGCTGGAGCAGTGCAAGGACGAGCAGTGCTACCAGATGGTGCAGGCCCGGTACGCCATCGAGAACGGCGGCTGGTTCGGCACCGGGCTCGGGGAGAGCTCGCTCAAGTGGGGCCGGCTGCCGGCCGCCGAGAACGACTTCATCTTCGCCGTCATCGCCGAGGAGCTGGGCGTCGTCGGGTGCGCCGTGGTCGTGGTGCTCTTCGCCGTGCTCGCGTACACCGGGCTGCGGATCGCCCGCCGGGTGGCCGACCCGTTCCGGCGGCTCGCCGCCGCCGCGGCCACCGCCTGGCTGGTCGGCCAGGCCGTGATCAACATCGGTGGGGTGGTCGGTCTGCTGCCGCTGACCGGCGTGCCGCTGCCGTTCATCTCCGACGGCGGCAGCGCCCTGGTCGTCACGCTCGCCGCCGTCGGGATGCTCGCCTCGTTCGCCCGCGCCGAACCTGATGCGGCGAGAGCCCTGCATGCCCGTCCGCCCGCCCGATGGGTCCGACTAGTGTGGGCCCCGTTGCCGCCGCTTCCCGGGCGGCGCCGTGCGGGGACCGGACCGGCCGCCCGCCCACGGGTGCCCCGGGAGCGGCGCGGAGACGACCAGGCCGCACCGCGCGGCGCCCGGCGGGACCGGGCCCGGCGCGGGTCGGCGGACGAGAGGAGACGGTGATGGGTCCGCTGCGTTCGGTGGTGCTCGCGGGAGGTGGCACGGGCGGGCACATCTACCCGCTGCTCGCCTTCGCCGACTGCCTGCGCCGGCACGACCCCGGCGTCCGGATCACCTGCGTGGGCACACCGAAGGGCCTGGAGAACGAGCTGATCCCGCCCGCCGGGTACGACCTGCGCCAGATCCCCGCGTACCAGCTGCCCCGCTCGGTGAACCTGAACCTGGTGAAGACGCCCGGGCGGATGTGGACCGCGGCCCGCGCCGCCGGCCGGGTCATCGACGAGGTGCGCGCCGACGTGGTGGTGGGCTTCGGCGGGTACGTCTCGGTCCCGGCGTACCTGGCCGCGTGGCGGCGCGAGCTGCCCATCGTCATCCACGAGGTCAACGTGCCGCCGGGCGTGGCCAACCGGCTCGGCATGAAGTTCACCAAGCACGTCGCCGTCGGCTTCCCGCACCAGCCGGCGCAGGCCGAGTCGCTGCGTGACGCCCGGGTGGTCGGGGTGCCGCTGCGCCGCGGCATCGCCGGTCTGGACCGGTACGCGGCGCGCGACGCCGCCCGCGCCCACTTCGGCCTCCGCCCCGACCTGCCGGTGCTCTTCGTGGCCGGCGGCTCGCAGGGCGCCCGGTCGATCAACCTGGCGGTCTCCGGCGCGGCCAAGGAGCTGGCCCGCAACGGCGTGCAGGTGCTGCACGTGATCGGCGCCCGCAACGAGCCGGTGCCGGTGCCGAGCGACCTCCCGGTGCCGTACGTGACGTTGCCGTACCTGTCGCAGATGGAGCTCGGGTACGCCGCTGCCGACCTGATGCTCGGCCGGGGCGGCGCGATGACCTGCGCCGAGGTGGCGGCGATCGGGCTGCCCACGGTGTACGTGCCGTACCCGCACAGCAACCAGGAACAGAAGCGCAACGCGCTGCCGGTGGTGGAGGCCGGGGGCGGGCTGCTCGTCGACGACGCCGAGCTGACGCCCGCCTGGGTCGAGAGCACGCTGATCCCACTGATCCGGGACCCGCAGCGGCTCGCCGCGATGGGTTCCGCCGCGGCGGCCTACGGGCGCCGCGACGGCGACGAGGCGCTGCTCAACTTCGTCTACGAGGCGGTGGCACGGTGAGCGCGAGGAGTGCAGCGGAGCGGAGCCCCGCAGTCGCGAACGGAAGGCTGGCCCGGGTGAGCGCGAGGAGTGCAGCGGAGCGGAGCCCCGCAGTCGCGAACGGAAGGCTGGCCCGGGTGAGCGCGAGGAGTGCAGCGGAGCGGAGCCCCGCAGTCGCGACGGAAAGGCGGGCACGGTGAGCGCGAGGAGTGCAGCGAAGCGGAGCCCCGCAGTCGCGAACGAAAGGCAGGCCCGGTGAGCGCGAGGCAGTTCACCCCGGCGGGCACGCTGACCGCCGAGGACCTCGGCACGATCCACCTGATCGGGGTGGGCGGGGTCGGCATGAGCGGCCTGGCCCGGCTCTTCCTCACCCGGGGCATCCCGGTCTCCGGCAGCGAGCTGCGCGAGTGGCCGTCCCTGGCCGGGCTGCGCGCCCTCGGCGGCACGATCCACATGAGCCACGAGACGTCCAACCTGGACGGCGTGGACACCGTGGTCTACTCCTCGGCGATCCCGCAGGACCACCTGGAGATGGCGGAGGCGCGCCGCCGTGGCCTGCGGGTGCTGCACCGCTCCGAGGCGCTCGCCGCGGCGATGACCGGCCGGCGGACGGTGGCGGTCGCCGGCACCCACGGCAAGACGACCACCACGTCGATGGTGACCATGGTGCTCCAGCAGGCCGGCGTCGACCCGTCCTTCGTGATCGGCGGGGAGATCTCCGAGGTCGGCTCCGGCGCGCACCACGGCACGGGCGAGTACTTCGTGGTGGAGGCCGACGAGAGCGACCGCTCGTTCCTCATCTACCGCCCGTTCGTGTCGATCATCACGAACATCGAGGCGGACCACCTGAACACGTACGGGGACCTGGCGAACCTGGAGGCGACGTTCGCCGAGTTCGCCCGGCTCACCGACCCGGACGGGTTCATCATCACCTGCGCCGACGACCCGGGCGGCCGGCGGCTGGCGGAGACGCTGCGCGCCGAGGGCCGGCGGGTGCACACGTACGGGCTGTCGGCCGACGCCGACCTGCGGCTGACCGAGATGGTCTCCTCGGCCAAGGGCGTCCGCTACCTGGCCGGGATCGACGGCCGGTCGCTGGGCGAGTTCCGCCTGCCGGTGCCCGGTCGCCACATGGGCCTCAACAGTGCCTCCGCGGTGCTCGCCGCGTACCTGCTGGATCTGCCGCTGGCGGCGGCGGAGGCCGCGCTGGCGGCCTTCCCCGGCGTGCGGCGGCGCTTCGAGCGCAAGGGTGTCGCGGACGACGTGCTGGTCTACGACGAGTACGCCTACCACCCGACGTCGATGACCCTGGCCCTGGAGACGTTGCGCGAGGTGGCCGGCGACGGCCGGCTGATCGTGGTGTTCCAGCCCTACCGCCTCTACCGCACGCGGGACCTGCAGGCGGAGATGGCCGAGGCGCTGGCGATCGCCGACGAGCTGGTGCTGCTGGAGGTCTTCGGGCCGGGTGAGTTGCGGGCGCCGGGGGAGGGTTCGGCGGCGCTGGTCGAGGCGGTGCCGCTGCCGGCCGACCGGAAGGTCTTCGTCGACTCGTGGGAGGCCGCACCGGTCGAGGTCGCCCGCCGGGCCCGGCCGGGCGATGTCGTGGTGACCATGGGCGCCCCGCCCATCTCGCTGATGGGCGACCAGCTGCTCGACGCGTTGTCGGCGCGCGGCGACGGCCTGCCCGGCACGGTGCCCGGCGGCGAGGCCGGCGG
>JAEYGD010000156.1 GCA_023402505.1 Actinomycetes bacterium
CCGGCGGCACCGCCACCACCGCCACGTCGACCGGCAGGCCCGCGTCGGCCGCCGACCGGTACGCCGGCAGCCCCGCGACCGTCCCCGCCGCCGGGTGCACCGGCACGACCGGGCCGGTGAAACCGTAGTCGCGCAGGTGCCCGAGCACCGCCGCCCCGACGCCCTGACCGGTGGCGCTGGCCCCGTAGACGGCCACGCCGCGCGGCGCGAGCAGCCGGGCGACCGAGCGGGCCTCGGTGCGGTGCTCGCGCCCCCGCTGCACCTGCAGGGTCGCCTCGGTCGGCGCGATCGGGAAGCTCAGGTGGACGACACCGTCGGCGAACTGGCGCTGCACCTGGTACCCGAAGTCGGCGAAGACCCGCAGCATCGCGCCGTTGGCCGGCAGCACCTCCGCGACGAACGTCATGATGCCGGTCCGCCGCGCCGCGTCGGCGAGATGCTCCAGCAGCACCGACCCGATCCCCCGGCCCTGGTAGGCGTCCTCGACCACGAACGCCACCTCGGCCTCCGGCGACTCCGGGCCGAGCCGCTCGTAGCGGCCGACCGCGACGATCCGGTCGCCGGCCAGCACGACGAAGGCCTCCCGGTCCCGGTGGTCGACGTTCACGAAGCGCTGCAGGTCGCGCTCGGGGATCCGGGGGTACGGCGAGAAGTAACGCAGGTAGCGGGTGCGCTCGGAGAAACGCGAGTGCATCGCGACGATGCCCGGCGCGTCGGACGGCTGGATCGGCCGCAGCTGGACGGTCGTGCCGTCGCTGAGCAGCACGTCGACCGGCTGGTCCACTGTGGTCACGGCAGGTGCCCTCCCACCGGCCCTAGTCGCGCGGGTCGTGCGGATCGAGCCCGAGCAGCGGGAACACCGCCTTGCGGGTGGCCGCGACGGCGCGGTCGACCGAGGTCGGCTCCCCGGAGGGCTGCCACGGCTCGTACGACGGGTCGGCGTCGTCGGTCATCCGCAGCGGGATCTCCCGGCCGGGGCAGCGGGCCGCGGCCAGCTCCCGCCAGGCCGGCGGGGTGAGCGTGGCCGGGTCGAGCGGCTCACCGGTGGCCACCGCCAGCAGGTGGGTCCACGCCCGGGGCACGGCCTCGACCAGCGCGTACCCGCCACCGCCGGTGGCCACCCAGCGCCCGTCGCACAGCTCGTCGGCGAGCGCCCGCAGGGCGATGTACGTGGCGCGCTGCCCGTCGACGGACAGGTGCAGGTCGGCGAGCGGGTCGAGCCGGTGCCCGTCCGCCCCGCACTGGGTGACCAGGATCTGCGGCTGGAACGCACGCAGCACCGACGGCACGACCGCGTGGAACGCGCGCTGCCAGCCGGCGTCGCCGACGCCCGGCGGCAGCGGCACGTTGACGGCCGTGCCCTGTGCCTCCGGCCCGCCCGTCTCGTCGGGGAACCCGGTGCCCGGGAACAACGCGAGCGGCGTCTCGTGCAGGCTCACGGTGAGCACCCGGGGGTCGTCCCAGAAGGTCTGCTGGACCCCGTCACCGTGGTGGACGTCCACGTCGACGTACGCGACGCGCCGGGCGCCCAGGTCGAGGAGGCGGGCGATGGCCACCGCCGGGTCGTTGTAGACGCAGAAGCCGGAGGCCCGGGCCGGCATGGCGTGATGCAGCCCACCGGCCACGTTGACCGCGCGCCGCGCCTCCCCCCGCCAGACCGCCTCCGCCGCCGCCACGGTGGCGCCGGCGACCAGGGCGCTCGACTCGTGCATGCCGGGAAAGACCGGGTTGTCGGAGGTGCCGAGCCCGAAACCGGCGAACAGCGGATCCTGCGGGGCGCTGCGCACGGCCTCCACGTAGCGGGGGTCGTGCACCCGCGTCAGCAGGTCGTCGTCGGCGGGCTCCGGCTTGACGAGCCGCACCCCCGGGCGCCGCAGGACACCGAGCTCCCGCGCGAGCGCGACGGTCAGCTCGACCCGCACCGGGTCGAGCGGATGGTCACCGAGGTCGTAGGCGAGCAGCGACTCGTCCCACACCACCACCGTGTCGTCCGACATGTACCCATCGTCGCACGTGCCACGCTGGCCACCGGTCTCGCGCACGGCAACCACGCAGGTGTCACCGCCCGTGCGGCGGCGGCTGACCGCCCACCGCGACCGGCCGGGACGGGTCGGTGATCCAGTCGCTCCAGGAGCCGACGTACAGGGCGGCGTCCGGCCGGCCGGCCAGGTGCAGGGCCAGTACGGCCTGCGCGGCGGTCACGCCCGAGCCGCAGTACGCGCCCACCGGCCGGTCGCCGGCCACCCCGGCGGCGGCGAACCGCTCGCGCAGCGCGTCGGCCCCCGGGAACCGCCCCTCGGCGACGTACTCCGTCGCCGGCAGGTTCACCGCGCCCGGCACGTGTCCGGCGACCGCGTCGACCGGCTCGGTCTCCCCGCGGTACCGGGCGGCGGCCCGCACGTCCACCAGGACGCCCCCGTCGGCGGCGGCCAGCCGGGCGGCCCCGGCCGCGTCGAGCACCGGCAGCGCGCCCGGACGCACCGTCACGTCACCGGGCCCCGGCGTGGGCACCTCGGTCGACGTGGGCAGTCCCGCCGCCACCCAGGCGGGGTAGCCGCCGTGCAGGAGGCGTACCGCCGGGTGCCCGGCCCAGCGCAGCGTCCACCAGGCGCGGGCGGCGGACATGCCGTCTCCGCCGTCGTACACGACGACGGGGTGGCCGGCGCGGACGCCGGCGGCCCGCAACGCGGCCTGGAGCGCGGCGGGGTCGGGCAGCGGGTGCCGTCCGGCGGCGCCCGGCGGCCCGCACAGCTCGGTGTCCAGGTCGACGAAGACCGCACCCGGCAGGTGACCGGCGGCGTAGTCGTCGCGCCCGGGCGGGCCGGTCAGGCGCCAGCGGACGTCGAGCAGGGTGGGCGGGTCACCGCCGTGCAGTTCGGCGGCCAGCCGGTCGGGCTCGACCAGCAGATCCTCGGTACCGGACATGGCGCCCAGTCAACACCATCCCGGTGGCCACCAGGTGGTTCGGCGTCGGCCGTTCGCCGTCACGCGGGGTAGCATCGATCGCTGGAGGGCCTGCCGTGAAGCATGATTTGGTCGACACGACCGAGATGTACCTGCGTACCATCCTCGAACTCGAGGAGGAGGGGGTGCCGCCGCTGCGTGCCCGGATCGCCGAGCGCCTGCGGCAGAGCGGTCCCACCGTCAGCCAGACCGTCGCCCGGATGGAGCGCGACGGCCTGCTCACCGTCGAGGGCGACCGGCACCTGTCGCTCACCCCGGCCGGCCGCAGCGCCGCGGTCTCCGTGATGCGCAAGCACCGGCTGGCCGAGCTGCTGCTGGTCAACGTGATCGGGATGCCCTACGAGGAGGCCCACGAGGAGGCCTGCCGGTGGGAGCACGTGATGAGCGACGCGGTGGAGAAGCGGGTGTACGACCTGCTCAACCGCCCGACCCGTTCTCCGTACGGCAACCCGATCCCGGGCCTGGAGGAGCTGGGCTCCCCGGGGCCGACCCAGAGCGAGTCGACGGAGAGTGAGCGCAACCTGGCGTTCCCCGGGCTGTCCGGCCCGGTCGTGGTGCGCCGGATCTGCGAGAGCGTCCAGACCAACGCGGACGTGCTGCGCCAGTTGCACGCCGCCGGCGTCGACCCGGGCGCGACGGTGACGGTGGCCCAGGAGCGCGACGGGGTGTCGATCGACCGCTCCGGCGACCGGATCCGGCTCCCCCGCGAAGTGGCCTCCCGGGTCTTCGTGGCCGCCGCCTGACCCGCGCGCCCGCGCCCCGCGCCCCACCCCCACTCCGCGTCGATCTTGCGCTTTCTGCCCCGACGAACGGTGCATGTAGGGCATATCGAGGGCCGAAAGTGCAAGATCGGCGGGAGTGGGGGTGGGTCAGTCGTTGATGTAGGGGCAGTGGCGGCAGCCGCGGCCGCAGCAGGTGCCCCGGCGGGCCAGGAAAGCCGCCGTCAGGACGAACAGGCCGCTCGCCGGGTCCGGGTAGCCGGCCTCCCCGGCGGCCAGGGCGGCGGTGTGCGCGGCGAGGATCCGCGCCCGGCCGGGGTGCTCGGGCGCGAGCCGGGTCGGGTGCGGCTCGGTCAGGGGCCGCGGCGCCAGGGGCCGTCGCTCTCCGCTCACCGCGCGAGTGTAGGAAAGTGGCGGTGCCGCGGCTTCCGGCGGCCCGGGACGCCACCGTGCCGGCTCCGGGCCGGTCGACCCGGTAGGGCGGGCTGGCCGGCCACCGGCGGGCCGGCCGGGTGATGCGCGCAAAGGACGTTGGTTTCCCGCCCGGCGCGGCCTATGGTTGCCTGATGCGTCCGTCGAGCCAGCCGGCAGGAGACGCCGTCGTGACGACGGCGTCCGCTTCCGCGTGCCCGACGATGATCGCGACCTCCGTCGCAGGCCAGCGGGCCCTGCACGCCGCCGTCCGGGTGGTGAGCACCGCCACGCCGTCCCCGGCCGCGCCCGCGCTGCGCAGCCCCGCCGGACGTGGCCCTCCGTGGATCGGCAGCACCTCAGCGAGCCGGCCACCAAGGGCGAAGCGATACCGCTTCGGCCCTTTTTTCTTTTTGGAGGAACCACCATGACGACCCAGGTCCAACCCGACGAGCGCAACTGGCTCGACGAGCTGCGCACGGCACTGAGCCACGACTTCGAGGTGCAGACGGCCAGGCTGACCCAGCTCACCGCGGACACCGGCGATCCGGGCGAGGCACACACGCAGAGCGCCCTGATCGCCACGACCCGGCAGAGCCTGGACCAGATCACCGGGGCGCTGCGGCGCATCGCGGAGGGGCGCTACGGCACCTGCGAACGGTGCTCGGGCCCGATCCCGCGGGAGCGGCTGGAGATCCTGCCGCACGCCCGCTTCTGCGTGCCCTGCCAGGAGAAGCAGGGCCGCTGACGGCGGCGACGCCTGCCGTGCCGAGCGCCGGCACGGCAGCCGTCGCCCACCGGTGTGCCACCCACGCGTACGGGGTAGTAGCGGGCCACGTCGATACGCGGGGGAGGCGTCATGGACGACGTACGGGCCCGGTACACCTACCGTCCGGTGCTCGCGGTACTCGGGCTGTTCTTCGCGTTCCCGGTCGCCTGCCCGATCATCTGGTGGAAGGCCGGGCTGATGCCGGGCTGGGCGGTACCGCTGGTCATCGTGGTCGCCACGCCGCTCGTCTCGCTGTACGCGCTGTTCCGTCTGGTGTATCGGCTGGAGCTCACCGACACGCACCTGCACCTGCGCGCTCCGCTCTGGACGAGCCGGGTGCCCCTGCCCGAACTGCGCGAGATCCGCACCTCCCGCCAGGGCAACAGCACGGGACGGATAGTCCACGGCTCCGGCCGCACGCGGACCATGCTGGTCGGCGTCGGGCTGGCGGACTTCCTGGATCAGGTGCGGGTGGCCGCACCGCAGGCCCGGATCTCCGTCTCCGCGTACAGCCGCGCGAACGAACGCGTCGGTCGCCTCTTCCACACTCCGAAGGAGGACGGCCGCTAGCGCTCCTTCGGGTAGATACGGGAAGTCGGGGTGTCCAACGCACTGGACACCCCGACTTTCCGTATCTCGTGTCGATCACGCGAGGCGCGGCCCGGGCCGGGTGCTCCCGGGCCGCGCGTACGTCAGCTGCAGCCGCTGGTGCTGCCGCAGCCCTCGCAGACGTAGCAGCTGCCGGCCGGGCGCATCTTCGTACCGCAGGTGAAGCAGAGCGGCGCGTCGGCGGCCTTGCCGATGACAGCCTCGAGCAGCTCGGTGCTGGATCCCACCGAC
>JAEYGD010000165.1 GCA_023402505.1 Actinomycetes bacterium
GGCTGGCCGCGCTCGGCGCGGCCCGGCTGGGCCGGCGGGCGCTGCTGCCCGGTGCGGCCGTGCTCCTGCCGGTGCTGCTGGTCTTCGCCGCCGGTGTGCTCGTCCCCCTCTGGGTGCCCCGCTACCTCGTCTTCGTGGTGCCGTTCGGGTGCCTGCTGGCCGGCGCGGCGCTGGCCGGCGTGCCGCTGCTGCCGGCACTCGGTGTGGTGGCGCTGGCCGGCGCGCTCGGGCTGCCCGACCAGGCCGCGCTGCGCCGCACCCACGAGTGGCCCCGCTCCGCGCCGGTCGACTACGCGGCCGCCGCCCGCGTGGTGTCCGCCGGTCAGCGGCCGGGCGACGCGGTCGTCTACGCACCCCGGGAGAGCTGGCTCTTCCTCGACCTGGGCCTGGAGTACCACCTCCGCGACCGCCGGCCCCGCGACGTGCTGGCCACCGCCGACCAGGCCCGGCGGGGCGATCTCTGGGCGGCCGAGTGCGCCCGGCCGGCCGAGTGCCTGAGCGACGCGGACCGGATCTGGCTGGTGGTCGCCGGCCGGCACGCCGACCCGCTCGCCGCCGTGCCCGGCGCCAAGGGCGCCGCACTGCGCGCCACCTGGAGCACCGACCGGGTGTGGCAGCACCCGGGGCTGACCGTCGCCCTGCTCACCCGCTAACCCATCCCCCACCCCCCACTCCCCACGCCCCCCACGCCGCGTCGATCTTGCACTTTCCGCCCCGACGAAGACCGCAAAAGGTGTGTAACGAGGGCCAGAACTGCATGATCGCGAGTGCGGGAGGGAGTGCGGGAGGTGGGGCGGTCAGGGTCGGACTAGCGGTATGACCAGCATCGCCTCGGTGCCGCCGCTGGCGCTGCCGCGCAGCTCGATCGTGCCGCGCAACTCCCCGGTGACCAGCGCGCGGACGATCTGCAGGCCCAGGTTCCCGCCGCGCTCGGCGTCGAACTCCGGCGGCAACCCGCTGCCGTTGTCGGCCACCGAAACGTGCAGCATCTTGCGGAACCGGTGGGTCGAGACCACCACCTCCGGACCCGCGCCGGCAGGCGCGTCACCCGCGTCGCCGCCCGCCGGGAACCCGTGCTCCACCGCGTTCAGCAGCAGTTCGTTGAGGACCATCACCAGCGACGTGGCGATCTCGGCGGGCAGCACGCCGAAGCTGCCCTGCCGGCGCATCCGCACCCTCGACTCGGTGGCGGCCACCTCGGTCGCCGCGCTGGCCACCCGGTCGACGATCCCGTCGAACTCGACCGCCTCGTCACTGGACATGGAGAGCGTCTCGTGCACCAGCGCGATCGAGGCGACGCGGCGTACCGACTCCTCCAGCGCGACCCGGGCCTCCGGCATGCCGACCCGGCGGGCCTGCAGCCGCAGCAGCGCGGCGACGGTCTGGAGGTTGTTCTTCACCCGGTGGTGGATCTCCCGGATGGTGGCGTCCTTGGTCATCAGGGCGCGGTCGCGGCGGCGCACCTCGGTGACGTCGCGGACCAGCACCAGCGCGCCGATCGGCACTCCGGCGGGCATCAGCGGCAGCGACCGGGTCAGCATCGTCGCACCACGTGCCTCGATCTCGCGGCGCGGCGGCGCCTCGCCGCGCAGGGCGGCGAGGACGCCGTTGGCCGCGTCGGTGCCCTCCAGCGGATCGGCGGCGAGGCGGCGGTGCAGGGCCGCGAGATCCTCGCCCACCAGGTGCGAGGCGTAGCCGAGCCGGCGGTACGCCGACTGCGCGTTCGGGCTCGCGTACGTCACCTTGCCGCTGGCGTCCAGCCGGACCAGTCCGTCGCCGACCCGGGGCGCCGAGGTGGTCTCCCCCGGGTGCCGGGCCGGCGGGAAGGTGCCGTCGGCGACCATCTGCGCCAGGTCGTCCGCGGTGGTCAGGTAGTTCAGCTCCAACTGGCTGGGCGTACGCGCGGTGGACAGGTTGGTGTCCCGCCCGACCACCGCGATCACCTCGCCGTGTTCGCCGTCGGCCGTCCGCAGCCGCACCGGGATCGCCTCGTGCCGCGCGGGAACGTCCCCGTACCAGACCGGGTCGCCCTCCCGCCAGATCCGGCCCTGCCGGTACGCGACCTCCAGGTGGGCCACCTCCGGCCCGCCGATGATCCGGCCCACCTGGTCGTCCTGGTACGCGGTCGGCGCCGTCGTCGGCCGTACCTGGGCCACGCACAGGAACGTCCCGTCCCCGTCCACCGGCACCCAGAGCAGCAGGTCGGCGAAGGAGAGGTCGGAGAGCAACTGCCAGTCGCCGGCGATCCGGTGCAGGTGGTCGATGTCGGCCGGCCGGAGCCGGGTGTGCTCCTCAGCGAGGTCGCGCAGCGTGGACACGCTGACCAGCCTGCCACGCCGGCACTCACATCGTCGCGGTGACCTTCTTGAGTCCGCGCGGCGCGTCCGGGTCCTCGCCCCGGGCCAGCGCGAGCGCCAGCGCCAGGCGTTGCAGCGGCAGGATGTCCAGCAGCGGCGCGTACCGCTCGTCGACCTCCGGTACGGCGATCCGGGTCGCGCCCGGCACGTCGGCGGAGCCGACCACCACCACGTCCGCCCGGCGCTCGCCGAGCCGCGGCAGCACCTCCCCCATCGCCCGGCCGCCGGGACCCGAGCCGACCACCGCCAGCACCGGCACGTCCGGGTCGGTCATGGCGAGCGGGCCGTGCAGCAGGTCCGCGCCGGAGAAGGCGAGTGCCGGCAGGTAGGAGGTCTCCATCAACTTCAGCGCGGCTTCCCGCGCGGTCGGGTACGCGTACCCCCGGCCGGTCGTGACCAGTTGCGCGGCGAACCGGTAGCGGGGGGCGAGCTGGGTGGCGGTCGCGTCGGCGAGGGTGCGGGTGGCGAGCTCGGGCAACGCGTCGAGGGCCGCCCGCTCGCCGTCGGGGAGCACCCCGTCACCGGACCGGATGCCCTCGACCAGCATCAGCAGGGCGAGCAGTTCGGCCGTGTACGTCTTGGTGGCGGCCACCGCCCGCTCGTGCCCGGCGGCGATGTCGACGCTCAGCTCGGCGACCTCGGCGAGCGGCGAGTCGGGCGCGTTGGTGACCGCGAGGGTGAGGGCTCCCGACGCGCGGGCGGCGCGCAGCACCTCGGTCAGGTCCGGCGAGCCGCCACTCTGGCTCACCCCGACGACGAGCGCGTCGGACAGGTCCGGCCGCGCCCCGTACACGGTGACGGAGCTGGGCG
Source organism: Actinomycetes bacterium (assembly GCA_023402505.1). Taxonomy (GTDB): domain Bacteria; phylum Actinomycetota; class Actinomycetes; order Mycobacteriales; family Micromonosporaceae; genus Micromonospora. The sequence continues at coordinate 3,168 of JAEYGD010000165.1, forward strand.
AGGCCAGCCCGGCGGGCAGGCCGAGCCGGATCTCGGTCAGGTACGCGCCGTAGAGCGCGGCGTGGTCGGAGGTGCCGCGTGCCGTGAACACCACGTGCCGCGGGCGGCGTTCGGCGATGGCCGCGGCGACCCGGGCGATCGGCCCGGCGTGCTCGGCGGAGAGCAGTCGCGCGTAGCCCGCCGGCTGCTCGTCGATGTCGGCGGCCATGCCGGCCCCTGGACGCGTCACGGAAGCTCCTCCCAGTGCGCGATACCCGCGCGTTTCCTGCTCAGTCTTGCACTTTTGGCCGGCTCCGAGCAACGCAACGAACAGCACTGCGCAGATGATCACAAAGAATCCTCAACATCACCTACGCTGACCCGACCCGAGAGCAACCACGTGAGAGGACGACGTGTCCCCGGACGAGCGAGACCTGCCGGCGACGGAGGAACTGGCCCTGGCCCGGTCGGCCCTGGCCGACGGCGACCTGGCGCACGCCGCCACGCACGTCGCGGGCGCCCTGGCCCAGGCACCGACCCTGCCCGAGGCGCACGAGATCCTCGCCCGGCTCGCCGCGTCCGGCGACGGCGGGCTCGACCTCTTCCCCCTGCACCAGAACGTGTTCGTCGGCACCGTGGTCGCCCGCGCCCACCTGCTCGCCGCTGCCGGCCGGCCCGCCGAAGGGCTCGACCTGCTCGTCGCGGCCACCGGCCACGCGCCCGCCACCCCGTGGGCGGAGGTGCCCTGGGTGACCGCCCCCGACCTGGCCGAACGCCTCGACCCGGACCGTACCGCCCGGATCCTCATGCAGGTCTGCGCCGCCACCCACGACCCGGTGCCCCGGGCCGGCCGGGCGGCCCTCACCCCGTACCTGGTGCTGGCCCGCAACGCCGTGACCGTCCACCCCGAACACGCCCTCCTGCTCGGCGCGGGGTCCGCGCTGGCCCGGCGGATCGGCGAGGTCGCGCTGGCGATCCGCTGGGCCACCCGGGGCGTACGCGCCGAACCGTCCAAGATCGGCGAGGTGTGGCTCGGGTACGCGTACCGCAGCGCCGGCCGGATCCGCGACGCCCTCGCCGCGCTCGAACGCGCCGTCACCCACGACCCGGACGACCTGGCCGTCTACGCCGACATCGCGGGCACCCTCGCCGACCACGGACGGCTCGACGACGCCCTCACCTGGATCGACCGCGCCCTCGCCCGGGACCCCTCGTTCGACTGCGCCGTGCACACCGCGCACCGGCTGCGCTTCCGCCGCGACGGCGACGTCGCACACCTGGTGGCGCTCGCCGACTTCGCGCGGGAACACCCGGACGACTCGCACGAGCACGCCGACCTCGCCGAGTCCTGCGCCGGCCGGCCGTGGCTCGGGCAGGTCACCCCCGCCACCGGCCCGGTCGCCGACGCGCTGCGGGCCGCCGACAGCCCGGGCGGCGTCCTCCGGCTGGCGTCGCCGGCCCCGCCGAGCGCGCTGCGTACCCTCGCCGTCGCCGCGCCCGGCCTGCGCGTCGAGGTGGCCGACAGGCCCGGCCCCGACGCGCGCCAGCCGAGACGCGCGACCACCCGGCACCTGTGGCGCTACGAGGGAACCGCCGTCACGCCCGCCGTACCGCCGCCGTCGCCACGGTCCGCCGAGCACCTACGCCAGTTCGTGCACCCGGCCTGGCCCCACCCGCCGGCCGCGTACGACGCGGCCGTCGCCCTGGCCACGCTGGACCTGGCGGACCTGCTCGGCCTCCTGGCCCACCCGCCGGCGGCCCCGCCGACCGGGCTGGGCCGGATCCTCGACGGCCAGGACCCGGCGCTGTGGGTCCGCAGCGTGCAGGTGTGGGCCTGCCTGGGCCTGCTGCACCACCGCACCGACGAGCCGTGGCCGACGTCCACCCGCCGGGCGGTGCTGCTGGACCTGGTCTGGGGAATCGAGGACTGGACCACCGAGGCCGCGTTGTTCGCGCTGGTCACCGCCGCCTGGGTCGATCCGGCGGTACGCGGCGACGTCGCCGCCGTGGTCGCCGAGCGGCTAGCCGACGCCGCCGAGGTCGCCACCGCCCGCCCGGTCCCGGTCGCCACTTCGCTGGGCCACCTGGCGCTGGCCACACCCGACCTGCCCGCCGAGGCCCGCGCGCTCGCCCACACCCTGACCGGGGCCCCACCGCCCGGACCGGGTGCCCCCGGCGGCCTCCGCCGTCTCTGGCGCCGCCTGACCGCCCTCTTCCACCACCCCTGACTCCCGCCGCCCCCTCACCCTGACGCCGCTCTGACGCCCGCGCCCTGACCC
>JAEYGD010000170.1 GCA_023402505.1 Actinomycetes bacterium
CCGGGGCGCGGAGCGGGTACGCGAGGGGCACGGCGATCGCCTTCGTGAGGGGGCACGGGGGCGGTGCGGCGGTGTGGGACGCGAACGGCAGGTCCGCTGCCCATTCCTCGACAACGAGCCGGCGCCCCGGCGGTGACGCGCACTCTACCGTGACCTGCGTCACCATCCGTCGATCCGCTCGCCCGCGCGCCACCCGGCGGGACCGGGGCCCGGACCGGGTGAAATCATCGCGGGGTGAGCAGTCCCGACCTCGTCCGGTTCCGGCACAACCAGGCCATCGTGGTCGCCGCCGTGATCGCCTTCTTCGGCGCCCTGCCGCTGGCGGCCGCCCGGTGGTATCTGCTGCCCGTGCTCCTCGTACCGATCGTCGTCGGACTGTGGGCGTGGCGGGCCGGCACCGACGCCGACCCCCGGGAGCTGCGCCTGCGGGCGTTCACCGGGCAGCGCCGCATCGGCTGGGACCGGGTGGCCGAGCTGACCGCCGACGCCCGCGGCCGGGTGGTGGCCCGCCTCGACGACGGCAGCGAGGTCCCGCTGCCCGCCGTCCGCCGCGCCGACCTGCCCCGGCTGGTGGCGGCCACCGGCCAGACCCTGCCCGGCACGACGGACCAACCGGCCTAGCGACGGCCGGCGCTAGTAGCCGTCGACCACCTGGTTGTCCAGCGGCTCACCCGCCGACAACCGGCGGATCTGGTCACCGACCAACCGGTAGGCCCGGGGCAGCAGGCCGCGTACCGAGCCGGCGACGTGCGGGGTGAGCAGCACGTTCGGCATCGTCCACAGCGGATTGTCGGCGGGCAGGGGCTCGGGATCGGTGACGTCGAGCGCGGCGGAGATCCGGCCGGTACGCAGCTCGGCGACCAGCGCGTCGGTGCGCGCCACCGGGCCCCGGGCCGCGTTGACCAGCAGCGCGCCGTCCGGCAGCGCCGCCAGGAACTCCTCGTCGACCAGCCCCCGGGTCTGCTCGGTCAGCGGCACCAGCAGCACCACGATGTCGGCCTCGGGCAGCAGCCGGGGCAGCTCCGCGACCGCGTGGACCCCGGGGCGGGCCGTCCGCGCGACCCGGGTGAAGCTCACCTCGAACGGGTCGAGGCGCGCCTGGACGGCGGTGCCGATCGAGCCGGCACCGACGATGAGCACCCGCTTGCCGGCCAGCTCGTCGGTGGGCGCCACCTCCTCGTACGCCCACTCACGGCGGGCCTGCGCCCGCGCGAGCGCCGGGAACGACCGGAGGTGGGACAGGATCGCGGCGACCACCCACTCCGCCGTCGCGGGGTCGTGCACGCCGCGCGCGTCGCAGAGCGTGACCCCCGGCGGCATCCGCCCGGCCCACGCGTCCGCGCCCGCGGACAGCAGCTGCACCACCTCGAGATCCGGGAACTCGCGCAGCAGGGTCGAAGCCGCCGAACCGGCGAGGAACGGCGGAACCCAGAACCGGACGCCGGAGACCGCGGAGGGGGGCCGGGTCGGATCCGGCACCACCTCCACCGTGACGCCCGCGGGCAGGTCGCCGAGCAGGGACGGGCCGTTCTCGTGCGGGATCCACACCTTCACGCTCGCCGACGATAGGCCCTCGACCGTCCGCTCGTCCGACGGGGGTGACCCCCCGTACCCGAAGGTGACCGGGACCGCCTCCGACGCGGCATGAATCCGCTCGCCGCCGGGGTATAACGGGAAACCGGAGCCGACCGGTCTCCGTCCGCCCGCGCAGACAGGTGTCCCGATGAGCGACGGCCCCACCGCCACCCCCGGGGGCCGGGCCGTGCCGATTCCGGCGCTCGCCGACCCGGACCGGCTCCGGTCGCTCGCCGACACCGGGCTGCGGGCCCAACCTGACGAGGCCTTCGACCGGTTCGCCCGGCTGGTCGCGGACCTGCTCGACGTGCCGGTCGCCCTGGTCTCCCTGGTCGACGCCGACCGGCAGTTCTTCCCCGGCGAGACCGGCCTGCCGCAACCCTGGGCGCAGCGGCGGGAGACGCCGCTCAGCCACTCGTTCTGCCAGCACGTCGTCGACCTGGAGACGCCGATGGTGCTGCCGGACGTACGGCTGTACCCACGGGTCCGGGACAACCTGGCCGTCCCCGATTTCGGGGTGGTCGCGTACGCCGGGATGCCCCTGACCGACCTGGACGGCCGGGTCCTCGGGTCGCTGTGCGCGATCGACGCCAAGCCGCGGGCCTGGACACCGGCGCAGCTCCAGACGCTCGCCGACCTGGCGGCGGCCTGCTCCTCGGAGTTGCGGCTGCGGATCGCGCTCGACGGCGCCGAGCAGGCCCGGCGGCGTGCCGAGGAGGCGCACGAACGGCTGGTGCTGCTGGCCGGCCTGAGCGAGACGCTGGCCGGCAGCCTCGACGTCCAGACCGCGCTGCGCCAGCTCGGCGCCACCATGGTTCCGCTGCTCGCCGACTGGTGCCTGGTCAGCGTCGTCGGCGCGGACGGCGAGGTGCGCGACGTGACGGCCGTGCACCGGGACCCGACGCGGGCGGCGGACGTGGCCCGCTTCGCCGCTCTGATGCGTACCCGCCTCGGCCCGGAGTCGGTCACCCGGGCGGTGCTGCGCACCGGCGCGCCGGTGCTCGGCAGCGCCGCGAGCGTCGCCGACGTCCGGCGGGGGACGATCGGGCCGGAGATGCCGGAGCTGGCCGAGCGCCTCGGCTTCGCCTCGCACCTCACCGTGCCGATGAGCGACGTCGGTCGGGACCGCGTACTGGGGACCGTCACGCTGATCAACGGACCGGGGCGGCGCCCCTTCGACGACGGCGACCTGCTCACCGCCCTGGAGATCGGCCGCCGGGCCGGACAGGCGATCGGCAACAGCTCGATGTACGGCGAGCAGCGGCACGTCGCGCACGTCCTGCAGGACAGCATGCTGCCGCCGCTGCCCGCCGACGACGGGTTGAAGCTGGCCGCGCGGTACCAGCCGGCGGCGGACCGGGTGGAGGTCGGCGGCGACTGGTACGACGCGTTCCGCCAGCCGGACGGCGACCTGATCGTCGCGATCGGGGACGTCGCCGGGCACGACATCGAGGCGGCGGCGACCATGGGACAACTGCGCAACCTGGTGCGGGGCAACGCCTACGGCCGCTCCGACGCGCCCGGTGCCCTGATGCGCCACCTGGACGACTCGATCCGTGGGCTGCGGATCCCCGGCGCCGCCACGGCCGTCCTGGTCCGGCTCCGGCCGGACGGCGCGGGCGGGCAGTCGCTCTCCTGGTGCAACGCCGGGCACCCGGCACCACTGGTGGTACGGGCGGGCGGCACCGTCGAGCCGCTGGCCGCGCCGCCGGAGCCGCTGCTCGGCCTCGTCCGGCCGGTCCGCCGGACGACCCACCACGCCCGGCTGGCGCCGGGCGACACCCTGCTGCTGTTCACCGACGGTCTGGTCGAGCGGCGCGACCAGGCCATCGACGTCGGCCTGGCGGAGCTGGCCGGCCGGCTGCGCGGCACGGACACCATGCCGCTCGACGGGCTGTGCGAGCTGCTGGTGACGTCGGCGCACCGCCGGGAGGACGACGTGGCGCTGCTCGCCGTCCGGGTCCGGTGACGCCACCGCTGACGCCGCCGCGCGGACCGGCCGCGTCCGGAGGACCCGGAAGGGCACCGGGCCGGGTTACGCTGGGCCGGGTGAGCGCCCGTCCCCCGTACCCTCGCACCCGCCGTCTCCGCGCGGCCCTCGCGGCGTCGTGCGCGGCGCTGCTGGTGACCACCGGTTGCAGCTTCGGTGAGCCGGAGCCGGACCGGGCCGGCGAACCACCGACCTTCCCCACCCCGTCGGTCACCGCGACCCCCGGCGGCAGCGGCCAGGAGGTCGTGGCGACCGTGCTGGCGAAGGGCCTGCGCGTCCCGTGGGGCATCGCCTTCCTCCCCGACGGGGGCGCGCTGGTGACCGAACGCGACAGCGGCCGGATCCTCCAGGTCGGCCCCGGGTCCGGGCCCGACGGGTTGAAGGTGACGGTCGTGCAGACGGTCGCCGAGGTGTCGGCGGGCGGCGAGGGCGGGCTGATGGGCATCGCGGTGTCGCCCGGCTACCAGCGCGACCGGACGGTCTACGTCTACTACACCGCGGAACGCGACAACCGGATCGCCCGGCTCCGGCTCGGCGAGCGGCCGCAGCCCATCCTGACCGGCATCCCGAAGGCCGGCATCCACAACGGCGGCGGCCTGGCCTTCGGGCCGGACGGCCAGCTCTACGCCAGCACCGGCGACGCCGGCGACCGGACGCAGTCGCAGGACCCGAAGCGCCTCGGCGGCAAGATCCTGCGGATCACCGCCGACGGCAAGCCGGCGACCGGCAACCCGTTCCCCGGCTCACCGGTCTGGTCGCTCGGGCACCGCAACGTGCAGGGGTTCACCTGGACCGCCGACCGGAAGATGTACGCGGTCGAGTTCGGGCAGAGCACCTGGGACGAGATCAACGAGATCGGCAAGGGCCGCAACTACGGGTGGCCGCAGGTGGAGGGGCGCTCCGACGACCGCCGGTACGTCAACCCAATCACCCAATGGCCCACGTCGGACGCCTCCTGCTCCGGGCTTGCCCGTGCGGAGAACGTGCTCGCCACCGCCTGCCTGCGCGGGCGGCGGCTCTGGCTGGTCGAGCTGACGCCCACCGGAACGGTGCTCGGCCAGCCGCGGGATCTGCTGACCAACCGCTACGGCCGGCTGCGGGCGATCGCCGCGGCACCGGACGGTTCGCTCTGGGTGAGCACCTCCAACCACGACGGGCGCGGAGACCCGGCGCCGGAGGACGACCGGCTGCTGCGCCTCGTGTTCGCTGAGGGCGGAGCCGGACGAAGCTGAGGATCCGGGGACACCGGGCCCAGGTTTGCCAAGATCCCTAGGCGGGCAGGTCAGAATCTCAGCATGGACGGGCAGGAGAACGAGCAGCGGGACGACCGGGACGGCGGCCGTCCGGAGGCCGGGCGGGCGCGATGGTTCCCGCTCCCCCGGGCACCGCGCCGGCCCGGTGCCGGTGCCCGGCGCCGCCGGCTGCTGCGCGCCACGGGTGTGACGCTGGCCGTCCTCGCGGTGACCCTGACCGGCGTCATGATCGGGGCACTCGCCGGTGGCCGGGTGAGCACCGACATCGGGCCGTTCCAGGCCGACCTCACGGTGGCTCCGGCCCTCACCGGCGGCACCACCGTCGACGTCCCGCCCCTGGGTGCCCTCCAGTTGGACAGCCACGACGGGCCCACCCACCTGACGGTGGAGCTGGGTGCGCTCGACCAGAGCCGCACGGAGGCGCTCCTGCACGATCCGGCCAGCATCAGCCAGGCGAGCCGCACCGCCGTCGACGACGTGCGTGACGGGGTCATGCGGCTCGGCGTGCGTACCGTCGCCGCGACCGTGCTGGCGACCCTCGTGCTGGCCCTGCTGGTCTTCCGCGACACCCGCCGGGCCGCCTGGGCGGGGACGCTCGCGCTGCTGGTGACCGCGGGCAGCCTCGGCACGGCGGCGGCCACGCTGCGGCCCCAGTCGATCGAGGAACCACGCTACGAGGGCCTGCTGGTCAACGCACCCGCGATCGTCGGCGACGCCCGGCGGATCGCCAACGACTACACCCGGTACGCCGAGCAGCTCCAGCGCATCGTCGGCAACGTGAGCCAGCTGTACACCACGGTGTCCGCCCTGCCGGTGTTCGAACCGGAGCCCGGCACCACCCGGGTGCTGCACATCTCCGACATGCACCTCAATCCGGCCGCCTGGCAGCTGATCCGCACGGTGGTGGAGCAGTTCGGCATCGACGTCGTGGTCGACACCGGTGACATCACCGACTGGGGCAGCGAGCCGGAGGCGTCGTACGTCGGCTCGATCGGGCTCCTCGAGAAGCCGTACGTCTACATCCGGGGCAACCACGACTCGGGGCGTACGGCCGCGGCGGTGGCCCGGCAGCGCAACGCCATCGTGCTCAACAACACGACCACCACCGTCGCCGGGCTGACCATCGCCGGGATCGGCGACCCGCGCTTCACGCCGGACAAGAGCACCTCGCCAGCGGGCAGCGGCCTGACCAGGGAGACCGCCGACCAGCTCATCGGCACGGGCGATCAGCTCGCCGCCACCGTCCGCAGCTCGCCGCGCCCGGTGAACCTCGCGCTGCTGCACGATCCCGCGTCGGCCGGCCCGCTCGCCGGCACCTGCCCCCTGGTGCTCGCCGGGCACACCCACCGCCGCGACGTGTCCCGGCTGCCCCAGGAGCAGGGCCAGTCGCCCACGCTGCTGATGGTGCAGGGCTCGACCGGCGGGGCCGGCCTACGCGGCCTGGAGGGCGAGCAGCCCACCCCGCTGTCGATGACCGTCCTGTACTTCGACAAGAACAAGCTGCTCCAGGCGTACGACGACATCACCGTGGGCGGGACCGGGCAGGCCCAGGTGAACCTCCAGCGGCACATCGTGGAGAACCCGCAGGCCGGTCCGCCCGCCCCGGTCACCCCCACCCCCACCCGCTGAGCCGCCGGCGTCCGGCGCGGGCCGGCGGCTCCGGCGCGGGCCGGCGC
>JAEYGD010000328.1 GCA_023402505.1 Actinomycetes bacterium
GCCGGGAAACGGCCGCCACCGCAGCGCGTGATGCCCGGCGCGGCGGGCCGCCGGGAAACGGCGAGGGGGCGGCTGTCTCCGCCCCCTCGTGCACCTGCCGACACCAGTCATCTACTGCCGTCAGGGCCTAACCCCATTGCAAAGCATCTATCTGCCCGGCTCATCTTCCGGCTTGCGCTTCCCGGGTCGCCGCCTCCGGGGCGCACCGCCCGGCACGGACAGAGGTGCCCTCCCACCGCCCCGGTGGGAGGGTCACGGCAGAACGGGCGGAAGCCGACGGGCAACGGACGCGGCACCCCACCGCGCTGATCCCCAAGGAGGCGATGGACGTGACCAGCCCGGCCTACGACGTCGAGCGGGTACGGGCGGACTTCCCGATCCTGCGCCGCGACGTCCACGGGCGCGACCTCGTCTACCTCGACTCGGCCAGCAGTTCCCAGGCGCCCCGCCAGGTGCTGGAGGCGGTGCGCCGGCACCACGGCGGCCACCACGCCAACGTCGGCCGTGCCGCGCACACGCTGGCAGCCGAGGCCGGCGCGGCCTACGAGCAGGCCCGGTCGACGGTCGCCGCGTTCGTCGGCGCCCGTCCGGGACAGACCGTCTTCACCCGTAACGCGACCGAGGCGATCAACCTCGTCGCCCACGCCTTCGTCGCCCGCGAGTCCCGCCAGCCGACCGATCCCCGGTTCCGGCTGGGCCCCGGGGACGAGGTCCTGGTCACCGAGATGGAACACCACTCGAACCTCGTGCCGTGGCAGCTGCTGTGCCGGCGCACCGGTGCCACCCTGCGGTGGGTTCCCCTCACCGACGACGGGCACCTGGACCTGTCCCGACTCGACTCGTTGATCAACCCGCGGACCAGGATGGTGTCCTGGGCGCACGTGTCGAACCTCCTCGGCACCGTCAACCCGACCGGCGAGATCGTCGACCGGGCCCGCGCCGTCGGTGCCCTGACGCTGCTGGACGGTTCCCAGTCGGTGCCGCACCGGCCGGTCGACGTCCGCTCGCTCGGCGTGGACTACCTGGCGTTCACCGGGCACAAGATGTGCGGCCCGCCCGGCATCGGCGTGCTCTGGGGCCGGTCCGACCTGCTCGCGGCGATGCCACCGCTGCTGACCGGAGGCGGCATGGTCGCCACCGTGGAGCTGACGGAGGCGACCTTCCTGCCTCCGCCGGCGCGGTTCGAGGCCGGTACGCCCCCGGTCACCCAGGCGGTCGGGCTCGGGGCGGCCGCCGACTACCTGAACGCTCTCGGCATGGCCGCCGTGCGCCGCCACGAACAGGAGCTGACCGGCTACGCCCTCGACGCCCTCGCGACGATGCCGGGCCTGCGGATCCTCGGGCCCCACGACCCGGCCGACCGCGGCGGGGTCATCTCCTTCGTCCTCGACGGGTTCGAACCCGCGGCGGTGGCCCGGCACCTCGACCGGCACGGCGTGCAGGTACGCGCCGGCCGCCACTGCGCCGCGCCGGCCTGCCGCCGGTACGGCGTGCCCGGCACGGTCCGCGCCTCGCTGCACCTCTACAACACGCGCACCGACATCGACCGGCTGGTGGCCGCCCTGCGGGACGTGCCGGCCGGTCGACCCGACGGTCCTGCCGCGCACGGCGAGAGGTGCCGGTAGCCGGAGCCCGTCGCGATGATGGATCCAGCGGGCAGATCCGGACACGGCGCACGCCGTGCGTCCGGCGGCGGGAGGCTGGACGCGATGGCAGAGATGTGCCTGATACCGGGCGGACCGTTCCGGCAGGGCACACCGGAGTGGGTGCTCGACTGGCTGGAGGCCGCCGACCAACCGCTACCCCGGCTGTGGTTCGCCGACGAGACACCACAGGTGAACACCGTGGTACGGCCGTTCCGGCTCGACCGCTTCCCGGTCACCGTCGCGCAATACGCCCGGTTCGTCCGCGACACCGGCTACCGGACCGACGCGGAACGGCGTGGATTCGGGCTGGTCTACACCGAGCAGGGCTGGACCGAGCGGGCCGGCGTGACCTGGCGGACACCGGGCGGCCCGGGCACCGGCGGCCCCGACCTCGACGACCACCCGGTCGTCCACGTCTCGTGGGGCGACGCCGGCGCGTACGCCGCGTGGTCCGGACGGCGGCTGCCGACCGAGACCGAGTGGGAGTTCGCCGCCCGCGGACCCGACTTCCGCCTCTGGCCCTGGGGCGACGACTGGAACGCCGACGCCGCCAACACCGCGGAGCTGCACGCCGGGCCGCTTACCTCGTTGTCGGCATGGCAGCAGTGGTGGCGGGCCGAGTGCGCCCGGCACGGCCCGGTGCCGCGCACCAGCCCGGTCGGGTCCTTCGGCCGGGGGGACAGCCCGTTCGGCTGCGCCGACATGGCCGGCAACGTCTACGAGTGGACCGCGACCGTGTCCCGGCTCTACGACGACGCCGTCCACTGCGACCCGACCGTGCGGATGGCGATGGGCCGGTACCGCGTCATCCGCGGCGGCTCGTGGATGAACTTCCGATACCAGGTCCGGTGCAGCGAGCGGATGCACGGCGACCCGACCGGGTGGTCCAGCTTCGCGCACGGGTTCCGCTGCGCCGCCGACGCCTAGAAGCGAGGAGACATGGTCAGAATCGTGGTGCCTGCCGTCTGGACCCCACAGGGCCGAACCGACTTCGAGGGGATCCCCGGCCCGCTGGACACCGTCATCCGCGACTTCGCCGTACGCCACCCGGAGTTCGCCCGGCGACTGCTCGACGCCGACGGGGCGCCGCTGCGGTACCTCAACATCTGTGTCGACGACGACATGATCCCCCGGGACCAGCGTGCCGCCACCACGGTGCCACCCGGAGCCGTCGTGACCGTCCTCGCCCCGATGGCGGGTGGCTGATGGGGCCGGCGCACCGGTCCATACCCCGGCGGGTGGTGCTGGAGGCGCACGGCGACCCGGACGTCCTGACCGTCCGCGACGCCGACCTCCCACAGGTGCCGGCCGGCCAGGTCCTCGTCCGGGTGGCGGCCGCCGGTGTCAACGTCGTCGACCTGTACCAGCGCAGCGGCGTCTACCAGGTCGACCTGCCCTTCACGCCGGGCATCGAGGGCAGCGGGACCGTCCTCGAGGTCGGCGCCGGCGTCACCGGCGTCACCGCCGGGGACCGGGTCGCGTGGCTCGGGCAACCGGGCACGTACGCGACCCACACCCTGGTGCCCGAGGTGCGGCTGGTGCCCGTACCGGACGAGCTGGACCTCACCGAGGCGGCGGCGGCCCTCGTCCACGGCATGACCGCCCACCTGCTGACCACCGACGTGTACGCGCCGTCCCCGGGAACCGTCTGCCTGGTGCACTCCGCGGCCGGCGGCGTGGGCGGGATGCTCTGCCAGTACGCGGCACGGCTCGGCGCGACGGTGATCGGCACCGTGTCCCGCGACGACAAGATGGCGGCCGCCCGGGCGGCCGGCGCGCACCACGTGCTGAACTACGGACGCACCCCGTTCCCGGCCCGGGTCCGCGAACTCACCGGCGGGCGGGGCGTTGACGTCGTCTACGACGCCGTCGGCCGGGACACCTTCGCCGACGGCCTCACCTGCCTCCGGCCGGGCGGCACGTTCGTGCTCTACGGGCAGGCCAGCGGAGCGGTCGACCCGATCGACCCGCAGCTGCTCAACTCGTACGGGTCGCTGTTTCTCACGAAGCCGTCGCTCAGCCACTACGACCGCACACCCGAACGCGTGCGGCGCCGCGCCGCGACGGTGTTCGACGACGTCCTGGCCGGACGGCTCCGGGTACGGGTGCACGCCACCTACCCGCTGGCGGCGGCGGCCGTGGCGCACGACGAACTGGCCAACCGCCGCACCCGCGGAAAGATCCTGCTCCTGCCCTGAGCTCCGGCGGGGTGGCCGAGCGCCGGCCCGGGCCCGCCC
>JAEYGD010000333.1 GCA_023402505.1 Actinomycetes bacterium
CGGCGGGCCCCGACCGGAGTGGTCAGACCGAGATCCGGCCGGCGCCCGCGCCGCCCGTGACGATCGACTTGACGTTGCTCGCGGTGTCCAGGCCGTACGAGTACGGGATGCCGGCGACGCTGCCGCCGGCCTGCCCGCTGCCGGAGTTCACGAAGTGGTTGTTGCGGGCCACGATGGAGCCCGGCCCCGAGCTGCCCTCACCGAGGTGGTACGGGTCGTCGACGTTCTCGAAGTAGTTGCCCTCGACGAGCACACCGGCGTTCATCGTGGACGCCACGCCGTACCCGCCGACGTTGGCGTAGTAGTTGTTGTAGACGTGCACCGGGTTGCCGAAGCGGACCCGGGGGTGGCGCTGCCCGCTGCCGTCGAACCAGTTGTGGTGGTAGGTCACCCGCAGGTGCCCGACGTCCTGGCTGGCGTTGTCGTCGCTGTGCCCGAGCAGCATCGCCTTGTCGTGGTTGTGGACCCGGTTCCACGACACCGTGACGAAGTCCGAGCCGCGCTTGATGTCGACCGCCCCGTCGTAGCCGTCGGTGAAGGTGTTGTGGTCGATCCAGATGTTCGTCGCCGACTGCTCGACGTTGATCGCGTCGTCGTCCCAGCCGCGGAAGGTGAGGTTGCGGACGATGACGTTGCGGTCACCGTTGACGGTGAAGCCGCAGCCGGAGATGGTGGCGCCGGCGTTGCCGAGGATGGTCTTGTTGGACCGGACGCGCAGCATGCCGGAGCAGGAGATGGTGCCGGAGACCCGGATCACCGCGGCGCTGCTGGAGCCGAGCGCGCTGCTCAGCGCCGACGCGCTGGTCACCGTGGTGGTCGCGGCGTTGCCGCCGCCGGTGGTGCCGCCGTTCTGGGTGGCCCAGCCGACCAGGCCGCCGGTCGGGGGCGGCGGGGGCGGCGGAGTGGTGCCGCCGCCGAGGCGGACCAGCTGCCACTGCTGGTTGTAGCCGTCCAGGTCGGCGTACTGGGAGACCATCCCGCCGTCGCCGGTGGACCACTCCCACAGGTCCAGCGCCTTCTTGCTGTGCCGGTTGAGGAACCGGACGTAGCCGCCGGCGGAGTCCTTCAGGGCGAAGTGCTGCCTGGTGTCACTGCTCGCGGTGACCTGGGTGACCTGCACGCCGTCGTTCGAGTTGGGTACGGCGACGACCTTGCCGGAGTGGCGGTTGCGGAGCTGGTAGTAGCCGCTGCCGACGTCGACGAACTGGAACTGCTGGTTGGTCGCGTCGGTGCGGGAGTACTGCCGGATCTCGCCGCCGTCGGCGGTGGACCAGCCCCACAGGTCCATCGCCTTGCCGCTGTGCCGGTTCACGAAGACGTACCAGGCACCGGTGTCGACGGTCGCCGCCCCGGCCGGGGCGGTGGTCACCGCGACGGCCGCCGCGGGCACCGCGAGGATCGTCGCGGCCAGCACCGCCAGCCGCCGTATGACGTTCACGCGCACGGTTGTTCTCCCCTCGATTCGTGGACAGGGTGGATGGCGCGTCGACACGTCGCGGACCGGCGGTCGCGCCGGCCCGGAGTCTCCGCGACGCGGGCTGCCGCGGCGGTGGATCGTGGTGCGGCGCCGCGTACGCCCTGGCTGCGCGTCATCCGGTCAACCGGCAGGGTCCGCCCCGGCATCGGCGGCTGCCGTGCCCAGCGGCAGCGATGCGGTGGCGGTCGCGCAGGTGCGCCCTGCCGTCGAACTGGTCGGAGGTCGGCTCCCGTGCGGTCACCCGGAGGTCGGGCAAGCGCTTTCCTCAGCAAAGCACAGATATCTGTCGATGTAAATGTCGTCGGTCCGCGTCCGCCGGAACGCAAAGCCCTCGGTCCCGCACGGGACCGGGGGGCTTTGCGGAGCCGATCGACTCAGCCGGCCTGCTCGGCGAGCTGGAGGAACTGACGCTTCGAGGCGAGCGCCTGCTCGGCCTCCTTGATGCGCCGCGCGTCCCCGGCGGCCCGGGCCCGGGCCAGCCGCTCCTCGGCCTCCGCGACCTGCGACCGCATCTGGGCCAGCAGCGGGTTGTCCTGCGGGCTGGTACGGCGCCACGCCGAGTCCATCACCTCGCGGACCTTCTCGTCGACCGCGCGCAGCCGCCGCTCCAGGCCAGCCGCCGCCTCCCGGGGCACCCGCCCGGCCTCGTGCCACTGCGCCTGGATCTCCCGGAGCTTCGCCTGCGCGCCCTTCGGGTCACCGTCGACGTCCAGCGCCTCGGCCTCGGCCAGCAGCGCCTGCTTGCGCTCCAGGTTGGCGCGCTGCTCGTTGTCCCGGGCCGAGAAGACCTCGCTGCGGCGGGTGAAGAAGGCGTCCTGCGCGGCCCGGAACCTCTCCCAGAGCCGCTGCTCGGCCTCCTTCGAGGCCCGCGGCGCGGCCCGCCACTGGTTCATCAGCTCCTTGAGCTGGCCCGCGGTGGCCGCCCACTCCGTGGAGTCCTTGAGCTTCTCGGCCTCGGCGACCAGCTCCTCCTTGACGGTCTGCGCCTGCTTGCGCTGCGCGTCCAGGGAGGCGAAGTGCGCGCCGCGCCGGCGGGTGAAGCCGTCCCGGGCCGCCGCGAACCGCTTCCACAGCTCGCCGTCGGTCTTCTTGTCGACCCCCCGGATGGTCTTCCACTCGTCGAGGATCTCCTTGAGCCGGTCCCCGGCCGTCTTCCAGCCGGTCGACTCGGCGGCCAGCTTCTCGGCCTCCTCGACCAGCGCGGTCTTGCGGGCGAGAGCCTCACTGCGGGCGGCGTCCCGGGCCGCCCGCGCCTCGCCCGCCTTCTCCTCGGCGACGGTGGCGAGCCGGTCCAGCCGCGCGGCCAGCCCGTCGATGTCGCCGACGACGTGCGCCTCGGCCAGCGAGGCGCGCAGCCGGCGGATCGTGCTGAGCGAGTGGCTCGCGTCCGCCGCGCCCGAGTTGAGCCGGGCCTCGGTCAGATCCACCTCGGTGACCAGGTCGGCGAAGCGACGGGCGAAGTGGGCCAGCCCTTCCTCCGGTGCCCCCGCCTGCCAGGAACCGACCACCCGCTCGCCCTCGGCGGTCTTGACGTACACGGTGCCGTCCGCGTCCACCCGTCCGAAGGCAGTCCAGTCGCTCATGTGCCCATCCTCGTTCTCCCGGCGTCGCGGGTCAGTCCCGCGAGCACCGCCACGGCGCAGCCAAGTTTCTCCACGGCATTGTCACAGGTACGCCCCCGTTCCCGTCGAGCGCCTATCGCCGACCGTGACCATACGGTGTCCTACCGCCCGAGCGCTCCGTCAGAGGGGGAGTGTCGGAATCCTCCGTACGGTGTACCGGCCGCTGGCCGTGCGGCGGCGAGGCCGGCGGGAACCGGCCGGGGGCGGCGGATACCGTGACCTCGTGTCCCTGGTCGCCGCCGCCGTCTGCCCGCACCCGCCGCTGCTCGTCCCCGAGGTGGCCGGTGCCGCCGCCCCCGAACTCGACGACCTCCGCGCCGCCTGTGACGCCGCCGTCGCCCGGCTGTACGCGTCCGGCGCGCGCAGCCTCCTGGTCGTCGGCGCCGGCGAGCGCACCGCCACTCTCGACTTCCCGTTCCGGGGCACGTTCGCGGCGTGGGGCGTGCCCCTGGAGGTGCGGCTCGGGCGCCTCCCCGACGGCCGGGTGGGCACCGACGGTCTTCCGCTCAGCCTCCTGCTCGGCGCCTGGCTGCTCAACCGGGGGCGACCGGCGGCCAGGGCGAACAGTATGAGCTGGCGGATGCTGAGTGTCGCCGCCGACGAGCCGGTCCGGAGGTGTGTGGAGGCAGGTGGCCGGAGCGGGTCCGACCGTCCGTGGGCGATGCTGGTCATGGGCGACGGGTCGGCCTGCCGGGGCGAGAAGGCACCGGGCTACGACGACCCGCGCGCCGAGCCGTACGACCGGGGGGTCGCCCGGGCCCTGGCCACCGCCGACGCCGGCGCCCTCCTCGACCTGGATCCGGGGCTGTCGGCCGAGCTCAGGGTCGCCGGCCGGGCGCCGTGGCAGGTGCTGGCCGGGGCGGTCCGGGCGGCCGGTGGTGACTGGCGGGGCGACCTGACCTACGACTCCGCGCCGTACGGCGTCGCCTACTTCGTCGCCTCCTGGGAGCCGGCGTGACCGGCCCGGCGGGCGCGGCCGGCCCGAGCGGCCCGGTGGGCGCGGCCGGCCCGAGCGGCCCGGTGGTCGCCGTGGTCGGACCGACGGCGGCCGGCAAGTCGGCGTTGAGCATCGCGCTCGCGCACGCCCTCGACGGCGAGGTGGTCAACGCGGACTCGATGCAGCTCTACCGCGGCATGGACATCGGCACCGCCAAGCTGACGGTCCCCGAGCGCAAGGGGGTCCCGCACCACCTGCTCGACATCTGGGAGGTCACCGAGCCGGCGAGCGTCGCGGAGTACCAGCGGCTCGCCCGCGCCGCGGTCGACGACATCCTCGCCCGGCGGCGGGTACCCCTGCTGGTCGGCGGATCCGGACTCTACGTACGGGCGGTGCTGGAGCAGTTCGAGTTCCCGGGCACCGACCCGGCCGTCCGGCAGCGGCTGGAGACGGAACTGGCGCAGGCCGGGCCCGCCCCCCTGTACGCGCGGCTGCGGGAGGCCGACCCGCGGGCCGCGGCGAGCATCCTGCCCGGCAACGGCCGGCGGATCGTCCGCGCGTTGGAGGTCATCGAGCTGACCGGTGCCCCGTTCACGGCCTCGCTGCCCGAACCCGTCCCGTACTACCGGTCGGTGCAGGTCGGCGTCGACCTGGACACCGCGCCGCTCGACGAGCGGATCGCGCTGCGGGTGGACCGGATGTGGGCCGACGGTCTGGTCGCCGAGACCCGGGAGCTGGTGGGGCGGGGCCTGCCCGAGGGGCGTACCGCCAGCCGGGCGCTCGGCTACCAGCAGGTCCTGCGGTTCCTGGCCGGTGAGCTGACCGAGACCGGGGCGTACGAGGAGACGATCCGCGCCACCCGTCGCTTCGTACGCCGCCAGCGGTCCTGGTTCCGGCGGGACCCGCGGATCCGCTGGCTGGACTCGGCGGCGCCGGACCTGGTGGCGGATGCGCTGCGGGTGGTCCACGAGGCTGCGCGATGATGGGGGCGTGGAGTTCACCAAGGGGCACGGCACCGGCAACGACTTCGTGATCCTCCCCGACCCGGACGGCGCGCTCGACCTCACGCCCGGCCTGGTCGCGGCGCTGTGTGACCGGCGGCGCGGGATCGGCGGCGACGGTGTGCTGCGGGTGGTCCGCGCCGCCAAACACCCGGACGGCGCCGCGCTGGCCGGTGAGGCCGAGTGGTTCATGGACTACTGGAACTCCGACGGATCCTTCGCCGAGATGTGCGGCAACGGCGCCCGGGTGTTCGTCCGTTACCTGCTGGACGCCGGGCTGGCGGTGCCGGCCGGCGCGGCCCTGCCGGTCGCCACCCGGGCCGGCGTCGTGCGCGCGCGGGTCGAGGGGGAGGGCGTCGCCGT
This sequence comes from Actinomycetes bacterium, assembly GCA_023402505.1. GTDB lineage: Bacteria > Actinomycetota > Actinomycetes > Mycobacteriales > Micromonosporaceae > Micromonospora. The sequence continues at coordinate 5,401 of JAEYGD010000333.1, forward strand.
CGAGATGCGCCGCCCCCGGCTGTACGACACCTCGACCGCGACCCTCGCCGGCCTGACCCTGCCCGGCACCGCCGTCGACGTCGGCAACCCGCATCTGGTGTGCCCGGTGCCGGCCGGCCTGGACCTGGCCGGGCTCGACCTGACCCGGGCGCCGGCGGTCGACGCGACGGCCTTCCCGGCCGGCGTCAACGTCGAGTTCACCGTCCCGGGCGATCCGGTCGACGGCACCGACGGCCACGTCCTCATGCGGGTGTACGAGCGGGGCAGCGCGGAGACCCTCTCCTGCGGCACCGGTGCCTGCGCGGTCGCCGCGGTGGCGCTGCGCGACGCGGGTCGGGACGCCGGCGTGGTGGCGGTCGACGTCCCCGGCGGCCGCCTGACCGTCACCCTCACCGAGGAAACCTGCTGGCTGGCCGGCCCCGCCACCCTGGTCGCAAGGGGCACCACCCTCTGACCCTCCCCTGCTGGGGTTACGGGGTGGCGCTGGCGTTGGCGGCTATCTCGGGGAGGTCGGCTGGGCCGGGGTCCGCTGCCGGCGGCAGGGTCACCGACGGGTTCTGGGCGGCGGCGCGGACGGCGGCCGCCACCGCGGGAGCGACGCGGGAGTCGAAGACGCTGGGGACGATGACCGTAGGGTTGATCTTGTCCTCGCCGACGACGTCGGCGATCGCCTGGGCGGCCGCGATCGCCATCTCCTCGGTGAACTGCTCGGCGTGCGCGTCGAGCATGCCCCGGAACACGCCCGGGAAGGCCAGCACGTTGTTGATCTGGTTCGGCTGGTCGGAGCGGCCGGTGGCCACCACGGCGGCGTGCTTGCGCGCCTCCCGCGGGTCGACCTCCGGGTCCGGGTTGGCCAGCGCGAAGACGATCGCGTCCTTCGCCATGGCGGCGATGTCGTCGCCGGTGAGCAGGTTGGGCGCGCTCACGCCGATGAAGACGTCCGCGTCGCGGACCGCCCCACGCAGGTCCCCGGAGTAGTTGTCCCGGTTCGTGTGCTCGGCCAGCCACTGCCAGGCCGGGTTGAGCCCGGGCATCCCGCGGTGCAGGGCGCCCTCCCGGTCGTACGCGATGATGTCGCCCACGCCCTGGCGCAGCAACAGCTTCATGATCGCGGTGCCGGCGGCGCCCGCGCCCGAGACCACGACCCGCACGTCCGCCAGATCCTTGCCGACGACGCGCAGCGCGTTCGTCAGGGCGGCCAGCACGCAGATCGCCGTGCCGTGCTGGTCGTCGTGGAAGACCGGGATGTCCAGCGCCTCGCGCAGCCGCGCCTCGATCTCGAAGCAGCGCGGCGCGGCGATGTCCTCCAGGTTGATCCCGCCGTACGCGGGCGCGATCGCCTTGACGATCCGCACGATCTCGTCGGTGTCCTGCGTGTCGAGCACGACCGGCCAGGCGTCGACCCCGCCGAAGCGCTTGAACAGGGCCGCCTTGCCCTCCATCACCGGCAGCGACGCCGCCGGCCCGAGGTTGCCGAGGCCGAGCACCGCCGAGCCGTCGCTGACCACGGCGACGGTGTTGCGCTTGATCGTCAGCCGTCGGGCGTCCGCCGGGTTCTCGGCGATGGCCTGGCAGACCCGGGCGACACCCGGGGTGTACGCGCGGGACAACTCGTCGCGGGTGCGCAGCGCGACCTTCGAGCTGACCTCGATCTTGCCGCCGAGGTGCAGCAGGAACGTGCGGTCGGAGACCTTGCGCACGTCCACGCCGTCCAGCCCGGTGAGCGCGTCGACCACCTGGTCGGCGTGGCTCGCGTCGGCGGTGTCGCAGGTCAGGTCGACGAGCACGTGGGTGGGGTCGGAGTCGACCACGTCGAGGGCGGTGACGATCGCCCCGGCCTCGCCGACCGACGTGGTCAGGCGCCCGATCGAGGACGCGTCGGCGGGTACCGCGATCCGGATCGTGATCGAGAATCCGGCACTCGGCAGTCGGGTGATGGCCACGCAGATCCCTCCGTCGACGCTGAACGGCTCGCTCGCATTTCTACTCGCCCGCGCAGGTCGGCGCGCATCCGGCCCCGCTACTCGCGGGTACGCCGCCGGGCATATAGCGGGTGCGTCCGGCGTTGGCACATGTCAGGATTGCTCGTACGCGCCGGAAACTCCCCGGCAGCGGATGAAACGGACAGGAGAACAGTTTGCGAGAGCAGGACACCGTCATTCCCTACGAGGACGACGAGCTCGACGCCACCACCGGTGAGTTCGAGCTGTCGGAGCGGCAGGCGCTGCGGCGGGTCCCCGGCCTCTCCACCGAGCTGACCGACATCACCGAGGTCGAGTACCGCCAGCTGCGGCTGGAGCGGGTCGTCCTCGTCGGCGTCTGGACCGAGGGCACGCAGGAGGACGCGGAGAACTCCCTGACCGAGCTGGCGGCGCTGGCCGAGACGGCCGGCTCGCAGGTGCTCGAAGGGCTGATCCAGCGCCGCAACCGTCCCGACCCGGCGACCTACGTCGGCCGGGGCAAGGTCGACGACCTGGGGGCGGTCGTGCTGTCGAGCGGCGCCGACACGGTCATCTGCGACGGGGAGCTGTCCCCGTCGCAGCTGCGCAACCTCGAGC
>JAEYGD010000410.1 GCA_023402505.1 Actinomycetes bacterium
ACCCGGGCCGGTGCCGGGACCGGCGCCCGGGCCGGGGCTCGGCGGGCCGGCCGACTCGGGAGCGCCCTCCGGCTGCGCGGCGGTCGCGCCGGAGATGCCGGCCGGGCCGGAGCCGGCGTTGTCGCCCCCGCCGAAGAACAGCCCCGCCCAGCCCTTCTTGAACACCCCGTCGACCGGTTCCTTCCCGGTGCTCTCGGGCAGGAACGCACGGGAGAGGTCGTTCCAGGTGATCATGGGCACGATCGCGTCGACCCGGCGGTCCTGCGCGGCGAGCAGCAGGGCCAGCCCGCCGCCGTACGAGCCGCCGACCACACCCACCCTCGGGTCACCGGTGGCGTTCGTGGCGATGTCCGGCCGGGCGGCCAGCCAGTCCAGCAGGCGCTGCGCGTCGCGGACCTCGTAGTCGGGGTGGTCCAGGTGGATCTGCCCGCCGCTGCGGCCGAACCCGCGCGCCGTCCAGGTCAGCACCGCGTATCCCTGGCCGGCGATCTCCTCGGCGTCGGCGCGTACCGACTCCTTGGTGCCGCCGAAGCCGTGCGCGAGCAACACCGCCGGCACCTTCGCGCCGGCCGACGCGCCCGCCGGCAGGTAGAGCGTGGTGTCCAGGTCGACCGGCTCGTCGCCGGACGGCCCGGAGCGGACGGTGAGCATCGCCGACTCGGTGCGCAGGTCCGGCCCCTGCGGCCGGACGGCCCAGGCCAGAGCGGCCGCGAGCAGGACGACCACCGTAGCGGCGGCCAGCGCCCGCCGGCGGGTGGGCAGGGCACGCCGGATCCACGCGGCCGGCGACGGCGATCTCATGCGGCACACGGTACGGGCCGGATCCTGAGCGTTGCCTGAGATCCGCCGTACGTCCGTCCGGTTGGTCCGGTCGGCGAACGGGGGTCGGGGTGACGGTGGCACCGGTCGGCCCATCCAGCGAGATGGATTCGGATCACGTGAATTCCGATCTTCGGTGGAAAACGCTCCGATCCGTCCAGACCACTCCGTCTCTTCACACGCACGGTGTCGGTCGCGTCCACGACACGTGACTTTGCGCTAAGTGACGCGAAACTGACTGATTGACGAGAGGAAGACTCCTCGGCCGGTCGGTTACGTTCCGGGTCCGGTGAACGGGACCGACGTCGGTCACGTCCACCTTCATCCACCACCGCCCGCGTCGGAGGAGCACACCACCATGACCGTCCCCGCGCCGCGGGCCCGTCGGCGACCCTCCACGGCGGGTCGCCTGCTGCCGATGCTGCTGGTGCCGGCACTCCTCGTACCGCTGGCCGTCCTCTTCGGCCAGTCCTGGCGATCCACCGCGGACGACCGCGCCCAGGTCACCTCCGAACGCCTCGGCGTCGAGTACCTGCGGGCCCTCGCCCCGGTCACCGACGCCCTGGTGGACGCGCAGACGGCGGCGGTCACCGGCCGGCCGGTCTCCGGTGACGCGCTCACCCGGGCGGTCGAGGCGGCGGCCTCGGTCGACGCCCGCATCGGCGGCGAACTGCGCACCCTGGAGCGCTGGGCCGGCCTGCGGGCCAAGATCGAAGGGCTGCGGGACCGGCGGCCGGCCGACCCGGAGACGGCGTACTCGGCGTACGGAGAGGTCACCGACCTGCTTCTGGCGCTGCAGCGCAAGGTACGCGAGACCTCCGGCCTGGTGCACACCACGCAGACGGACTCGTACTTCCTCCAGGACGGCATCGGCGAGGAACTGCCCGAGGCCGTCGTGTCCGCGGGGCGGCTCGCGGACCTGACCGTGCTGGCCGCCCGCCGACCGGCCGCCCAGCAGCCCCGGACCGTCGCCGAACTCGCCGCCGCCCGGGTCTCCGCGATCGTGTCCGCCGACACCCTGGTGGCGAACCTGCGCGCGGCGGTCGACAGCTCGGAGAGCACCGACCTCGGCGCGACCGTGCTCGACCCGCTGGACACCTACCAGCGGGCGGTGGAGGCGCTCGCCGCGTACTCCACGCCCACCGGTCCGGACGGGCGGGTGGACGTGGCCCGCCTCGCCGCGGCCCGTTCCGCCGCGCAGGCCGCCGCCCGGCAGCTGCAACCGGTCATCCTCGCCGAACTCGACGCCCTGCTCGCCGACCGCCTCGACCGGCTCGATCGGGACCGCTGGCTCACCGTGGGCGCGGGCACCCTGGCCGTACTCCTGATGGCGGCCCTGGCGGTGCTCGCCGCGCTCCGCCACCGGGCACGCCGCGCCACCGGGGTCACCGCCCCGCCGGACGACCGCGGCGCGCTGGTGCGTGCCGTGGACTGGCAGCCACCGGACGAGTCGCGCGCGCTCCAGCCGGTCGGGCCGGCACGCGCACCGGAGACGCACTGGGGGCCGTTCGATGCTGCTCGGTAGGCTCCGGATCCGGGCCAAGCTCGCCCTGCTGGTGCTCCTCCCACTGCTCAGCATGGTGGTCCTCGCGGTGCCGGTGGTGATCGACCGGGTGGCCGCCGCGCAGCGCGCGGCCGACATCGCCGACCGGGTACGCGTGGCCAGCCGCGTCGGCAGCCTCGTCCAGGACCTGCAGCAGGAACGCATCCTGTCGATCGGTCTGCTGCTCGGCCGCGTCTCCCGCGCCGAACTGGTGCAGAAGTCCGCCGCCGTCGACGACCGCGTCGCCGACCTGCGGCTCACCCGGGGCGACGCCCTGCCGTCGAGGGTCGACGCCGCTCTCGACCGGGTACGCGACCTCGCCGACCTGCGCCTCGCGGTGCTCGCCGGCACCGCGACACCCGGGCAGGTCATGGACGGGTACGGGCCGGTCAACACGGGCCTGATCGATTCGCTGCGGCTGCCGTTCGGGGTCGACACCGAGACCGCCGCCGGCCGGCAGGTGCTCGCGCTGGACGGGCTGCTCCGCGTCGACGAGGGCCTGGGCGCCTGCGCCACGCTCATCGTGCTGGTGAAGGCCACCGGCGACCCGGCCGCGATCGCCCGCTACGTCGCCTGCATGGCCTCCCTGCTCGGCGACAACCGGCGGTTCCGGAGCCTGATCACCCCCGAACAGCTCACCGTCGCGCAGCTCAACGACGCGGCGGTCGCCGCCCGGACCAGCCCCGACTTCCTCACCGCCAGCCCGCTCGACCCGGCGGGGGCGGTACGGGACATCCCGCTGGACGCGCTCTTCCCCTCCGCCCGGTCGATGATCACCCTCGGGCAGTTCGTGGAGAAGAAGATCGTCGCGGACGTCATCGCGGAGGTGACCGAGGAGCAGCGCCGGGCCCTCACCGCCGCGCACCTGGTCGGCGGCGCGGTGCTGCTGGTGCTGACCGTGGTGGTGCTGCTCAGCGCGGCGGTCGCCCGGATGGTCGCCCGGCCGCTGACCCGGCTCACCCGCTCGGCCGACCGGGTCGCCCGGGTCGCCGAGGCCGAGCTGACCCGGGTCTCCGACGACGAGTCCGAAAGCGTCCAGGCGGTCCGGCTGGACCCGGTGGACGTGCGGGCGCGCGACGAGATCGGGGACCTCGCCCGGGCCTTCGAGCGGGTGCAGAACACCGCCGCCCTGCTGGTGGAGCGCCAGGTCGCCGGCCGGCGCAACGTCGCCCAGATGTTCGGGCACGTCGGCCGGCGTACGCAGAACCTGGTCGGCCGGCAGCTCGCGCTGATCGACCGGCTGGAGCGGCAGGAGACCGACCCGTCCCGGCTGGAGCACCTCTACCGGCTGGACCACATCTCCAGCCGGCTGCGCCGCAACGCGAGCAGCCTGGTGGTGCTCTCCGGCTCGGCCGGCGACGACCCCCACGTGGCGCCGGTGCCGCTGGGCGACGTGGTCCGGCTGGCGCTCGGCGAGATCGAGGACTACACCCGCGTCGACGTCCAGGTCCCCGGGGACATCTCGGTGTCGCCGGGCATGGTCGGCGACCTGATCCTGGCGCTCGCCGAGCTGATGGAGAACGCCACCGTCTTCTCCCCGCCGCACACCCGGGTCGTCGTGGCGGGGGAGCTGACCGCCGCGGGCGCCCGGCTCAGTGTGGTGGACCGGGGCATCGGCATGACCGAGGAACGGCTGGCCGAGGAGAACTCCCGGCTGACCCGGCGCGAACGGCTGGACCTGGCCCCCACCGAGGTGCTCGGGCTCTTCGTGGTGGGCCGGCTGGCCCGGCGGCACGGGTGGACGGTCCGGCTGGTGGCCACCGCGGGCGGCGGGGTCACCGCCCAACTGGACGTCCCGCAGTCGCACCTGCTGGTCCGCCGGTTGGAGCGGGCCGGCGTCGCGGTGGCGCGGGCGGCCGTACCGGACCCGGACCGGCGCTCCCCCGCCGGTCCGTCCGTCCCCGCCGCCGTCGCGGCGGTCGCCGTCGCCGACGAGCCGGCCGGCTTCGACCCGGCGCTGCTCAGCCGAGCCAGCCAGACGGTGGAGTCGGGCGGCTCGTGGGACGCCTTCACCGTCGCCGAGACGTACCCGGCCGGCGCCACCGCGTACCTGGAGATCAGCGCGCCCGCCGGCACGGGCACGGTCGACCTGCCGGTCGCCGGAGGCCCGCAGGCCCTCCTCGCGCCGCCGGCAGGTCCCGCCC
>JAEYGD010000508.1 GCA_023402505.1 Actinomycetes bacterium
CCTCGGCGGCGCAGACGGACGGGACGGGCAGGGGCCATGGCGTCCTCCAGGAAGGGATGAGGATCGATTAATGGCCGAGACGCTACCCTGTAATCTTCGTCGATGTCGATACCCTTCGGGCAGTTTCTGTCCGATGAAGGTTTTCGCCAACGACGACGCGCGTACGCCGCCCGGAGAAGGTGACGTACGCCGGTCAGGCGGAGGCGAGCGCGTCGATGTCGCGCATCTCCTCGGCCGTCAGCGAGAAGTCGAAGACGTCGGCGTTGGCCCGGATCCGCTCCGGCGTGACGCTCTTCGGGATCACCACGATCTCGTGGTCGATGTGCCAACGCAGGACCACCTGGGCCGGCGAGACGCCGTGCGCCCCCGCGATCCGGGTCAGCACCGGATCCGCCAGGTCGCTGGTCTTGAACGGGCTGTACCCCTCCAGCACGACCCCCCGGTCCCGGTGCTCCCGGTGCCGCTGGCGGTCGTACAGGAAGGGACTCCACCGGATCTGGTTGACCGCCGGGTTCTCCTCGGTGGCCTGGATCAGCTCGTCGATCTGCGCGGTGCTGTAGTTGCTCACCCCCACCGCGCGGGTCAGGCCCTCGTCACGGGCGGCGAGCATCTCCCGCCACACCGGGATGCTGTCCCCCGGGCTCGACGGCGGCCAGTGCACCAGCCACAGGTCCACGCGGTCGACGCCGAGCGCCCGCAGGCTCTCCTCGATCGTCTCGCGCTCCCGCCCGACCCGCTCCGGCGGCAGCTTCGTGGTGACGAAGACGTCCTCCCGGCGCAGCCCGCTCTCGGCGATCGCCCGGCCGACCTCCGCCTCGTTGCCGTACATGGTGGCGGTGTCGATGTGGCGGTACCCCGCGTCGAGGGCGGCCAGCACCGCCTCGGCAGCGGCCGGGCCGGTGATCTGCCACGTGCCGAAACCGAGCAGCGGCATCCGCACCTCACCGGGCAGCAGGACGGTGGGCTGGTCGAGGTCCATACCGACGGTTCTACCCCTGATCGGCCCCGGCACACCGGCCAACCCGCGACGACACCCCCGACCGGGCCGACCCCGGGCGGGAACCCGCCCGGTGCCCGAGAATGGTGAGGTGGCTGACCGGCTGGCGGAGTACCGGCGCAAGCGGGACGCCGCGCGTACCCCCGAACCGGTGCCCGAGCGGGCTCCGGAGCCCGCCGGGCCCGCCGGTGCCCGCTTCGTCATCCAGCAGCACCACGCCCGCAGCCTGCACTGGGACCTGCGGCTGGAACACGACGGAGTCCTCGCCTCCTGGGCGGTGCCCCGCGGCCTGCCCCGCGACACCGGCCGCAACCACCTCGCCGTACACACCGAGGACCACCCGATGGAGTACCTCGACTTCGCCGGCGAGATCCCCGCCGGCGAGTACGGCGGCGGCCGGATGACCATCCACGACCGGGGCACCTACCACTGCGAGAAGTGGCGGGACGACGAGGTGATCGTGACCCTGCACGGGGAGCGGACCAGCGGCCGGTACGTCCTCTTCGCCACCGGCGGCCGGGACGGGCGGGACTGGATGGTGCGGCGCACCGACCCGCCGCCCGAGGGCTGGACCGGCATGCCCGAACTGGTGCGGCCGATGCTGCCCACCCCCGCCCGCCGGCTGCCGCGCGACGAGCAGGAATGGGGGTACGAGCTGCGCTGGGACGGCGTACGCGCGATCGCGTACGTGTCAGGCGGCCGGCTGCGGCTGCTGTCCGGGACCGACGAGGACATCACCGGCACGTACCCGTGGCTGCGGGACATGGCCGAGGCGCTGGCGCCCACGGAGGCGGTGCTCGACGGGGTGCTGGTACGCATCGACCGGGCCGGCCGGGTCCGCCCCGCCCGCGGCGGCCGGGCCACCGCCGACGCCCAGTTCCTCCTGTTCGACCTGCTCTGGCTGGAGGGCGTGACCAGCGTCGACCTGCCGTACGCGCAACGCCGCGAACTGCTCGACGGGCTGGCCCTCGCCGGCCCGCACTGGCAGACTCCGCCCTGGTTCCCCGGCACCGGCGCCGAGGCCCTGCGCACCGCACGCGAGCAGGGATTGCCGGGCGTGGTGGCCAAGCGCCTCGACTCGGCGTACGAACCGGGCCGGCGCAGCCGGCAGTGGCACAGCGTCGACACGAGCTGACACCGACCGCCGAGGGACGCGAGGAGCACCGTGTACCTGACCCACCTGGAGTGCCCGCACTGCGGACAGGAGCACGACGCCGACCAGCCGCAGAACCTGTGCGGCTGCGGATCCCCACTGCTGGCGCGCTACGACCTGGCGGCGGTGGCGCAGGTGGTCACCCCGGAGCGGTTCGGGCTGCGGCCGGCGGACCTCTGGCGGTACCGGGAACTGCTGCCGGTGGCCGACCCCGGACACGTCACCACATTGGGCGAGGGCTGGACGCCGCTCTGGCGCGCCCCCGCGTACGGCGCCGAGATCGGCGTCCCGGACCTTCTGGTCAAGGACGAGGGGCTGACGCCGACCGGCTCGTTCAAGGCGCGTGGAGCCGCCGTGGGTGTCAGCCGCGCCCGGGAACTGGGCGTCGAACGGATCGCGATGCCGACCAACGGCAACGCGGGCGCCGCCTGGGCCACGTACGCCGCCCGGGCCGGGCTGGGCGCCACCGTGGTCATGCCGGTCGACGCGCCCGCCATCTGCCGCCGGGAGTGCCGGGCCGCCGGAGCGGACCTGCGGCTGGTCGACGGGCTGATCGGTGATGCCGGCCGGCACGTGGCACGGCTGGTCGCCGACGCCCGGGGAGCGGTCTTCGACGCCGGCACGCTGCGCGAGCCGTACCGGCTCGAAGGCAAGAAGACCCTGGGGTACGAGATCGTCGAGCAGCTCGGCTGGCAGGTGCCCGACGTGATCATCTACCCGACCGGCGGTGGAGTCGGCCTGATCGGCATCCACAAGGCGCTGCACGAGTTGCGTGCGCTGGGCTGGATCGACGACCGCCTGCCCCGCCTGGTGGCGGTGCAGTCCACCGGCTGCGCCCCGGTCGTCCGCGCGTTCGCCGCCGGAGCGGACCACACCGAGCCGTGGCCGGACGCGCGCACCGTGGCGTTCGGCATCACCGTGCCGGCCCCGCTCGGCGACCGGCTGATCCTCGCCGCGCTGCGGGAGAGCGGCGGCACCGCCGTCGCGGTGCCGGACGCCGACCTCCTCGCCGACCTGCGCCGCTTCGCCGAGCGGGAAGGGCTGCTGCTGTGCCCGGAGGGCGCCGCCTGCCTGACCGCCGCGCGGCAACTGCGGGCCGGCGGGTGGATCCGGGCCGGCGAGCGGGTGGTGGTGCTCAACACCGGCGCCGGCCTGAAGTACCCGGAGACGGTGGACGTGGACGCCGTGCCGGTGCTGCCCGCCTGAGCTAGTCGGTCGACGGGTCGGTGAGCCGCCACGCGGCGTTGATCAGACCGATGTGCGAGAGGGCCTGCGGGGTGTTCCCGAGCTGCGCGCCGGTGTGCAGGTCGATCTGCTCGCTGAACAGGCCGAGGTCGTTCGCGTACCCCGCCGCCTGCTCGAAGAGCCGCTCGGCCCGCTCCCGCTCCCCGGCCAGCACCAGGCACTCCACCAGCCAGAACGAGCAGAGCAGGAACCCGGCGGGATCGGTGTCCCAGCGCCGGACCAGCCCACCGCCGGTGCCCAGCTCGCGCTCCACCACGTCGATCGTGGCGCGCATCCGCGGATCGGTGGCCGGGAGGAAACCCACCACCGGCAGGAACAGCGCCGAGGCGTCCAGCTCGCTGGCACCGAACGAGCCGGTGTACGCGCCGACCCGGTCGTTCCACCCCTCCCGCAGCACGGTGGCCCGGATCTCGTCGCGGATGGCCGCCCACCGGCGCGGGTCGGCGCGCTCGCCGAGCCGCGGGGCCAACGCGACCGCCTTGTCCATCGCCACCCAGCAGAGCACCTTCGACGACAGGTAGTGCCGGTCGGTGTCCCGGGTCTCCCACATGCCCCGGTCCGGCAGGTGCCAGGTGTTCGCGACCTCCTCGGTCAGACCGGTCACCATCTCCACCAGTTCCTCGTCGAAGTGGTCCCCGAGCAGGTGGTGCAGGCGCCACACCGCCGCCACCACCTCACCGGGCACGTCGAGCTGCCGCTGCCGCCACGCGTCGTTGCCGAAGCGCACCGGGCGGCTGTCGGCGTACCCGCGCAGATGCGTCGACGCGTGCTCGGAGATGTCCCGCTCCCCCTCCAGCCCGAACAGCACCGGCACCGGTTCCGGGCCGACCCGGCCGATCGACCGGGCCGCCCAGGTGAAGAGCCGGGACGCCTCGGTCGGGCAGGCGGCCACCCACAGGGCACGCAGCGTCATCGAGAAGTCCCGCAGCCAGGCGTACCGGTAGTCGTAGTTCCGGTCACCGCCGACCAGCTCCGGCAGCGACGTGGTGAGCGCCGCGGCGACGGCGCCGCTGCGGGCGTACGTGAGACCGGTGAGCACGACCGCGCTGTGCCGCACCAGGTCGGTGTGGCGGCCCTGGTACTGGTGCGTCTCGCGGTACGCCTCCCAGGCCGCCACCGTCTCGGCCAGCATCGACGACGGGTCCAGGCGGGCCGGTGGCGCGCCGTACGTCGGCCCGTACCCGGCGGCGAAGCCGACAGCGTCGCCGGCCGACACCTCGAACTCGACGCGGGCCCGGTCCCGGTCGGCGTGCAGCGTGAGCACGTCCGAACGCAGCTCCAGCGTGGTCGCCCCGGCGACCGCCCGCACGCCGCCGTCGGGCTGGTCGTGCAGGAACGGGGTGAGCAGGCCGTGCTCGGGGCGCGGCACGAACTCCGACACCACGCGCACCCGCCCGGACAGCCCTTCCACCCGGCGCAGCAGCACCGCCGGCGAGTTCATGCCGAGCTGGTGCCCCCGGGCGCCGAGTTCCGCGGCGAGCGCGTCGGTGACCGCGACGCTGCCCTCCGGCGTGTGGTGCACCGTACGCAGCACCAGCGTGTCGGGCCGGTACGCGCGTTCCACCCGGTGCCCGGGGCGGTCCACCCCGACCGGGCCCAGCCGCCAGTGCCCGGCCTCCGGGTCGAGCACCCGTCCGAACACCGCCGGGCCGTCGAAGCGGTCCGGGCACCACCAGTCGACCGAGCCGTCCCGGCCGACCAGAGCGCCGGAGCGGCAGTCGGAGAGGAACCCGTAGTCGGAGATCGGCGGCTGGTCCACCCACGGCGGGTACCCGGAACCGCCCCGGTCAGACCGGGAACGCCGGCCCGGGCGTCGGGCGTCAGGAGGTGGGCGGCTCGTCCTCGCCGGCTGCCTCGGCCGCGTCGGCCTCCTCCTTCGTACGGTGCACCACCTGGTCGGCGTGCTCCGGCGGGCCGTAGACGGTGTAGAGCACCAGCGGGTTGGGGCCGGTGTTGACGAAGTTGTGCTTGGTCCCGGCCGGCACCACCACGAGGTCGCCCTGGGCGATCTCACGCTTCTCGCCGGCGACCCGGGCCTCCCCGGTGCCGCTGACGAAGGTGAGGATCTGGTCGATGTCCTCGTGGACCTCCTCGCCGATCTCACCACCGGGTGGGATGGTCATGATGACCAGCTGCGTGTGCTTGCCCGTCCACAGCACCCGCCGGAAGTCCGGGCTCTTCTCGGCGACGGTCGCGATCGTGAAATGCTCCATGCCGCGCTCCTTACCCGCTGCGGACCGACGCCACGCCGGTACACGCAGATCGTGGAATTTCCCACCCGTGCGGGGTTTGCATCCGTCCCGAGGGGGGATCGACACCTCGACCGGACCGACGTCCGGTCGAGCCAGGTCCCCGCCGGCGTACCGCCGTACGGCTGCGGTGGTGGGAGACGGCCAGAGCGCGGCGACGTTCCGACCACGAGTCGGGCGGCGCCGTGCGCTTTTTGCCGGACGCGCCCGCGGGCCGGCCGTCAGTCGTCGTCCGGTTCCTCGACCGGTTGCCCGCCGACGCAACGCAGCCTCAGCTCGGACGGCCCGCCCGGCCCGGTGAACTCGATCTCCGCGTCGTCGTCGGGTCCCCGGTCGACCTCCACGACCCGGTGCCCGGGCGCCGGTGACCAGGAGACCAGGAAGACGCCCCCGGGCACGCACTCCGCCACCACGCTGCCGCCGGCGGTGGCGAAGGACCGGCGCGCACCGGCCGGGCTGGTCGCCCCGGGGGACGCCGGAGCGGTCGCCGCGCCACCGCTCGGTGGTGGGGCCGCCAGTGCCCGTTCGACCTCCTCCTCGCTGAGCACGCCACCCGGCGTACCCGTGATGCTGTCGCCGACCAGGCGGATGGCGGCGGTCCCGATCAAGGTGGCGACGGCGACGGCGGCCAACCACCCGGCGGCGACGAGAAGGGAACGGCGGCGCATGGTCCGACTATCCCCCACCCGAGGTTGGGCGGAGCCCTACCCGACGCTAAGGGACGGTTAACGGCCTCGGCGGTGCCGCACCGCGCCGGTTAGCCTGCGAGGCGTGGCCCGCCTGCTGCTCATCGAGGACGACCTCGCCATCCGTACGCCGCTGCTGCGGGCCCTGCGCGACCGCGGGCACGCGGTGGCCGCCGCGTCCACGGCCATGGCCGGGTTGCAGGACGCGCTCGACGACCGGCCCGACCTCGTCGTGCTCGACCTCGGCCTGCCCGACCTGGACGGACGCGAGCTGCTGCGCATGCTGCGGGCGGTCAGCGCGGTGCCGGTGATCGTGGCGACCGCCCGGGACGACGAGACCGAGATCGTCCGGGTGCTCGACGCCGGTGCGGACGACTACGTGGTGAAACCGTTCACCGCCGCCCAGCTCGACGCGCGGGTCCGCGCCGTGCTGCGGCGCGGCGCCACCGCCGGCGAGGACACCACGGTCGTGGTCGGCGGCCTGCGCGTCGACCCCCGGTCCCGGCAGGTCACCCTCGACGGAGCGCCGGTGGAGCTGACGCCGCGCGAGTTCGACCTGCTGCACCATCTGGCCACCCGGCCCGGCCAGGTGGTCACCAAACGCGAACTGCTCGCCGACGTGTGGCAGGTCCCGTACGGAGGCGCCGACAAGACCGTCGACGTGCACCTGTCCTGGCTGCGCCGCAAGCTGGGCGAGAGCGCCCAGGACCCGCGCTACCTGCACACCGTGCGCGGCGTCGGCGTCCGGCTGGAGCCACCCGGGGCAGCCACGTGAGGGCACGGCTGACCCTCCTGGTGGCCGCGGTCAGCATCCTGATCCTGGTCGCCTTCCTGGTGCCGCTGGCGCTGCTGCTGCGCACCGTCGCCGAGGACCGCGCCACCGTACGCGCCACCGCCGACGCGCAGAGCCTGGTGACGGTGGTCGGCACGGCCGACGCCACCACGATCCGGCTGACGGTCGAGCAGCTCGCCGCCGAGTCGGGCCGCCCGGTCACGGTGTTCCTGCCCGACGGGACGGTGCTCGGCCCTCCCGCTCCCCGTACGCCCGCGGTCGCCCTGGCCGAGCGCGGCCAGAGCCTCACGGCGGAGTCGGGGCCGGGCCGGGAGGTGGTGATCGCGGTGGGGCGGCCGGACGGCACCGGGGTGATCCGCACGGTCGTACCGACGGCGGAGCTGACCGAGGGGGTGGCCCGGGCCTGGCTCGTGCTGGCCCTCCTCGGCGTGTTGCTGGTGCTGCTCGGCCTGGCCCTGGCCGACCTGCTGGCCCGCGCTCTGGTCCGGCCGATCACCGGGCTGTCCGCCGTGTCGCACCGGCTGGCGACCGGCGAGCTGGACGCCCGGGTCACCCCGGCCGGACCGGCCGAACTCCGCGAGGTCGGTGGCGCGCTCAACCATCTGGCCGGCCGGATCCAGGACCTGCTGGTGCAGGAACGCGAGGCGGTCGCCGACCTGTCGCACCGGCTCCGTACGCCGCTCACCGCCCTGCGGCTGGAGGCGGAATCGTTGCGCGACCCGGAGGACTCGGCGCGGATGACGTCGGCGGTGGACGGCCTGGAACGGGCGGTCACCGGCCTGATCCGGCAGGCCCGCTGGCGGCAGTCGGCGGGACCGCCGTCGTGCGACGCCGCGACGGTGGTGGCCGAGCGGGTGGCGTTCTGGTCGGTTCTCGCCGAGGACACCGGACGGTCGGTCACCCTCGACCTGGCTGCCGGCCCGCTGCCGGTGGACGTACCCGCCGACGAGTTGACGGCTGCGGTGGACGCCCTGCTCGGGAACGTCTTCGCGCACACACCGGACGGGACCGGGTTCACCGTCCGGCTCGGCGTGCAGGCGGGACGCGTGACGCTGACGGTGGCCGACGAGGGGCCCGGGATGCCGCCCGGGACGCTCTCCCGCGGTGCCAGCCACGCCGGCTCGACAGGGCTGGGCCTGGACATCGCCCGCCGTGCGGCGCAGGCCACCGGTGGGGACCTGGAGTTCGGCTCCGGGCCGCGGGGCGGCGCGGTGGTCCGCCTGGACCTCGGCCCGGCAACGGCCTGACGCCGCCGAGGTGCGACTGCCCGGCACGGCCGCGCGGCACGGTTCTCGTACCGGGCCGGCCTTAGCACCGCCTTAACGTCCGCGCAGCGTGCCGCTATCCACCCGGGACCGATCCTCGATGACGACTGAAGATGTTCCGACCGAGACAAGGTGATCTCAGATGAAGCGTCAACCCTTGGTCCTGGCGTCGATCGGCGGCGCGGTGGTGCTCGCGACGGTCGGGGCCACCCTGGGACTGAGACACGGCCCAG
>JAEYGD010000515.1 GCA_023402505.1 Actinomycetes bacterium
GGGTCACCCGGGATCGCGGCGGCAGCCGCGGGCGCGGCGGGAGGCGCCGGGCGTACCGCCTGGGGGTCGGTGGCCGGCGCGGAGCCGGCGGCGGCCGGCGGCGCGTCGGTGCCGGCGAGCGTGAGCCGGCGCTCCATGCGTTCGAGACGCTGGAGGAGACCGCCGGACGAGTCGTCGACACCGGGCAGCAGCATGCGGGCGCAGATCAGCTCCAGCAGCAGCCGGGGTGCGGTGGTGCCACGCATCTCGACCAGGCCGTCGTGCACGATGTCGGCGCACCGGGACAGCGTGCCCGGGCCGAGCCGTTGGGCCTGGGCGGTCATCCGCTCGATCTGGTCGTCGGGGCCGTCGATGAGGCCCTTCGCCACGGCGTCCGGCACCTGCTGCAGGACGATCAGGTCGCGCAGGCGCTCCAGGAGGTCGGCGGCGAAGCGGCGCGGGTCGTGGCCGGCCTCGGCGACCCGGTCGACGGTGGCGTACGCGGCGGCGCCGTCACCGGCGGCGAGCGCGTCGCACATCTCGTCGATCAGCGCCGAGTCGGTGACGCCGAGCAGCGCGGCGGCCCGGGCGTAGGTGACGCCCTCCGGGCCGGCACCGGCGATGAGCTGGTCGAGCACGGAGAGGCTGTCCCGGGCGCTGCCGCCGCCGGCCCGCACCACCAGCGGGAAGACCGCCGGCTCCACCTGGACGTCCTCGGCCTGGCAGAGCTGCTCCAGGTAGGGCCGGAGCACCTTCGGCGGGATCAGCCGGAACGGGTAGTGGTGGGTCCGCGACTTGATCGTGCCGAGGACCTTCTCCGGCTCGGTCGTGGCGAAGATGAACTTGACGTACTCCGGGGGCTCCTCGACCAGCTTGAGCAGGGCGTTGAAGCCGGCCGACGAGACCATGTGCGCCTCGTCGATGACATAGATCTTGAAGCGGCTCTGGGCCGGCGCGAAGAACGCCTTCTCGCGCAGCTCGCGGGCGTCGTCGACGCCGCCGTGGCTGGCCGCGTCGATCTCGATCACGTCGATCGAGCCGGCGCCGTCGGTGGCGAGCGCCCGGCAGGAGTCGCACGTGCCGCACGGCTCGGGGGTCGGGCCGTGCTCGCAGTTGAGCGAGCGGGCCAGGATGCGGGCGCTGGAGGTCTTGCCGCAGCCACGCGGGCCGGAGAAGAGGTACGCGTGGTTGAGCCGACCGCTGCGCAACGCCTGCGACAGCGGCTCGGTGACGTGCTCCTGCCCGATGACCTCGGCGAAGGTACGCGGCCGGTACTTGCGGTAGAGCGCCAGAGCCACGGCGTCCCGCCTCCTCTCGACCGAGCCATTCTGCGCCGGTCCGGCGTGGGTGACCACCCACCACCCCGTGACCGGCCCGCGGCCTTCGCATGATCGACTCCGGTTGCGGCGACCGGCGGTGTCTCCGCGCCGGGCCACCCCGACCTGCCGCATGCCGAGTGGATCACGGCCTACCGACAGAAAGGCCCCCCGTGCACCCGTCAGAGCCCGCTTATCCTTGCTGCCTTCCGGCCCTGGGGAGGTTCACGAGATGCACGCCGCACGGGGGGTACGCCAAGCCTACCCGACCCGCCGTGGATCATCAGGGGGTGGTGGGGTGGGCGATTCCGGCGGGGCCTGTATCCTGTTCGGCGGAGGATTCGCCTAGAGGCCTAGGGCGCACGCTTGGAAAGCGTGTTGGGTTCACACCCTCACGAGTTCGAATCTCGTATCCTCCGCCATCGACGAAGGGCCGGCCCCCGCGAGGCCGGCCCTTCGTCGTTTCCGTTCCCCGGTGGTCAGCCGAGGACCGTGACCGACGAGCGGCTGCCCACGGTCCCGGTGATCAGGCGCTGGAACGGCGTCTCCCGGGCTCCGCCGGTGACCAGCCGTACGGAGACGAAGTCGACGCCGCTGGCGAGGTAGAGCGCGGTCCGCATGCCCGCGCCGGCGACCACCCACTTGGCGCCGCCACCGGCGCGCTGGAACGAGCCGCCCTCCACGTTCACCGCCGAGGCGGCGATGTGGAAGCCGGCCGAGTTGGCGTCGCTGCTGCCGTTCCCGGTCGAGTCGGCGGTGCAGCCGGAGAGCGTGCAGTTCGCTGCCAGGATCTCGAACCCGTTGCCCGCGCTGTCCTGGGCCTCGCAGCCCACCAGGGTGGCTCGGGCGGACTCGATCCGGAAGGCCGCGCCCGGCGCGGTGGCGGTGCCGGTGCCGTACGCCTTGCTGCCCCAGACCCGGACGTTGCCGCCGCCGATCCGGTAGCCACCGGCGGCACCGCCCTGGACGGAGCAACCGCTGATGAAGCCGTCGGAGGACTGGATGTTGTAGGCCCAGCCCCCCGCGTGTTCGACCCGGCAGTCGGTCAGCTTGAACTCGCGCTGCCCACCCGCGTAGGTGCCGCCGAGGTAGATGCCGTCACCGGTGGTACGGGTGACGAAGACCCGGGTGAACCAGGGCGCCGGGTCCGGCCCGAAGGTGCCCGGTGTGGCGTTCATCTGGAAGTTGATCCCGTTGGCGGCGATCTTCGCGGCGTCGAGCCCGATGTCGCTGACGCACTGCCGGGACACGGCGACGTGCTCCCCGGACCACGGGTTGACGACCAGCGCCGTACCGCTGAAGCCGGAGGCGGCGCGCAGCACCGTGGTCAGTGGGCCGGCACCGATCAGCGCCTGCTTGTCGCCGAGCACCACCGGCGCCTTGACCGGGTACGTGCCGGGGGCCACGAAGACGGCCCGCTGGCTGCCGTTGCCGAGCGCGGCGTTGATGGCGGCCTGGGCGCCGACGGCCGGGTCCACCTCGTAGTCGGCGCCGGAACCGGCGGGGCCGACCCACGGGATGGCGCCGGTGGACGCCAGTGCGGCGGCCTGTGCGGGGCTGATGCCGCCCAGCGCCGGAGCGGCGACGGCGGCGCCGGCGCCGACCACCGCGGCCCGGAGCAGTCGACGACGGTCGGAACGATTGTCCTGCATGTTTCCTCCAAAGGGGTGAGCCCGCCGCGGCGGGAACGTGGCGCGGTCGTCGCCAGGAGGAAGCGGACAGATCGACCAGCGGCCGGGCGTGAGCCCGGTCGCCTTCGTCTCTGCGTCTGTGTCGATCCCCCGTGGCGGCGACGGAAACCCGCGCCGCATCGCCGATCATCTTTGCAACTCGCCGCCGATCCGTCTGCCCCGTCTCCGGTTGCGACGGGTTCGGGCGATACTGGCGGCGTGGAGACGAGCAGGCGTCCGTCCGCCAGGCTGACCGGATCCTTCGTACACATGTTTCATCCACAGCCTGTGGACGCATGAGTTACCAGCTCAGCGCTGTCGTCGGGGACGCCGAGCTGCTGCGTGAGGAGACCAGCGAGCTGGACCACGCGGTCCTCGGCCAGCTGCGTCAGGACTTCGCTCTGCTGCCGGTCACGCCGCAGCTCGTGGCGGAGCTGACCGGCGCACCGCCGGACTACGCGGCCGGGGAACCCGACCCGGAGCACCCCTTCACGCTGGTTCTCTCCCCCGCGTTGACCGACGTGCTGGCCGGGTGGTCCCGGCGGGGTCCGGTGGCGTACGTCGAGGCGGAGTTCGCCGGTGGGCACGGCCGCCAGGCCGCCGCGGTCTGGCTCGACGGCGAGCCGGTCTGGGGGCCGCGTCTCGACACGGCCCTCGACGGTCCGCGGGAGCGGTGGCCGATCAACGCCGCCCTGGTCGAGTTGGGCGTGGAGCCCGGCCGGTGGATCGACCCGTTCGCCGAGCTGGGCCTGCACGTGGAGCGGGACACCGCCGGCTGGCTGGCCCACGGGCGCCGGGGGCTGAGCGTCGACTACTGGGACGAGCTGGCCGAAAGGTGGGAGGAGGAATCCGGGGGCGGCCAGCAACCAGATCGCCCCGGTGCCGTTGGGGACTGGGGGATTCCATGAAATTGCGACAATTCGGCTTCATTACCGTACTCATGACCGCTGCCTGGATCTCGGGCAGCGGTCCCGCTTCACCGGACCGGACCGCCGTCCGCGAACCGGCCGCCGCCGTCACGGTGGTCGACCTCGACGGGCTTGTCGACGTCGACTTCGGCGACACCGAGGACGAACTCAGCCGGCGCGGCATCCTGCGCACGGACGTCGACGCCTGCGGCCCGACGCTGGCCGGACACGAAACGGTCAGCCCGATCTTCGTCGACGACCGGCTGGTGCTGCTGTGGGTCGGCGAACCGGGGCGCACCCCGGAGGGGGTGGCCGCCGGTACGCCGGTCGCCGAGGTACGCGCGCGCTACCCGGCGGTGCGGCACCTCGACGCTCCACAGGGGAAGTACCGCTTCGACGGCCTGCTCGCCCGCGCCGGCGACCGGGCGTACCTCTTCCTGCACGACGGCGCGACGGTCCGCAAGGTCATCGCCGGGTACGCCGACTGGGCGCAGCGCGCCTTCGACGAGGGCCACAGCCCGTGCTGACCGCACCGGCCAACAGCCGGGCTCAGCGCCCCCGCTCGCGGGGCGGGATGGGATCGGCGTAGGCGCCGGGCCGGCCCGTGTAGCGCTCACCATCGAGGTACGGCAGGTCGTTCGGGATGCAGCCGTGCAGGCCCAGGGTCTGCTGCTGCATGACGGGGGCCGGCCGCCCGCGCCCCGGACACAGCTCGTGGCCGTGGCCGAGGCGGTGCCCGACCTCGTGGTTGACCATGTACCGGCGGTACCTGGCGAGGTCGGCGCCGAAGCGTGGGGCACCCTTCACCCAGCGGGCCACGTTCAGCACCACCCGGTCACCCTTGCGGCAGGAGGTGTACCCGTCCGGGCCGTCCTGACACAGCTCGTCGCGCGTACCGGGGGTGACCAGGTAGATGGTGAAGTCGACGCGCTGGTCCCGGCCGATCCGGCGCAGGCGCAACGTCCCGCCCGCGGTCCAGCCCTGCGGGTCGTTCAGCGTACGGGTGACCTCCGCCGCGAACTCCGCGACCGGCAGCCCCCGGATGTCCCGCTCCACCGCCACCCGGTAGCGCAGCTCCCGCCCCTTGCCCCGCACCCCCGGCGGTTCGGCGGCGGCGAACCGCCATCCGTTGCCGCCGTCGGCGGGATAACTGACCGGGATGGCGGGTCGTGCCGGCGCGGCGGAACCGGCGGTCGGGATCGCCGGGCGCTCGGTCGCCGGGGCCGACGTGGTCGGGCCGGGGCCGGCCGACCGCTCAGGGGCCGGTGCCGCGCACCCGGCGGACAGCAGTACCGCCAGCACCAGACCCGACACCCCGCCGACCCGGACCGGGCCCGTAGGCTTCCCTGCCATGTTCCTCCCCTCGTCGCGCGGCACCGGACGGTGTTGCGCAGCGAGGAGGACGGCCGGAGCGGTCCGGAAGTTGGTGGCGCGGGGACGCAACCTTTCCGCCGGCCCGCCCGTCCTGTCCGTCGTGAGGTCTGGGGAGGGCCGGCATGGCCCGCGGTGACGCCGAGTTCGCCGAGTTCGCCCGAGCGGCATCCCGGCGGCTGGTGCACGCCGCCTACCTGATCACCGGCAACTACCACCAGGCCGAGGACGCGGCGCAGACCGCCCTGGTCCGCACGTACGCCTCCTGGTCACGGGTACGCGACAACGACGCCTACGGCTACGCCCGCTCGGTGCTGGTCAACCACCTCATCGACGGCTGACGGCGCCCGATCCGGGAGTACGCCACCGAGAACCTTCCCGAGCAACGTCGAGCCGACATCGCCGAGGACGTCGCCACCCGGCGCTGGTTGCTCGCCATCCTCGGCACGCTCAGCCCTCGCGAGCGCGCCATCGTCGTCCTGCGCTACTACTTCGACCTTCCGGAAACGCAGGTCGCCCGCGAACTCGACGTGTCGGTCGGGACGGTCAAGAGCACCAGCTCCCGCGCGCTGGCGAAGCTGCGTACCGCCGGCCGCCTCCCGGAGACGCTGGAGACGCGCCGATGAACGAGATCGAACAGCTCCGCCAGGCCATGCGCGCGACGGAAGACACCCACCCGGGCCGGCTCGACCTGGACACCGTGCTGCGCGAGGGTCGCCGGCTGCGCCGGCGCCGCCGACTCGCCGGCACCGGCGTGGTGATGCTGTCGACCGCGGCCGTCCTGGGGGTGGCGGCCGGCGTACTGGGCGTCCGCCCGACCGAACCGGCGCCCCCGCCCGCGCCGGCCGCCTCCGCGTCCACCCCGGCGCCGAGCCCCACCCCGAGCAGCGAGGAGCCGCGACCGATCGGCGACGTGGTCGGCACCGGCATTTGGTACGGCGACGCCGAGCGGGTCTTCTACTTCGTCCCCGTCGACCTGCCGGACCAGCCCCGGATCAGCATCGGCCTGGTGGCCGGCCGACGCACGGATGACGGGCTCCTGGTGGCGGACTACCTGGTCAACGACGTCGAGGGCAGCGACCGGCGGCCCGGGTTCCACGAGATGGGCTATGACGACCGCGATCCGAGCGAGCTCCCGGTGCCCGCCTTCGGGTACTTCGTCGGCCCGGCGAAGCGGATCGTCGGCACTGTCGACGGCGGCCAGGTCACGGCCCACCTGGCGTACTGGAGCCGGGACCAGCAGGTTGTGATCTTCTGGTTCGATCCGCGGCAACTGGCCCCGGGAACCCGGCTGGACGGCATCGCCGCCTTCGACGCGAAGGGCCGGAAGCTCTGAGCGGCGGCTCCGGCGCCACCCGATGAACGGAACGCCCGGTGCGATCCTCGCGGACCGACCGGGCGTTCTCGCATCTCACTGGCGGTGGCGGCGGGATTTGAACCCGCGGAGGGCGTAAACCCTCACACGCTTTCGAGGCGTGCTCCTTAGGCCACTCGGACACACCACCGCCGAGTAGGGTACAGGACCGCGGGATCGGACGCCGAACCGGTGGGCCGCCCGGCGGCCTGGCAGGATCCTTGCCATGAGTACGCACATCGGCGCGAAGCCGGGAGAGATCGCCGAGCGGGTCCTGATGCCGGGTGACCCGCTGCGGGCCAAGTGGATCGCGGAGACCTACCTCGAGGGCGCGCAGTGCTACTCGACGGTCCGCGGGATGCTCGGCTTCACCGGCCGCTGGAACGGCGTGGACGTGTCCGTCCAGGGCTCCGGCATGGGCATGCCGTCCGCCTCGATCTACGCGCACGAGCTGGTCAACGAGTACGGCGTGAAGTCGCTGATCCGGGTCGGCTCCTGCGGTGCGCTCACCGAGGACCTGCGGCTGCGCGACGTGGTCGCGGCCATCGGCTCCTCCACCGACTCGAACATGAACCGGATGCGCTTCGACGGACTGATCGACTACGCCCCGGTCGCCGATTTCGGACTGCTGCGTACCTCGGTGGAGGTGGCCGAGCGGCGCGGCATCACCATGCGGGTCGGGCCGATCCTGGCGGCGGACGCCTTCTACACCGACCGGCCGGATCTCTACGACACGCTCGCCGACTACGGGGTCCTCGCGGTCGAGATGGAGTCGGCAGCGCTGTACACGATCGCGGCCCGCTTCCGGGCCCGGGCGCTGACCATCCTGACCGTCAGCGACCACATCCGCACCGGCGAGAAGACCACCTCGCAGGAACGCGAACAAACCTTCAGCCAAATGGTCGAAATCGCCCTAGACACGATCACCACCTAACCCACCCCCGCCGCCCCACCCCCCACCCTCCTCCGGGGGCCTCGAACACGGAAAGAGTGGCTATTCGGCGCCGAATAGCCACTCTTTCCGTGTAAGTGCCCCCTACGGGGGTTGGGGGTGGGGGGTGGGGGGTGGGGGGTGGGGAGGTGGGGTGGGGGGTGTGAGGGTGGGCACTAAGAGTACGAACGGTCGTGCTCTTTTTTGTAGGCTGTCCATATGAAGGTTGACGGGCGGGTGGCTCGGGGGGAGCGCACTCGGGCTGCCGTGCTGGACACCGCGGTGGTGCTCGCCACCGAGGCCGGGCTGCACGGTCTCTCGCTCGGGCAGCTCGCCGAGGCGCTGGGCGTCAGCAAGTCGGGCCTCTTCGCGCACTGGCGGTCGAAGGAGGCCCTCCAACTGGCGACCGTCGACCGGGCCGTCGAGCAGTGGCAGGAGCGCGTCGTCGCACCGGCCCTGGCGGCGCCGCCGGGCGTACGCCGGCTGTGGGCCCTGCACGACGCCCGGATCGCCTTCTACGCGACCGGGATGCTCCCCGGCGGCTGCTTCTTCGCCAGCACCGAATTCGAGTACAACGCCCGTCCCGGCCCGGTCCGGGACCGGCTCGCCGAGGTCTTCGCCCGCTGGACCGGTTTCCTCGAACGGCTGGTCCGCGAGGCGGTCGACGCCGGCGAACTCCCCGCCGGCACCGACGCCGCGCGCCTGGCGTACGAGATCGACGCGCTGGGCATAGCCGCCGCCGTCCGTTCGCGGCTGCTGGACCCGGAGACCACCTACGCGCACGCACGGCACGCCGTGCTGACCCGGCTCCGGGCGCTCTGCCCGGAGCCCGCCCTGCTACCGGAAGGCCTGACATGAGCCACGCCCTCGCCGACCCGCCCGCCGTCGGGTACGGCCACGTCGAGCACGTCACCGTGCACTTCGACGACCTCGACGCGCTCGGCATCCTGCACAACGCCCGGTACGCGGTGCTGCTGGAGCGCGCGCTCACCGCGTACTGGGCCGAGCGGGGGGTCGCCTTCCAGGGCGGCGACAGCCCTCCGGACGTCTTCCACGCGGTCCGCGAGTTCACCATCACCTACCGGGCGCCGGTCACCGGCACCGGCCCGATCGCCGTCCACTTCTGGCTCGACCGGTTCGGCACCAGCAGCGCCGAGTACGCCTTCCGGTTCCGCTCGGTCGACGGCGCGACGGTGTACGCCGAGGGGCGCCGGTCGATCGTGCGCCTCGATCCGGCCACCATGCGCCCGGCGGCGTGGACGGACACCGCGCGCACGGTGGCGGCGGGCCTGCTGCGCCCGGCAGGCTGAGCGCACCGCAACCGTCACCGGAAGAAGGCGCGCAGGACCGCCCCGGTCTCGGCTTCGAGGACACCGCCGTACACCTCGGGGCGGTGGTTGAGGCGGCGATCCCGCAGCACGTCCCAGAGCGAGCCGGCCGCGCCGGTCTTCGGCTCCCAGGCGCCGAAGACGACGGTCGAGACGCGGGCCAGCACCAGCGCGCCCGCGCACATCGTGCACGGTTCAAGGGTGACCACCAGGGTGCAGCCGTCGAGCCGCCAGCGGCCCAGCCGGCCGGCGGCCCGGCGCAGCGCCAGCACCTCGGCGTGGGCGGTCGGGTCGCCGGTCAGTTCCCGCTCGTTGCGTCCGGTCGCCAGCTCGACCCCGTCGGGCCCGTAGAGCACCGCGCCGACCGGGACGTCGTCGGGTGCGGCGGCCGGGCTGTCCGCCCCGGTCACCGCGACCTCCAGTGCCCGGCGCATCCACAGCTCATGTCGCTGCCGGCGACCCGCGCCATCCGGGTCGGCCAGTCCTTCGTCCGCGCCGGGGCCGACCCGGCCGGCACGGCCGGGCGTCGGCTGTCCGGGCCGGACGGTGCCCAGCGCCGGATCGGTGGCGTCCGCCGGCTCGCCACCGTGCGGCAGGAGCGGCTCCCCGGCCGGGCCGTGCGGGATCGGCGCGTCGCCGGCCGCTCCCGGACCCGGGGGCTCAGACCTCACGCAGTTCCTCGACCTCGTCGGTGCAGCCCAACACGGTGCACAGCTCGGCGGTCACGTCGGCGGGCAGCATGCCCTCGTGGGCGCAGAGCGCCAGCAGCTTCGGCGCGGGGACACCCAGGTCGGCGAGGAGGTCCGCGTCACCGACCGGGTCCGCCTCGGGGTCGACGGCCGGCTGCTCGCCGTCCTCGTCGCCGCCGGCCGGGCGGGTCTCCTCGGTGTCGTCCAACCCGGTCACCGAGGTCTTGAGGTCACCCACGAGGAGCGCCCCCAGGCGGGACTCCTCGGCGTACGCCGAGTCGGAACCGAAGACCCGCAGGTCCTCGCCCTCGTCCAGGCGCAGGATCACCAGGTACGCGTCCTCGGCCTCGACGAAGAGCAGCGACAGGTCGGCGTCCGGGTCGACGTCACGCAACCGGTCGGCGACCTCGTCGACGTCGGTGACCCCGCGCAGGTTGACCTCGGCGGCGGTCCAGCCGCTCTCGTCGCGCACCACGGCCGCAGCGAAATACGACACGGTCCCCCCAAACTGCCTCGGCGCCCCAACCGACCCGTTACGCGTGCACGTTAGCCGGTCGGGTCGGCAGGCGACCGGTCAACGCCCCGAAGGGCCGGCCAATCCTGGGGTGGTTGGAAGTCAGCCGGCGACGCGTCGCCGGGTTGCGATGAGCTGCCGCAACCGTTCGCCGCGGAGGCGCTGCGGCCGCTCCCGTTGCCGTACCGCCCGCGCACCCGCCAACTCGGCGAGGAGTTGCAGGCGGCGACGGCTGCGCTCAGGGTCGAGCCGCGGAGTGGTCCAGGCCATACCGCCGAGGGTGCGCCAGCCCGGTCGGCAAGTCAAGACGGGCTTCGCTGCGCAGCCGACCGGCGACCGAACGCGATCTCCACGCCGGTTCCCGGCCTCACCAGAGGGGCCAGTCTCCGCCGGCCGCCCAGCGGGTCACGACGACCGCCGCCGCGATGCTCCACCCGCCGGCGGTGACGATGGCGACGCCGGTGCCGGCGCCCCGGTCGCCGTACCGGACCAGCAGGAGAGCGACCAGCCAGGCGAGGCCGCCGGCCAGGGCCGTCCACCAGACGTACGTCCGGACGCTCGTGCCGAGCAGCCCGAACAGCAGCAGCCACAGGGCGGCGCCCGCACCGCCGACGGCGACCCCGGCGCCGGAGACGGGGTGCGGTTCCCGGTAGGTGGGCCGGGAGGGGGGCCCGGACGGGAAGAGCCCGGACGGGCTGCGGGGCCGGAACCCGCCGTACGGGTCGGTCACGGTCGCCTCCCTCCACACACGCCTCTCGTCCCCACCGTACTGGTCTGCCAGGATGGCCGGATGCCTCCGCCCTCGGCCCGCCGTTCCGCGTACCCGGTCCTGCTGCTGCTCGTGGCGGCGCTGGCCGGCGGTTGCGCGACGACCCGGCCGGGCGCGGACGCCGGCACACCGACCGGTCCGGTCACCGCCGACCAGCCGGCCGCGCCGGGCGCCGGCACGACACCCACCGCGGTGCCGGGCCCGTCGGCGACGCCGACCCGCGCCGGAGCCCGGCATGTCTTTCCGGTACGCGCCCGCAAGGTGTCCTACCACCCGACCCACTCGGCCTATCCCGGCACCGACATCTTCGCCGACTGTGGTGAGCCGGTCGTGGCGGTGACCGACGGGACGGTCCTGGAGGTGAGCCGGGTGGACCGGTTCGACCGGCGTGGTCCGCGCGGCCCGTGGAACGGCGGCCTGTCGGTCTCGGTGCTGGGCGACGACGGCGTGCGGTACTACGGGTCCCACCTCACCAAGGTGACCGCGGGCGTCGAACCGGGGGTACGCGTCCGCGCCGGCCAGCAGCTCGGGACGGTCGGCCGCACCGGCAACGCGAACAACGTGTGCCACCTGCACTTCGGGATCTCGCCGCCGTGCGCCGGGAAGGACGGCTGGTGGATCCGGCGCGGCGTGATCTGGCCGGCGCCGTACCTGAACGCGTGGCGCAAGGGTGTCGACCGGTCGCCCGCGACGGAGGTGGCCGCCTGGCACCGCCGGAACGGCTGCCCGAAGGCGCCCGCCGCCCGCTAGGTACGGTCGGCCACGGTGGGCACCCGGGCGGTGCCGGCCGGCCCGGCGGGCACCGCACCGGCCGGTGCCCGCCGGTTCGTCCCCCCGACCGGCGGCGCGGACGCGTAGGTTGCAGGGCATGACCGCCCGGGACCCGATCGCCGACCTGCGCCGGATCGCCTTCCTCCTGGAGCGGGCCAACGAGGCCACCTACCGGGTCCGCGCCTTCCGGTCGGCGGCGACCGCCCTGGCGGCGTTGCCGCCGGCAGAGGTCGCCCAGCGGGCGCGCGCCGGGAAGCTGACCGAGCTGTCCGGGGTCGGCGACGTGACGGCCCGCTGCGTCGCCGAGTCGCTGGCCGGTGAGGAGCCCGTCTACCTGCGCCGGCTGGTCGCGACCGAGGGGTCCGACCTGGACGCGGAGGCGACCGCGCTGCGGACCGCCCTGCGGGGCGACTGCCACACCCACTCCGACTGGTCCGACGGCGGCTCGCCCATCGAGGAGATGGCGCTCGCGGCGGTCGAGCTGGGCCACGAGTACGTCGTCCTGACCGACCACTCGCCGCGGCTCAAGGTGGCGCGGGGCCTCACCGCGGACCGGCTGCGCCGCCAGTTGGACCACGTGGCGAAGCTGAACGAGGCGCTGCCCGAGGGCTTCCGGATCCTCACCGGCATCGAGGTGGACATCCTCGCCGACGGTTCGCTCGACCAGGACGACGACCTGCTCGCCCGGCTCGACGTGGTGGTCGGCTCGGTGCACAGCGGTCTGGGCGACGAGCGCGGGAAGATGACCCGCCGGATGCTCGCCGCGATCGCGAACCCGCACCTGGACATCCTCGGCCACTGCACGGGGCGGATGGTGTCCTCCCGTCCGGCGGGCGTGACGGGGCCCGGCGACCGGGCGCACCGGCCGCGTACGCGGGGCGAGAGCGACTTCGACGCGGACGCCGTCTTCGCGGCCTGCGCCGAGGCGGGCGTCGCCGTCGAGATCAACTCGCGGCCGGAGCGGCAGGACCCCCCGAAGCGGCTGATCCGGCGGGCGCTGGAGGCGGGCTGCCGCTTCGCGATCAACACCGACGCGCACGCCCCCGGTCAGCTCGACTGGCAGCGCTTCGGCTGCGAACGCGCCGCCCGCTGCGGCGTGCCGGCGGACCGGGTGGTCAACACGTGGCCGGCGGAGCGGCTGGTGGCGTGGGCCCGGGACCGGTCCTGACCGGCCCGCACC
>JAEYGD010000539.1 GCA_023402505.1 Actinomycetes bacterium
CGTGCCGAGCAGGTCCAGCACCGGGGTCACCCGGTCGAGCGCTGCCGGCTCTCCGCCGGCCAGCACCACGAGCCGGCCGGCCTCGGCGGCGCCGGCGCTACCGGCGACCGGCGCGTCCACCAGCGGCACGGTCGCCGGCAGCAGCCCGGCCAGGTCGCGAGCGGCCCGGGGACCGATCGTGGACATCTCGACCACGTGGCTGCCGGGACGCAGGGCGTCCGCCGCCGTCGCGAGCACCTCGCGGACCGCCGCCGCGTCGGTGAGCACGGTGATCACCACGTCGGCGTCCCGGACGGCCTCCGCCGGGCCGGCGGCCGGTCGCGCACCGGCCGCGACGAGCGGGCCGGCGCGGGCACGGGTGCGGTTCCAGGCGGTGAGTCGCAGGCCGGCGGCCAGTAACCGCCGGCCGATCGCGGTGCCCATCGTGCCGGTTCCCAGTAGTGCGACGGCGTCCATGGCAAGGAACGCTAGAGCCCGGACAGCCATGCGACCAGCGAATGTTGGGTATCGCAGCCATGCGTTTCGCGCATGGCAGGATGGCGGGATGCAGCCCACCGCCCTGGAGGTGTTCCGCACCGTCGCCGCGTACGGGTCGATCACCGCCGCCGCGCGGGCCCTGCGCTACACCCAGTCCGCCGTCTCGCGGCAGGTCGCCGCCCTGGAGGCGGAGACCGGAGCGCTCCTGTTCGACCGGCTGCCACGCGGCGTCGCCCTGACCGAGCAGGGCCGCTGCCTGCTCGGTCATGCCGAGGCGGTGCTCGACCGGCTCGCCGCCGCCCGGCGGGACCTGGCCGCGCTCGGTGACCTGGCCGCGGGCCGGCTGCGGGTCGGCGCGTTCCCGACCGCCGTCGCGGCGCTCGTCCCACGGGCCCTCTCCGCGTTCCGGTCCGCCCACCCCGACGTGACGCTGTCCCTCGTGGAGGGGCTCACCCCCGGCTTGTTGGAGCGGCTGGCCGGCGGAGACGCCGACGTCGTGGTGGTCAGCGCGCCCCCCGACCAGCCTCTCGACGACGACCGGTTCGACCTGCACCACCTGCTGGACGAGGTGCTGCTGGTGGCGGTGCCCCGGACGCACCGGCTCGCCCGCCGCAGGACGGTCCGGCTGCGTGAGCTGGCCGGCGACGCGTTCATCGCCGGATCGGCCACCGCCGAGGAGACCCTGCTGCGGGCCGCCCTGCCGGCCGGGTTCCGCCCCCGGATCGACATCGTGGCGGCCGAGTGGACCGGCAAGCTGGGCTGTGTGGCGGCCGGGCTGGGCGTCGCGCTGGTGCCCGCCCTGGCGGTCCGGGCCACCCCGCCGGACCTCGCCCTGCTCCGCGTGCACCGCGACGACGCCGCCGTCCGGCGGGTCTTCGCCGCGACCCTCGCCGGACGCGCCCGACCGCCCGCGGTGCGGGCGTTCCTCACCGACCTGGACGGGGCGGCGGCCGGGCTGCGCTGAGGACGGACGACGCGACTACTCCTCGTAGACACGCCGAACGCACGCAGTCACCTCGACGGATGCATGGTGACCTGGGCGTACTCCCGTAGCATCCCCGGAGCCGGCGCCCGCCGGCTGCGGACGGGAGGTCACCGATGCGGATCACGCGGACCATCGTGGCGGTGCTGGTCGTGGTGTCGGCCGGAGCGGTCGCCGGCGTGGCCAACGCGGTGGGACCCTCGCCGTTCACCGTGGTCAACGGCACCATCCAGCCGGCCACCGGCACTCCGGTGCCGCCGTCCGGGACGCACGCCACGCTCTGGCGGGACGGGAGTTCGGCCAGCACCACGGTGCGGGGACCCGGCCGGGTGGTGGTCGGCGCGATCGGTGACCACTGCGACGGCTGGCCGGTCGTCCGGATCCGGGTGGACGGCACGGTCGCGGGTGAGGCCACCATCGGCAGCGCCACCGACTACGGCGCGTACGCGGTGGGTCCGGAACTGGCCGACGGGACGCGTACCGTCACGGTCGAGCTGGTCAACGACCGGTACACCGGCGAGTGCGACCGCAACGTCCACGTCGCGTACGCCCGGATGGAGGCCCCGCCCGGCGCGACCGACCCGCGGTTCAGCTTCGCGGTCGTGCCGGACACGCAGGAGGAGGTCGTCAACGCCGGCGACGGCCGGTTCCGGCAGCGCAGCGACTGGCTGGTGGCCAACCGGTCGGCGCTGGACCTGCGCTTCGTCGCCCACGCCGGTGACGTGGTCAAGTGGGACACCCCCGACCACGTGCAGTACGACCGGGCCCGTGCCGCCCTGCGGCCGCTGGAGGTCGCCGGGGTTCCGTACTCCCTCGCCGTCGGCAACCACGACACCCAGGTCTACGCGCCGGACGGGACGGTGCGCCGCCCCGCCGGGCCGCTGCTGCGCGACACCACGACCTTCAACCGGTACTTCACCGCGGGCGCGGTCCGGGGCCGGTTCGAGGCCGGCAAGATCGACAACGCGTTCGTGACCTACGAGGCCGGCGGGGTGCGGTGGCTGGTGCTGACCCTGGAGCCGTGGCCCCGGGCGGCGGCGGTGGGCTGGGCGCGGGACGTGGTCGCCGCCCATCCGCGGCACAACGTCGTCGTGGTGACACACCACTACCTGGAGGCGGACGGGACCATCGGCGCAAGCGCCGGTTACGGATCGACCAGCCCGCGCTACCTGTTCGACAACCTGGTCTCGCGCTACCCCAACATCCGGCTCGTCTTCTCCGGTCACACCGGCACCGCCGCGTACCGGGTGGACACCGGCGTGCACGGCAACCGGGTCCACTCGTTCCTGCAGACCTTCCACTCCCGGCGTACCAACCCGGTCCGGTTGGTCGAGGTGGACGTCGCCGCCGACTCGCTGCGGACCTGGGTCCACGCGCCGCACACCGCCGAGGACTTCCCGGCGCACGAGCGGACCGTCGGCGGGCTGCGGCTGCTCCGCTGACCCGGGGCGGCGTCAGCGCCGGCGGGTGCCGCGGATCTGCTGCGTCGCCTCCCGGAACGCGGGCGCGGCCCGCTCGAAGTAGTCGAAGATGACGTCGAGTTGCTCCGGGGTGTACGCGGCGAGCACGTCGGCGAGGCGGTCGCGCGCGGGGGTCACCACCTCGTCGATGCGGCCGAGCGCCTCGGGCACCGGCTCGACGACGACCTTGCGCCGGTCGGCCGGGTCGGCCGCGCGGCGGGCGTACCCGGCGCGTTCGAGCCGGTCGATCAGCCGGGTGGTGGCGCCGCTGGTCAGCCCGATCCGGCTGGCGAGGTCACCGGAGGTCAGCGGGCCCTCCAGCGTGATGAGGCTGAGGGCGTGCCATTCCGACGGGTGCAGGCCAGCGGCTTCGGCCCCCGCCATTCCGTGCAGGCCGACCGCGTCGAGGTAGCGGCGGAAGATGGTGTGCCGCTCGTCCCATGAGCGTCTTGCCATACCGATGGACCTCTTCCTATTATCTGCACACATGCAGATTCTGCATCCGTGCAGATTACCCTGGGAGGGATCATGCCCGACGACCGTACCGCCGTCCTCGCCGTGATCGACGCGCTCGTGACGGCCTGGGGCCGGCAGGACGCCGAGGCGTACGGCCGGCTGTTCACCGCGGACGCCACCTACGTCACCTGGGTGGGCACCCACTACCGGGGCCGGCGGGACATCGTGGCCAGTCACCGGGCGCTCTTCACGACGTTCGTCAAGGGCACCCGCCTCGCCGACGAGGTGCTCGACGTGCGGTTCCCCGGGCCGGCCACCGCCGTGGTCACCGGACGGGGCGAGATCTACAAGGGTGAGCGTCCGAAGCGGCTGACGAAGGTGCAGACGTACGTGCTGGTGCGCGAGGACGACGGCAGTTGGCGGATCGCCGCCTTCCAGAACACCAAACGCAGGCCGCTGATGGAGGCCGTCTCGTTCCGGTTCGCCCGCGGTCTCGTCCCCACCGGCGCCGACCGGTGATTTCGCCGATGCGGAGTTCCCCCTAATCGCCGAAGACTGACGCACGTCGATGCCACTCCGACCCCAGCAGGGAGTACCCGACGTGCGATCGTCCACCACCACCCGTCCCCGTTCCCCGATGTCCACCCTGGCCCGGCTCGCCGTGACCGCGGTCCTGGCCGGCGGTGCCGCGCTGGCCGTGCCGGCCGCCGCCCAGGCCGCCGACAACCCGTACGAGCGCGGTCCCGCCCCGACCAACGCGATCCTGGAGGCGAGCCGCGGACCGTTCGCCACCTCGTCGTTCAGCGTCTCCTCGCTGAGTGTGACCGGCTTCGGCGGCGGCGTCGTCTACTACCCGACCAGCACCAGCGAGGGCACCTTCGGCGCCATCGCCATCTCGCCCGGCTTCACCGCCTCCTGGTCCAGCCTGGACTGGCTCGGCCCGCGGATCGCCTCGCACGGCTTCGTCGTCATCGGCATCGAGACCAACTCCCGGCTCGACCAGCCGGACAGCCGCGGCCGGCAGCTGCTCGCCGCGCTGGACTGGCTGACCGAGCGCAGCTCGGTGCGCGGCCGCATCGACGCGACCCGGCTCGGGGTGGCCGGGCACTCGATGGGCGGCGGCGGCAGTTTGGAGGCGGCCGTCTCGCGGCCGTCACTGCAGGCGGCCGTGCCGCTGGCGCCCTGGAACACCGACAAGACCTGGGGGGACGTGCGCGTCCCGACGCTGATCATCGGCGGCGAGTCCGACAGCGTGGCCCCGGTCTCGTCGCACTCCGAGCCGTTCTACAACACCATCCCGGCCTCGTCCGAGAAGGCGTACCTGGAGCTCAACAACGCGAGCCACTTCTTCCCGCAGACCACCAACACCCCGATGGCCAAGCA
Organism: Actinomycetes bacterium; assembly: GCA_023402505.1. Lineage (GTDB taxonomy): Bacteria > Actinomycetota > Actinomycetes > Mycobacteriales > Micromonosporaceae > Micromonospora. Next base: position 4,759 of record JAEYGD010000539.1, read on the forward strand.
GATGGTCGCCTGGTTGAAGCGGTTCATCGACGACGACACCCGCTACGACCAGTTCCTCTGCCCGGGCCCGAGCGGGCTCGCGATCCAGGAGTACCGCAACACCTGCCCGCACTCCTGAGTGT
>JAEYGD010000555.1 GCA_023402505.1 Actinomycetes bacterium
CCCGTGCCGCCGCGTCGGCCACCGCGCGGGCCACCCGGGCCGGACGCCGCGGCGCCAGCGGGGCGACCACCTCCGCCGGGTCGGTCAGCTTCGGCTCGTCCAACACCTCCTCGGCGATCCGGCGGACCCGCCAGCCGATCCCGTCGTAGCGGGCGAGCAGCTCCGCACCGGTGGCGACGCCCGCCCCGACCAGCAGCCGCGCGGTCGCCAGCAGCGGATCCCGCTCCCGGTCGGCGGCGATCTCGGCACCCGCGCGGTACGCGGTCTCGGCGTCCGCGCCGGCGTGCCCCATCAGCCGGACCGTCGACAGGTGCAGCACCGCCGGGCGCCGGTGCCGGCGCACCCACGCGGCCGCCTCGGTCGCCCCCGCGTACGCCCCGACCAGGTCGCTCCCGTCTGCGGCGAAGTAGCGGATCCCCGGCTTGGACCGCAGCGTCGCCTCGACCCAGCCCGCCGGCGAGCGCACGCTGATGCCGAGTCCGTTGTCCTCGCAGACGAACAGGACCGGGAGGCGCAGGCCGGTGTGGTCGTACCAACCGGCCGTGTTGAGGGCGGCGGTGGCGCTGGCGTGGTTGACCGACGCGTCGCCGAAGGAGCAGACGACGATCGCGTCCGGCGGCCACGGCGCGGGGGCGGCTCCGTCGCCGGCCCGTGGCCCGGCCCGCCGGCCGGTCCCGTCGAGCCGGCGCAGCCGCTCCACGGCCAGCCCGAGGCCGACCGCCCTGGGCAGGTGCGAGGCGATGGTGGAGGTGGTGGGCACGACCGCGAGGTCGGCACGGCCGAAGACCTTGTGCCGCCCGCCGGCGATCGGTTCCCGTGCCGAGGCGACGATGCCGCGCAGCACGTCGCGGGCGGCGTCGGCGTACCCGGGGGCGAGGGGCCGCTCCGGGTCGGCGGCGCCGCCGGCACCCGGCTCGCCGTCGATCTGCTCGGGTTCCGCGGCGGGGCCGGCCGGTACGGCGACGGCGCCGACACCCGGGGCGTCTTCCCCGGCGCCGGCCGGACCACCGGGGAAGCCCTCCCGGGCGACCACCGAGCCGGCCGGGTCGCCCTCCGGGCCGGCCGGCACGGCGACCGGTTCGTCCTCCCCGCGACCGGTGCGCGGCGCCGGGACGGCGCTGCGGTCCGGCGACTCCGCCGTGGTGGCGGGGACGCTCGACCGGTGCGGTGCCCTCTCCGCGCCGACCGGCAGACCGGCACCCGCCGCCTGGCCGGAGCGGACACAGTAGAAGGCGCCGGAGCGGTAGTGCAGCAGGGCGGGATCGGTGGGTCGCAGGGCCGCGGCGACGGCGGCGTTGCCCTCGTGACCCGCCGAGCCGATCGTGTAGAACCCCTCGCCGAAGCCGCGCAGCCACCGGGCGGCCAGGTCGAGCTGACGGCTGACGACCTGGGCGTCGAACAGCTCCAGCGCCTGCGCGCCGGTCAACGACGCGTCGTCGGTGACGGGCCGGGAGGGCTCCCGCCGGTGCTCGGCGGAGGTCAGCGCTCCCAGGGCCGCGCGGAGCCGTTCGTCAAGATCCTGCGGGGTGGTCACGACGGACAGCATTACCGACCGGGGCCCGCGTCGCCCACCGGGACACGTGGGCGCGGGCGGGTCAGTCGCCCTCGCACGTCTCCGGGCAGCCGCCGTCGGACACCTTGAACACCAGGTCACGCAGGACGGCGAGGTCGTCGTCGGTGAGGCCGGCGAGGAGTCGGGAGTCGGACATCACCTGGTGGACGCGGTGCCGGACGCGCCGGCCGGTCTCGGTCACGACGAGGGTCTTCTGCCGCCGGTCGGTGGGGTCGACCCGGCGCTCGACCAGACCCGCCTGCTCCAGCTTGTCCACCAGCGCGGTGACGTTCGACCGGTCGCAGCGCAGCTGCTCGGCGAGGTCGCGGGCGGGCAGCGGATGATCCGGGTCGAGTTCGTGCAGGGCCCGGGCCGCCGCCGGGGTGAGCCCCAGCTCGGCGATGTCCAGATCCTGGTAGTGCCGGATGGCCGAGGCGATGTGCATGATCCTGCGCACCGCGTCTCCGGCCAGCCGGGAGCGGCCGGCCGCCTCCGGGCCGGTCGACGGGACGGTGCTCTGCGCCATGACTCACATCCTACTTGCGCTTCAATCGTTGAGATGCTCAACTGTTTATCAGCTCAAGCATTCCGTGCTGGGCAACCCGACTTCCCCGGAAAGGGTCATCGCATGTCCGACTTCTCGGTCCTCGCCGTCTCCGGCAGCCTGCGGGACGCGTCCTTCAACACGGCGCTCATCCGGGCGGCGCAGCGTCTCGCGCCCGCCGGCCTCACCATCGACCGGTACGAGGGCCTGGCCGCCATCCCGCCGTTCAGCGAGGACGCCGAGCCGGAACCGCCGGCGGCCGTCGTCGACCTGCGGGACCGCATCGCCGCGGCGGACGCGCTGCTCATCGCCACGCCCGAGTACAACTACGGGGTGCCGGGGGTGCTCAAGAACGCCCTCGACTGGGCCTCCCGCCCGAGCTTCCCGATCACGTCCTGGGTGTCGCCGCTGGCCCACAAGCCGGTGGCCATCATGGGGGCCGCCCCGACCGGCATGGGCACCGTACGGGCCCAGCTCCAGCTCCGGCAGCTCTTCCTCTGGACCGACTCGGCCGTGATCAGCAAACCGGAGATCATCGTGACCAACGCCCACGAGAAGCTCGGCCCGGACGGCACGGTCAGGGACGAGACGACCGGGGTGCTGCTGCGCGGCCTGCTCGACGCGCTGGTCACCCGCATTCACATCACCCAGCTGGCCGCGACGGCCGCCTGAGCCCGCGCCGGCACGGACGCTCGATCCGCCGCGTGGTGGCCTCGGTCGCGGCCCGAGGCCACCACACCGGCACCACCGGCACCGGTCACCGGCACCACCTGCACCACCGGACCAGCGGCACCAACCGCACCACCGCCACGACCATCGGCGACCGGCCGACGGCGTTCAGCCGGGCAGGAACGAGAAGCGGACCTGGCGGGTCGGGTTGTCGCCGTTCGGGTCGACCAGGCACACCGACTGCCACGTGCCGAGCGCGAGCCGCCCGCCCAGCACCGGCAGCGTCGCGTACGGGGGCACGAACGCCGGCAGCACGTGGTCCCGTCCGTGGCCGGGCGACCCGTGCCGGTGCCGCCAACGGCCGTCGGCGGGCAGCAGGTCGTCGAGCGCGGCGAGCAGGTCGTCGTCCGAGCCGGAGCCGGTCTCGATGATCGCCAGCCCGGCGGTCGCGTGCGGCACGAAGACGTGCAGCAGGCCGTCGCCGGCCCCGGCGACGAACCGCTCCGCCTCGGCCGTGATGTCCCGGACGGTCGGGCGGGCCCCGGTCTGGACCGTGATCACCTCGGTACGCATACGCCGCATTCTGCCCCAGCGACGCGGGCCGCACCGGCCCGTCGAAGAGGCGCCGTCAGCTGCCGCCGCCACCGCCGGAGTCACCGCCGCCGGAGGACCAGCCACCACCGGAGTCACCGCCGCCGGAGGACCAGCCACCACCGGAGTCGCCCCCGCCCGAGGACCAGCCACCACCGGAGTCGCCACCCGACCAGCCGCCCCCGTGGTTCCGGTCGCTGTCGTGGTCGCGCTCGTTGTGGTGGTACGCGGCTCCCGCGTCGGCGGCCGGGCCGGGCAGGTAGTAGCCCGACGAGTGGCCACGGCTCGTCCGCACCGTCCGGCGGGCCGGGCCCCGGAGCCCGGACCGGGCCAGGACCACCCCGACGACGGCGACCACCCCACCGAGGACGAGAACGGGCAGCGCGGCGAAGTCTCCCGCCAGCACACCCACGCCGGCGGCCAGCACCAGTGCCGCTCCGCCGAGCCCCAGCAACACCCCGAGGAAGACGCGTCCCGCGTTCATGCCCGAACGGTAGGGAGCACCCGCAAGGGGTCGCACGACGGCCGGGACACCGCCGTCCGGCCGTGCCGGGCCGACCCGGGCGGCCGGTTGCACAAAGTTACCGATGAGTACCTGTGTCGAGCGTCGCGTCTGCTGGCGGTGGAGGTGACGACAGGTGCCACGAGGGGGCAGGATGGCGCTAGAGACCTGTCCCACACACAACCGAGGGAACGCCTGTGGCTACGGAACGCAAGCGCCCGGTGATCACCGCCGGTCTGCCGAGCCAGCTTCCGGACATCGACCCTGAAGAGACCGGCGAATGGGTCGAGTCGCTCGACGGTGTCATCGACGAGCGCGGGACCAAGCGCGCCCGCTACGTCATGCTGCGCCTGCTCGAGCGGGCCCGCGAGCGCCAGGTCGGGGTGCCGTCCCTGACCACCACGGACTACATCAACACGATCCCGCCGGAGCGCGAGCCGTGGTTCCCGGGTGACGAGCACGTCGAGCGGCGGATCCGGGCGTACGTCCGGTGGAACGCGGCGATGCTGGTGCACCGGGCACAGCGCCCGGAGATCGGCGTCGGCGGGCACATCTCCACCTTCGCCAGCTCGGCCTCGCTCTACGAGGTGGGCTTCAACCACTTCTTCCGCGGCAAGGACCACCCCGGCGGCGGCGACCACATCTTCTACCAGGGGCACGCCTCCCCCGGCATGTACGCGCGGGCGTTCCTGGAGGGCCGGCTCAGCGAGCACCAGCTCGACGGGTTCCGGCAGGAGCTGTCGCACCGATCAAACGGAACTGCCGGCGGGCTTCCTTCTTACCCGCACCCCCGGCTGATGCCGGACTTCTGGGAGTTCCCCACCGTCTCGATGGGTCTGGGCGGCCTGAACGCGATCTACCAGGCGCGGTTCAACCGCTACCTGCACCACCGCGGGATCAAGGACACCTCGGACCAGCACGTCTGGGCGTTCCTGGGCGACGGCGAGATGGACGAGCCGGAGACGCTCGGCGCGATCGGGGTCGCCGCCCGCGAGGAGCTGGACAACCTCACCTTCGTCATCAACTGCAACCTGCAGCGCCTGGACGGGCCGGTCCGCGGCAACGGCAAGGTCATGCAGGAACTGGAGGCGTTCTTCCGGGGCGCCGGCTGGAACGTCATCAAGGTGGTCTGGGGCCGCGAGTGGGACCCGCTGCTGGCCGCCGACACCGACGGCGCGCTGGTCAACCTGATGAACACCACGCCCGACGGTGACTACCAGACCTACAAGGCGGAGTCCGGGGCGTACGTCCGGGAGCACTTCTTCGGCCGCGACCAGCGCACCCGCAAGATGGTCGAGCACCTCTCCGACGACGAGATCTGGAACCTCAAGCGGGGCGGCCACGACTACCGGAAGCTCTACGCGGCCTACAAGGCGGCGATGGAGCACACCGGCCAGCCGACGGTGATCCTCGCCAAGACCATCAAAGGCTGGACGCTCGGCTCGCACTTCGAGGGCCGCAACGCCACCCACCAGATGAAGAAGCTGACGCTGGAGGACCTCAAGACCTTCCGCGACCGGCTCTACCTGGACATCCCGGACAAGGCGCTGGAGGAGAACCCCTACCTGCCGCCGTACTACAACCCGGGCGAGAAGTCCGACGAGATCCAGTACCTGCACGAGCGCCGCCGGCAGCTCGGCGGCTACCTGCCGTCACGGCGGTCCGGCAGCAAGCGGCTGGCCATTCCCGGCCCGGAGCGCTTCGCGGACGTCAAGCGCGGGTCCGGCAAGCAGAAGGTCGCCACCACGATGGCCTTCGTCCGCCTGCTCAAGGACCTGATGAAGGACAAGGAGTTCGGCCGGCGCTGGGTGCCGATCATCCCGGACGAGGCGCGCACGTTCGGCATGGACTCGCTGTTCCCGACGCAGAAGATCTACTCGCCGCACGGCCAGCGGTACACGTCGGTCGACCGGGAGCTGTTCCTGTCGTACAAGGAGGCGACCGGCGGGCAGATCCTGCACGAGGGCATCAACGAGGCCGGCTCGGTCGCCTCGTTCACCGCGGCCGGCACCGCGTACGCCACGCACGACGAGCCGATGATCCCGATGTACATCTTCTACTCGATGTTCGGGTTCCAGCGCACCGGCGACGGGCTCTGGGCGGCGGCCGACCAGATGACCCGCGGCTTCCTGCTCGGCGCCACCGCCGGCCGGACCACGCTCAACGGCGAGGGTCTGCAGCACGAGGACGGGCACTCGCACCTGCTCGCCGCCACCAACCCGGCGGTGGTCGCCTACGACCCGGCGTTCGCGTTCGAGATCGCGCACATCGTGGAGAGCGGCCTGCACCGCATGTACGGCGAGGCGCAGGAGAACATCTTCTACTACCTGACCGTCTACAACGAGCCGATCCTCCAGCCGGTGGAGCCGGAGAACGTGGACGTCGAGGGCATCGTGAAGGGCATCTACCGGTACGCCCCGGCGCCGCAGGTGGACGGCCCGAAGGCGCAGGTGCTGGCCTCCGGCACCGGCATGCAGTGGGCGCTCAAGGCGCAGGAGCTGCTCGCCCAGGACTGGGGCGTGGCCGCGGACGTCTGGTCGGTGACCTCGTGGACCGAGCTGCGCCGTGACGCGGTCGAGGTCGAGGCGTACAACCTGCTCAACCCGGGCGGCGAGCAGCGGGTGCCGTACGTGGCGCAGAAGCTGGCCGACGCCGACGGCCCCAAGGTGGCGGTCAGCGACTGGATGCGGGCGGTGCCGGACCTGATCTCCCGTTGGGTGCCCGGCGACTGGACGTCGCTCGGCACCGACGGGTTCGGCATGTCCGACACCCGGCACGCGCTGCGCCGCCACTTCCACGTCGACGCGGAGTCGATCGTGGTCGCGACGCTGCGGCAGCTCGCCCTGCGGGGCACGGTCCCGGCCAGCGTTCCGGCCGAGGCGGCCAAGAAGTACGCCATCGAGGACGTCACGGCGGCACCGGTCGGCGAGACCGGCGGCGACAGCTGAGCCTCGTCGATCATGGACTTGTGGTGGGAACGAACGGGTGGCAGACACCCGAAGTCGGGCACCACGACTCCATGATCGACGCCGCACTGGTCGAGACGGCGGTGGCCCGGGG
>JAEYGD010000001.1 GCA_023402505.1 Actinomycetes bacterium
GTGCAGGTGTCGGCGTACCCGTTCCACTACGCCCAGTGGGAGGAGCAGGCGGCCGACATCGTGGCCCAGCTCTGGTGACCTCCGCGTGAGAAGACGGCCGGTCCCCGTTCGGGGACCGGCCGTTTAGCGTCCGCGGCGCCGGCTCGCGTACCCGGATCGGGAGCTACCGGCGGACGATGTCGGCCAGGGCCGCGACCAGCGCGAGAGCGATCACGCCGGTGGCCAGCAACAGCGAGTGGCGGAACGCGACCGACCAGTCCCCGCCGCTGCCGGCGAGGGAGGAGAAGAAGACCGAGCCGACCGCCGCGATGCCGGCGGCGGCCCCGATGCGCTGGCCGGTCTGGAGCATCCCCGCTCCGCTGCCCGCCTGGTGCACCGGCACCTGGGACAGGGTGAGGGTCTGGTTCGGCGCGATGACCAGGCCGCTGCCGAGACCGGCCAGCAGCAGCGGCGCGGCGGTCCACCACGGGACCGGCACGCCGCCGGGTACCCGGCCCAGCGCGAGGACGACGAGGAGCAGGCCGACCACGACGGCGAGCAGCCCGACCGCGACGAGCGGGCGGCCGTAGCGGTTGACGATGCGACCTCCGACGGCGGACGCGGCGGCCGAACCCAACGCGAACGGGGTGATCGCCAGACCGGCGACGAGCGCGCTGTAGCCGAGACCGTTCTGCAGGTACAGGGTGAAGATGAAGAAGATGGCGGTGAAGCCGCCGAAGTAGACCAGCGCGATCAGCGCGCCGAGACCGTACGAGCGGACGCCGAGCAGGCGCAGGTCGAACAGCGGTTCGTGGTGCCGGGCGTACCGGTGTTCCCAGGCGGCGAACGCGGCGAGGGCGAGCAGCCCGGCAGGTACGAGCAACCACTTCGCCGGTGCCCGCCAGTGCTCCTGCACCAGCGGCAGCAGCACCAGCAGGACACCGCTGCCGAGCAGCAGCACGCCGACCGGGTCGAGCCGGCGGGCGTCGGCGCGTCCCCGGGGGCGGTGGGGGAGCAGCCGCCACCCGAGGACGACGGCGAGCACACCGACCGGGACGTTGACGAAGAAGACCCAGCGCCAGCCGTGTTCGGCGCCGCCGAGGTGGATGAGCACCCCGCCGAGCAGCGGTCCGACGGCGGTGGAGACGCCGATGGTCGCGCCGAGCAACCCGAACGGGCGGGCCCGTTCGGGGCCCTGGAACAGTTCCTGGATCAGCCCGGTGACCTGCGGGTTGACCACGCCGGCGGCGGCGCCCTGGAGCAGCCGGGCGGCGACCAGCCAGCCGGGGGAGGGCGCCAGCCCGGCGGCGGCGCTGGTGATCGTGAACAGGGCGATGCCGACGACGAACGCGGTCCGGCGGCCGTGTGCGTCGCCGAACCGGCCGGCGGGCACGAGCACCAGCCCGAAGGTCAGCGCGTACCCGGAGAGGACCCACTGCAGGTCGCTGGGTGTGGCGCCGAGCGCCCGCTCCATCGAGGGGACGGCGACGTTGACGATGCTGACGTCGAGCAGCGTCATGAAGGCGGCGACCAGACCGACCGCGAGAGCCGGCCAGCGTCGCCGGGGCTCGGGCGGCACCGGACGCGCGGAAGGGCCCGGGGACGGACGATCGCCCATTCGACGACCGCTACCCCGAGCCCGGAGGGTGAACCGTCACGCCATCTGCCGCGCGCAGAACCGCGGGCCGAAGTCGAGCCCGGCCATCGGCGAGTCCTCGCGGTGCAACAGGTTCTTCTCGGTGAGCTGGTGCAGGGGCGCGTGCAGCTGTTCCTCGGTCAGCCCCGACTCCTCGGCGATGAGGTCCGGGTACGGCACCTGACCGCGCGCCTCCAGGGCCGCGACCGCGTCGTACACCCGTTCCTCGACCTCCGACAGTTGCACCTGCTGCATGTCGTCCTCCTTCGGTACCCGCCCACGGTGCAGGCGGCCTGCGCCGCGGTTACCCGGCGGGGGTCCGAAGATGCCCACCCGTTCGGGCGGTGTCGCCACCGGGCCCGGCGAGATCGTTGTCCTAGGCTGCAGCGGTGACCGTCTGGGATCTCGCGGTGGTGGGCGCGGGCCCCGCCGGCCTGTCCGCCGCCTACGTCGCCGCCCGGGCGGGCGTCCGCACGCTGGTCGTGGAGCGGGCCGCCCATCCCCGGTACAAGACCTGCGGGGGCGGCCTGATCGGCACGTCGCTGGCCGCGCTCGGCGACCGGATCGAGGTGCCGGCGCACGACCGGGTGGACCGGGTGACGTTCACCCGGGACGGGCGACGCGGGTTCACCCGCCACCACGCCGGCGGCCCACTGGTGACGATGGTGCGCCGGGAGGAGTTCGACGACCGGTTACGGGCGGCCGCGGTCGACGCGGGGGCGGAGCTGCGCCAGCGGGTCGCGGTCCGCGCGGTCGAACCGGGGCCGGAGGGGGTACGGCTGCGGCTGGCCGGCGGTGCGGTGGTGACCGCCCGTACGGTGATCGGCGCGGACGGGTCGTCCGGGGTGACCGCCCGGCACGTGGGGGTCCGGCACCGTCAGGTCGACCTGGGGCTGGAGCTGGAGCTGCCGGTGCCGCCCGCCGAGCGGGACCGCTGGCGGGGCCGGGTGTTGCTGGACTGGGGTCCGCTGCCCGGCTCGTATGCCTGGGTCTTCCCGAAGGACGACCTGTTGACCGTCGGGGTGATCGCGGCGCGCGGGGCGGGGGAGCGCACCCGGGCGTACCTGCGGTCGTTCGTGGACCGACTGGGGCTCGCGGGTGTCGAACCGGCGCACGACTCGGGTCACCTGACGCGGTGCCGCGACGAGGGTTCGCCGCTGCGCCGGGGCCGGGTGCTGGTGGCGGGGGACGCGGCGGGCCTGCTGGAGCCGTGGAGCCGGGAGGGGATCAGCTACGCGCTGCGGTCCGGTGCGCTCGCGGGTGCGGCGGTCGCGGCGGACGACCTGGGCCGGTACGAGCGGGCGGTGGAGGCCGAGCTGGCCCCGTCGATGCGGGCGGGGTCCCGCCTCCTGGAGACGTTCACCCGCCGGCCGGGGGTGTTCCACGGGCTGCTGGCGACGCCGCCGGGCTGGCGGATGTTCGTCCGGTTCTGCCAGGGGCGGGCCAGTTTCGACGAGACGCTGACGCGGGCGCCGGTGCGGGCGGGGCTGGCGTTGCTCGACCGGCTCCCCGGACCGCGCCGCGCACCCGACCACGACCTATCTTCCTAGGATGCCTTAGAGGGTGTGCCGCCGGCCGCCTCCGGCCGACAATGGAGCCGCACGAGGGGAGAAGCCGATGGTCGAACCGGCGTTCACCGACGACGAGTACGCCTTCCTGCGGCACGTCCGCTTCGGCGAGCTGCCGCCCGCGGTGCGCCCGGAGGAACGGGTCGAGCTGACCGAGACCGAGTTCCGCCGCGACCGGCCGGACCCGGACGACCAGCGGGCCTGGGACCTGCGCCACGGCGCGTGAGACGGCGACGGTTTCCAGCGCGGACGGCAGGGTAGGGCGGTGGGCGACCCGTCCACCCCGCGCGCGAAGGAGCAACCGGTGAGCCAGGACCAGCACACGCCGCAGGACCCCACCGAGCAGTACGGCCAGCAGGAAGGCCAGCCCAAGCAGCAGCAGTCACCGCCCGGCGAGACGGGGGAGATGACCCCGAGGCCGGACCACGGCGAGGAGTCGTACCGGGGCAGCGGCAAGCTCACCGGCAAGCGCGCGGTGATCACCGGTGGCGACTCCGGGATCGGCCGGGCGATCGCCATCGCGTACGCCCGGGAGGGCGCCGACGTGCTCATCTCGTACCTGGAGGAGGACGCCGACGCGCGGGAGACCGTGCGGCTGGTGGAGGAGGCCGGGCGCAAGGGCGTCGCGGTGCGGGGCGACATCACCGACGAGCGGCACTGCGAGGAGCTGATCGAGCGGGCGCTGCGCGACCTCGGCGGCATCGACATCCTGGTGAACAACGCGGCGTACCAGATGGCGCAGGAGAAGGGCATCGCCGGGATCAGCACCGAGCAGTTCGACCGGGTGCTGAAGACCAACCTGTACGCGATGTTCTGGCTCTGCAAGGCCGCGATCCCGCACCTGGCGGAGGGGTCGGCGATCATCAACACGTCGTCGATCCAGGCGTTCGACCCGTCGCCGCAGCTGCTCGACTACGCCACCACCAAGGCCGGCATCATGAACTTCACCAAGGCCCTCGCGCAGGAACTCGCCGAGCGGGGCATCCGGGTCAACGCCGTCGCGCCCGGTCCGATCTGGACGCCCCTGATCCCGGCCACCATGCCGAAGGAGAAGGTGGAGAAGTTCGGCCAGGACACCCCGGAGGGCCGTCCCGGGCAGCCGGCCGAGCTGGCGCCCGCGTACGTCTTCTTCGCGTCCCAGGAGTCCAGCTACGTGACCGGTGAGATCCTCGGCGTGACCGGCGGCCGCCCGACGAAGTAGCTCCGCCTCCATGGCCCCGCGGTCCTGCACTCCGGTCTCGCGCCGCGGCTCGTGTCCCGGGTGCGAGATCGCGGGGTGGCTCAGCGGGGCCAGGGGACGAAGCGGGTACGGATCCGCGTCACGTCGGCGGCGGTCAGGTCGTAGCGGGCGAAGCGGGAATCCGGCAGCCGGTCCAGGTAGCGGCCCGCGGCACGGACGTCCTCCGGCTCGAGGCCCGGGTCGAGCTGCCGGGCCAACGCCAGCAACTCGTCCACGCCGTGCCGGTCGAGGGCCGCCGCCACGTCGATGTAGTCGCGTACCTCCCGGCGGTTGACCAGCGCGGCGGTCTTGCTGGCCATGAGGTCCCGGACGTCCATCACCGGGCCCAGGTCCATCACGACCGGGCTGCGGTGCCGGTCCAGCCGGGCCAGGCTGAGCCGCAGCTGCCGCCCGTCCCGGCCGACCACGAAATCCCGCATGTCCCGGTCGAACCCGTCGAAGAGGCCGGGCAGGTCACTGTCCGGGTCGGCCTCCTGCACCACGAACCCGGCACCCTCCAGGGCCGCCCGTACGTCCCCGGCCGCCGCGGCCGCGGCACCCTCCACGTCGGCGAACAGGTCCACGTCCTCCGTCGGCCGGATCACCAGGCCGTGCGCCGCCCACGCCACACCGCCGCCCAGCACGAACCGGTGCGGCCCGGCCGCCGACAGGGCCAGCCGGGCCACCTCGCGGTAGAACCCGTGCAGGTGAGCCGCGGTCACGCCGTACGCAGACCCGGGTGGCGGCTCTCCCACGCCTGGCGTACGCCCCGCGGCAGGTTCAGCAGCCGCCACACCCGCCGCAGTGTGCGCCCGTTGATCAGCTCGCGCAGGTCGTCGGAGCGGGTCGTCTCGCGGAGGACGTTCTCGTACATCCACAGCAGCTGGTCCGGGTCGCCCAGGTCGAAGTGCCGGTCCCGGCTCCACATCAGCCGTACCGGCAGCTCCACCACGCCACGGGTCGGGCCGGCCAGCTCGGCGAGGGTGCGGGCCACCACGGCCGGTCGGCCGGGACGCGCCAGATGCGGCACGCCGGCTGTGGTGGGGGACCGGCCCTGCATGGTGTCAGGGTAACCCCGCCGGTGCCGGTCCGGTCCGTCACGTGCCCGGGTTGGCCGTTGCGTCGGCCGTGTCGGGGTCGTCCGGGTGGCGGACGCGGCGCCGGCCGGGGCAGTACGGCCCCGCGGGCCGCCTGTGCCGTTCGCGTCGGTCTGTCCGGTTCCGGTGTCTGATTGTGGGGTGGCTTGTCTGGTTGGGGGGTGTGACCGGGGGCACGGTGGGGCCGGAATCGTTGGCGGGTCGGGGGCGTTACATCATCTGGACGATCGAGTAGCGCTGCCGCTTGGGCGGTGTGCGGGGCGGGTGTCAGCCGGATCGGGTTGGCTCGCTTCGGCCGGCCGGGAATGGTGGTGGCCGGTCGGTCGTTACATCTGGACCCGGCACCGTGTGTAGGGCATCCCCCGCCCCCTGGTGGTCAGGGTTTCTTTCCCCCGAGCATTTTTGAGCGCCCTCGGTTGGTGCTTGCACCACCTGGCCCGTCCCCCCTTGGGTTTGGTGGTGTCTACCCCCGAATGGAGCTTTGATCATGAACACGATGCTGCGTAAGAGCGTTCTCGGTATCGCTGGTCTGGCCTTCGCCGGTGGGATCACCGGTGGTCCGGTGATGGCGCAGGCCGCTCCGGCCGTCGAGGCCAGCCCGGTCGCCGTGGTGCAGGCGGACAAGCCGGACACCGGCAAGCTGATCCCGCACGGTGTGCAGGGCGCGCAGTCGCGTATCGACCTGTCCGATGAGCAGGTCGCGAACGTGAAGGCGATCATCGCGGCGACGAAGAAGGCCGGCATGGACGAACGCGCCGCGGTGGTGGCGATCGGTACGGCGTTGCAGGAGTCGAAGCTGGAGAACCTGGGTCACCTGGGTGACCGCAACGACCACGACTCGCAGGGCCTGTTCCAGCAGCGCCCCTCCTCGGGTTGGGGCACGGTGGAGCAGATCACCGACCCCGAGTACTCCAC
>JAEYGD010000034.1 GCA_023402505.1 Actinomycetes bacterium
GGCTGGCGGCCAGGATCAGCGCGACGGACCCGACCAGCACCGCCGCCGCCCGCTGCTGCCGGCCCATCCCGGGCAGCCGGGGCGCGGGCCGGCGCAGCGCCAGCGCACCCGACTCGACCACCACCGACAGGGCGAAGGTGACCCAGCCCGCCCAGCCGGCCAGCGCCAGCGCCCGCAGGAACAGCTGACCGTCGTCACGGCTGGTGAGGGTCGAGCCCACCTCGGCGAGGGTGGGCACGTGGTCGGGCAGCGGGTTGCCGGCGAGCGCGAGCAGCACCACCGGCGCGCCGACCAGCAGGACGCAGAGCACGACGAGCGCGCCGAAGCCGGTGAGAACCCGTCCGACGGTACGAGCCGGTGTGGCCATGGATGCCTTCCCTTCCTATGGCGCCCCGGTGAGCGCCCGGGCGGTCGCCTCGCCGGAGACGGTGACGGAGTCGGCGAAGCCGACGAGGCCGAGCAGGGATCTCTGGTACGTGACGGTGACCCGGACCCGGACGACGGTCTCGCCGTCGACCACCGGGAAGCTGACGGTGTGACCGGCGACGCCGGCGGCGGCGAGGTACCGGGCCACCGCCTGGCGTGCCTGCGGCTCGTCGATCCGCTTCGGGCCGCCCTCGATCGCGGTGGCCCGGTCGATCGCCTGACCACCGGCACGGGCCGCCTCGGCGGCGAGATTGTCCGCCCGCTGCAACGAGCGCAACTGCCCGGCGCCGTCGAAGGCCAGTGCGACCACCATGAGGACGCCCATGGCGGCGACCGCCAGGAACACGCTGACCCGGCCCGCGTCGTCGCGGCGGTGCGCGGCGGTCATCCCCGGCCCCGGTAGCGGTCCAGCGGCGAGGTGAAGCTCGCCGACACCGTCTTCCGGACGGGCATCCCGGGCACCGAGTCCAGCCGCAGGTCGGACAGGTCGACGGTGCAGGAGATCCGTACGGTCACCGACGCGTCCCGGCCGACCGGGCTGCGGTACGCCGCGCCGAAGGTGGTCGCCTGGCCGTCCACGGTGCCGCTGAAGGTGACCGTCGGCGTGCCGGTGCAGTTCAGCCCACGCCAGTCGAGTTGCCGGACGGCCGCCTCCCGGGCCTCCCGCCGCGCGGTGCCCGCGTCCCGGGAGATCGAGGCGGCACGGGCCGCGTCGTGCGCGGCGGCGTCGACGGCCTCGGCGGCCACGGCGGTACGCCCCGCCACCCCGGCCAGCACGAGCAGCGCGATGAAGGCCGGCGCGAGGATCGCCGCCTCGACCGAGACACTCCCGCGGTCGCGGTTCACGGTGTGGTCCACCGTTCCGCCGTCCCGTGCGCGCTCTGGCGTACCGGGAAGTCGACGCCCGGCACGACGGACAGCGAGCGGCCGCGGACCGTGCAGGTCACGTCGGGCCCGACGGTCTCGCAGCTCGGGCCGGGGGAGTCCCAGCCGACCAGCCAGCCGCCGGTCGCCGCCAGGAAGCGGCGCGCCCGGGCCTCACCGGCGCCCGGCGGAGCCTCGTACACCCGCTGCGCGTTGACGCCGCTCTGGGCCGCGTGCAGCGCCGTCGACCGGGCCACGAACCAGGCGGCGACCTGGATCGACCCGAAGAACAACAGGAAGATCACCGGCATCACCACCGCCAGCTCCACCGGACTGGCCCCCCGTTCGGCACCACCGAGCCACCCGCGTCCACCGCGCCGCCCGCACCGGCCGTGTACGCCGGGCCGCTCGAGACGGCCGCCCCGCCCGGACGCGCGGCGCACGCCGGGTCGCCGGGCGGGGCGGCCCGCCCGGAGCCCGGCGATCGGTCTCCGCTGCCGCATCGGATCAGGGATTCGGGATGGCGTTCATCCAGGCCTCCGCCCTTGTCAGCACGAGCGCCGTGACGGCGAGGGCGGCGGCGACCAGGCCGAAGATGATGACCGCGGTGGGGACCGGGCTGTCGCCGCGCTCACCCTCGCGGCGCAACTCGGTAAGCCGCGCGACCAGCGCGACGTGCAGGTACGTGATCAGTGGCATGGGTTGCTCCTTGTCCGGGTGGCCCTCAGAGACGGGCGATGAACGGGTAGGTCACGAAACCGAGCAGGACGAAGACGAGCAGAGAGCCGGGAATGTCGAGCCGACTGGTCACCCCCTCCGCCCGGGCCAGGTTGTCGGTGCGGATCTGGTCGCGCAGTGAGTTGGCTCGGCTGCGCAGGGTCTCGTGCACCTGCGCGCCCTCACTGCCGGAGGAGCGCATGATCGCGCCCACGTCGCCGAGTTCCGGGATGCCGATGCGGTCGGCCAGGTCCCGCAGCTCGTCCCAGGGGGAGTGCATCTGGAGTTGGGCGACCCGCAGCGCCTCCCGGATCCGGTCGAAGACCCAGCCGTCGCAGACCTCGGCCGCCCGCTCCAGCGACTGGACGGGCCCGTGCGCGGCGGAGAGCTGCAACGCCACCAGGTCCAGGTAGGTGCAGACGGCGGCGCGGAACTCGTCGCGGGCCGCGGCGGCCTTCGCCAGCACCGCCCGGTGCGCGAGCAGCGCGCACAGCAGCGCCAGGCCCAGGCTGCCGAGCACCGGGACGGCCACCGGCAGCCGTAGGCCCACGGCGGCGAACGCGATGCCCGCCAGGGCCGGCGAGGCGAGCCCGATCAGGGTGGAGAGCAGCAGCGACAGGGCGTACTGCTCCGGTGTCCGGTCGATCAGGGCGAGCTGCTGGTGCGGCGGCCGGAGCCAGCGGGCCAGCCCGGTCAGCCATTCGAGCCGGCGGGTGGCGGGTGCCGCTGTCGGGGTGCCGGGCGGCTGGTGCAGCCGTCGCAGCGCCGGCCCGAGCGCCGGTGTCGCCGGCACGAGTTCCCGGACCACCAGGAAGACGCCGAGCCCCACCGCCGCGCCGGCGGTCACCGCGAGGACGAGCTGCCAGTTGACGGTCACCTGTGCCGCCCTCCGTTCGCGACTGCGGGGCTCGCGAACCCGCTCACGCGATCACCTCCGCCGGGTCGGGGGCGGGCAGGAAACGGGCCGGCCGCTGCGGCTGGCTCATCGAGCGCACCCAGGCGAGCAGGGCGACGAAGGCCGCGCCCAGTACCGCCATCACGAGCTGCCCGACCGGCGTCCCGTACGGGCGGATGTACTCCGGGTTGAGCAGCCCGTACGCGATCACCGCCAGCGTCATGCCGGTGAGGAAGCGGACCGCGAACCGGGGCTGGGTGCGCTTGGCCTCGACCTCCCGGCGGGTGGCCACCTCGGCGGCGGCGGCCGAGGCGATCGAGCCCAGCACGTCACCGAGGCGGTCGCCGCGGTCGGACAGGTGCAGGATCAGCGCCGCCACCACCTGGTCGCCCACCGGGTCGGCGATCTCCTCGGCGAAGGCCAGCAGGGCGGGGCGGGCCAGCCAGCCGGCCTGGAGGCGGGCGGCGAGCAGGCGTACCTCCTCCTGGATCTCCTCCGGCGCGGTGGCGACGGTGCCGGTGATCGCGGCCTGGAGGCCCTGACCGGTGGCCGAGACGTCCTTGAGCCGGCGGGTCCACTCCCCGACGGCCTCGATGCGGGCGATGGCCCGCTGCTCGGCGCGGCCGACCGAGAACAACCAGGGCGCCCCCGGCACGGCCACGGCGACCAGCAGGCCGACCACCGGGAGCCCGGTCACCAGGAACGCCGCCGCGCCGGCCGCCAGGGCCGTGACCAGCAGCGCCTGGTGGGTCCGCTGCTCGCGGGGCGTGGCGCCGGAGCCGCGCCAGAGCCGGGCGACAC
>JAEYGD010000231.1 GCA_023402505.1 Actinomycetes bacterium
GAGCCCGACGCGCGTGCGGCTCGCCATCGAGGTGCCGTTCGTCGAGCTCGAGCCGAGCCTCAAGAAGGCGTACCGGGAGATCGGCCAGCAGGTCCAGGTTCCCGGCTTCCGCCGGGGCAAGGTTCCCGCCGCCGTGATCGACCAGCGGGTCGGTCGTGGCACGGTCCTCAACGAGGCCGTCCAGGAGGCGATTCCGCAGAACATCCTGGCCGCGGTCCGCGAGCACGACCTGAAGACCCTGGGCCGCCCGGAGGTCGAGATCACCAAGTTCGCCGACGGCGACACGCTGAACTTCACCGCCGAGGTCGACGTCCGCCCGGAGCTCAGCCTGCCCGACCTGACCACGATCGAGGTCACGGTCGACGAGCTGCAGATCGACGACAGCGAGATCGACTCCCAGGTGGGCAGCCTGCGTGAGCGGTTCGCCACGCTGAAGACCGTGGAGCGGGCCGCAGCCGAGGGCGACTACGTGCAGATCGACCTGAACGCGACCGTCGACGGCGAGGAGGTGCCGGGCGGCTCGGCCAGCAACATCTCCCACGAGGTCGGCAGCAAGCAGCTCCTGCCGGGCCTCGACGAGGCGGTCGTCGGCCTGGCCGCGGGCGAGAGCACCACGTTCACCACGCAGCTCGTCGGTGGCGACTTCGCCGGCCGGGACGCGGAGGTGTCGGTGACCGTCCGCACGGTCAAGGAGAAGGAGCTGCCCGAGCTCAACGACGAGTTCGCCCAGCTGGCGAGCGAGTTCGACACCATGGCGGAGCTGCGCGACGACCTGCGCGAGCGGGTGACCCGGGGCAAGCGGGTCGAGCAGATCTACGCCGCTCGGGACAAGGCGCTGGAGCAGCTCGTCGAGGCCGCCGGCGTGCCGGCGCCGGAGGGTGTCGTCCGCGAGGAGGTCGAGAGCCGCAAGGCGGCGATGGTCGACCAGCTCGAGCGCATCGGCGCCTCGCTGGAGGAGTACCTCGCCGCCGAGGAGAAGACCGAGGAGCAGATCGACGCCGAGCTGAGCGAGGCCGCCACCCAGGGGGTCAAGATCCAGCTCCTGCTGGACACCGTCGCCGACGCCGAGGACACCCAGGTCTCCGACGACGAGTTCGGCCACGAGATCGTGCACCGGGCGCAGCGCGCCGGGATGGCCCCGCAGCAGTACTACGACCAGCTCGTGCGCTCCGGCGCGGCCGGTGCCGTCTACGGCGACGTCCGGCGGGGCAAGGCGCTGGCCTCGATCATGGAGCGGATCACGATCAAGGACGCCGCCGGTAACGAGGTCAACCTCGACGCCCTGCGCGCCGAGGGCGAGGCCGAGCACGACCACGAGCACTGATCGCCGGGCTCCGGCCGCCGTCCGTCCCGCCGGGTCGGACGGCGGCCGAAAGCCCTTTCCGGGTACGCCCCCGACGGGGCTGCGCTGAGAGCGAACAGTGCCCCGACCGGGACTCTGCCACCCGGCTGAGCGGTTAGTGTCGGGTAGGACGGTACGGAGAGCGAAGGGCTGCCATGACCGACATGCACATCCCAGCGACGCCGCTCCGGGCGATCGACGCCCGAGGTGGCGACAACATTGGCAACCTCGACGACTCGGTCTACAACCGGTTGCTCAAGGAGCGGATCATCTTCCTGGGCAGCGAGGTGACCGACCAGGTCGCCAACCGCATCTGCGCGCAGCTGCTGCTGCTCGCCGCGGAGGACCCGGACCGCGACATCAACCTCTGGATCAACTCGCCGGGTGGCTCGGTCTACTCCGGCATGGCGATCTACGACACCATGCAGTTCATCGACAACGACGTGTCGACCGTGGCGATGGGCATGGCGGCCTCGATGGGCCAGCTGCTGCTCTGCGCGGGCACCAAGGGCAAGCGGTACGCGCTGCCGCACGCGCGGATCATGATGCACCAGCCGTCGGGCGGCATGGGGGGCACCGCCTCCGACATCGCCATCCAGGCGGAGCAGATGCTCTACACCAAGCGGATGTTCCAGGATCGGGTCGCCCACCACACCGGCCAGAGCCAGGCGCAGATCGAGGCGGATTCGGACCGTGACCGTTGGTTCACCGCCCAGGAGGCCATGGACTACGGCTTCATCGACAAGGTGATCACCGGAGCCGCCCAGGTTCCGGAAGGCGCCGGGACCCTGAGCTGAGCGAGGAGCTGACGATGACCGACCTGAGCCTGCCGCCCCAGTTCGCGGCCGTGCACAACCGCTATGTCCTGCCGTCGTTCGTCGAGCGCACGTCGTACGGGGTGAAGGAGTCCAACCCGTACAACAAGCTCTTCGAGGACCGGATCATCTTCCTCGGGGTCCAGGTCGACGACGCGTCGGCCAACGACGTGATGGCCCAGCTGCTCACGCTCGAGGGCACGGATCCGGACCGCGACATCATCATGTACATCAACTCGCCCGGTGGCTCGTTCACGGCCATGACGGCGATCTACGACACCATGCAGTACGTCCGGCCGGACATCCAGACGGTGTGCCTCGGCCAGGCGGCCAGCGCGGCGGCCGTGCTGCTGTCGGCGGGCACGCCGGGCAAGCGGATGGCGCTGCCCAACTCGCGGATCATCATCCACCAGCCGGCCACCGAGGGCGGCTACGGGCAGGGCTCGGACATCGAGATCCAGGCCCGGGAGATCCTGCGGATGCGCACGCAGCTGGAGGAGATGCTCTCCCGGCACTGCAACCAGCCGGTCGACAAGGTCCGCAAGGACATCGACCGTGACAAGATCATGACGGCTGAGGAGGCCCGCGAGTACGGGCTGGTCGACACCATCCTCACCAGCCGTAAGAAGGGTCTGCTGGCCGCCAACGCCGCCGGCTGAGCCGCACCGGGTCGGAGGTCGGTCGGGAGTCGTTCCTGGCCGACCTCTGACACACCCGTTTTGGGGGTCGGAGAAACCGGCGCCAGCGGGTAACGTCGGGTCTGTACCGCTTCGCTGGCCCCCCGCCGGCGAGGCAGAAGAGACGGGCGGCGCGCAGCGCCCGCAGGTCGTGGCCGGGTCCCCGGCCGATGAGTGCAGGGAGAACGTAGGTGGCACGGATCGGTGACGGCGGCGACCTACTGAAGTGCTCCTTCTGCGGCAAGTCGCAGAAGCAGGTCAAGAAACTCATCGCGGGCCCCGGGGTCTACATCTGCGACGAGTGCATCGATCTCTGTAACGAGATCATCGAGGAGGAGCTGGCCGAGTCCGGCGAGGTGAAGTGGGAAGAGCTTCCCAAGCCGATGGAGATCTGCCAGTTCCTCGACAACTACGTCGTCGGGCAGGACCAGGCCAAGAAGGCGCTCGCCGTCGCGGTCTACAACCACTACAAGCGGATCCAGGCCGAGGCGTCCGGCGCGCCGGGCAGCGACAGCGTGGAGTTGGCGAAGTCCAACATCCTGCTGCTCGGGCCCACCGGGTGCGGCAAGACCCACCTCGCGCAGACCCTGGCCCGGATGCTCAACGTCCCGTTCGCCATCGCGGACGCCACGGCCCTGACCGAGGCGGGTTACGTGGGCGAGGACGTGGAGAACATCCTCCTCAAGCTGATCCAGGCCGCCGACTACGACATCAAGCGCGCCGAGACCGGGATCATCTACATCGACGAGGTCGACAAGATCGCGCGTAAGTCGGAGAACCCCTCGATCACGCGCGACGTGTCCGGCGAGGGGGTGCAGCAGGCCCTGCTCAAGATGCTGGAGGGCACGGTCGCGAACGTGCCGCCGCAGGGTGGCCGCAAGCACCCGCACCAGGAGTTCATCCAGATCGACACGACCAACGTGCTCTTCATCTGCGGTGGTGCCTTCGCCGGCCTGGACCAGATCATCGAGGCGCGCACCGGCCACGGGGGCACCGGTTTCGGCGCACGGCTCCGGTCGGTTTCGGAGCGCTCGACGGACGACATCTTCAGCCAGGTGATGCCTGAGGACATGCTGAAGTTCGGCCTGATCCCCGAGTTCATCGGCCGGCTCCCGGTGATCACCAACGTCCGCAGCCTCGACCGCACGGCTCTGGTCCGGATCCTCACCGAGCCCCGTAACGCCCTCGTCCGGCAGTACCAGCGCCTCTTCGAGCTCGACGGCGTCGAGCTGGAGTTCGACGAGTCCGCGCTGGAGGCGATCGCCGACCAGGCCATGCTCCGCGGCACCGGTGCCCGCGGCCTGCGCGCCATCATGGAGGAGGTCCTGCTCTCCGTGATGTACGAGGTGCCCAGCAACCCGGACGCGGCCCGCGTGCTGATCACCCGCGAGGTCGTCCTGGAGAACGTGAACCCGACTATCGTCCCCCGGGAGTTCACCGGCCGCCGGGCCCGCCGGGAGCGCGAGGAGAAGTCGGCCTGACCGGCGACGCCGAGCCGCCCCGGTGGCGGGCGGCTCGACCGGCAACGGGCCCGCCCGTTCGCGCCGGCGCCCCGGCGGGGGTGTTCGCCGCTGTCGCGGTGACGCGTCCCCCCGTACCCTGATCCTCATGCGCGTCGCCGTCTGCCAGCTCAACAGCCGGGACGACCGTAAGGCGAACTTGGCCGCCGCCGAGGTCCTCCTGGAACGCGCCGCCGCCGGTGGGGCCGACCTCGCGGTCCTGCCGGAGTACGTCGACTACCTCGGTCCCGCCGCCGGCCTCCCGCCCGCTGAGCCGGTCGACGGGGAGGTGGGGCAGTTCTTCGCCGGCGTGGCACAGCGGCTCGGCATGTGGGTCGTCGCCGGGTCCGTCCACGAGCGCGGTCCGGACCCGGAGCACCGGTACAACACGTCGCTGGTGTTCGACCGGTCGGGCGCGCTCGCCGCCAGCTACCGCAAGATCCATCTGTACGACGTCGAGATCCCCGGCCGGGTGTCGTTCCTCGAGTCCGCTACGGTCGCCGCCGGGTCCCAGCCGGTCGTCGTGGACGTGGAGGGCGTACGCGTCGGCCTGTCCATCTGCTACGACCTGCGCTTCCCGGAGCTGTACCGCCAGTTGGCGACCGACGGCGGCGCGCACCTGTTCCTCGTGCCGGCGGCCTTCATGTTGCACACGGGCCGGGACCACTGGGAGGTGCTGCTGCGCGCGCGGGCCATCGAGAACCAGTGCTTCGTGGTGGCCGCCGGGCAGACCGGTGACCACGATCCCGGGCGTACGTGTTTCGGGCGGAGCATGGTGATCGACCCGTGGGGGCTGGTGCTTACCCAACTGCCGGACGGCGCCGGCGTCGCGTTCGCGGATCTCGACCTGGACCGGCTGCGCACGGTGCGCGCCGAGTTGCCGAGCCTGGCCAACCGGCGGCTGTAGGGGTTGCGGGCCGACCCGGTCGCGGAGACCGCGCCCGCATCCCGCTCAACCCTGCAGCAGCACCCCGATGGTCGCGAGGCCGGCGATCGCGACGGCCGTCACCAGGAGCGCGGTGGTCATCCGGGACGGTCCCCGCCGGGCCAGCCGACCGATTGACAGCACCAGTACGACGAGCACGACGGCGCCGATGACCAGCTGCCAGAACGGCAGCAGCAGTCCGAGCAGCGCGTCCGCGGCTCGGACGGTCTCCACCGTCTGGTCAGCCATGCCAGACACTCTCGCACGTCGGGACCGGCAGTGGGTGGGTCCTGACGGGTGAACGGTGCTCGACCGCCGGTCCCGCTCCGGGTCGGCTGGCCCCTCGTACGCCCCGACCGGAGGCCGTGCCCGGGATCCGGGAAGCGATGGATCTTGATTTGCCTTCGTGGCGTCGGCCGCGTACCTTTCTCTCTGCACGCAGGAGGCCGGGCAAACCGGCCGAGAACGGGCACCAGGCTCGCGGCGGAGACGCCAGAAGACTGGTCACCGGGCGGGGCGAGCGACTCCACGAACACGGGGTTGCGATCGCGAAGCCGACCGGGTAGAGTTCTGAAGCCGGCAGGAGCCGGGCGGATGATCGCGGCAGGCGGTTGTCGGCCGGTCTGCCGCTTCCCACGACAGTAACGACCGCCGGGTACGGCGTGCGTCATCGTGGATCCGGCAGCACGCCCCGAGTTGATCACCTGGGACTCAGGTTGACGACGAGAAGTGAGCCGGATAGGTTAGAGAGGTTGCCCCGGACGGGGTCCCACGATGTGGGAGCTCGGATGGTGTGTGGTTGTTCTTTGAGAACTCAACAGGGTGCTTGATATGCCAGTGCCAATTGTTTGATACTCCTGTGCTGGCTGGGATTTTCGGATTCTGGTTGGTGTGGGGTTCCTTTGGCAA
>JAEYGD010000117.1 GCA_023402505.1 Actinomycetes bacterium
GAGCCGTCGGGAACGAGCCGAGCCGTCGGGAACGAGCCGTCGGGAACGAGCCGAGCCGTCGGGAACGAGCCGTCGGGAACGAGCCGAGCCGTCGGGAACGAGCCGTCGGGAACGGAGCGATCGGGAACGAACGTCAGGGTCAGTCGTCGTTGACGATCGTGCCCGTGCCGAGCGGGTCACCGAGGCGGAGGCCCGGAATGCCGGCCACGAGCAGCGTCAGCTTCTCGTCGGCCTCCCGCTTGCGGTCCCCGCGCACCGTCACCGGGAAGGTGACGCTCGTCTGGCCGGCCGCCAGGGTCCTGCACCCGACGTACGAGTCGTAGTCGGACCCCGGCTGCGCGGTCGTGCCGTAGGTGGCCGCACACACCAGGACCGCCTGGGACAGCGGCCGCGACACCGTTACGGCGAAGGCGAGCTGGTTGCTGCCCCGGTCACCCTCGACCACCGACGCGTCCGGGACGCTCAGCGACGCCCGGGAACGGAAGCGGGCGACCTGCGGGTCGTGGTCGCTGGAGCCGCGCGTGCCGTCACCGGCGTGCTCCGCCGGCCAGTCGGCGTTGATGTGGGCGGCCCGCATCTCCACCAGGTCGCCGTGCAGCGCCTCGTTGACGAACAGGTGGTCCAGCGTCTGAGCCTGCCCCTCGAAGCTGTACGAGTACGCGGACGACGGCGCGTCGGCGAGCAGGTCCTCCCACAGGTTGCGGAGTCCCGCCTCGTACAGCGGCCCGAGCTGGTCCGACGGCGTCGGGTCAGCCGCCGTGGCGATCGGGTCGTCCGGACGGGGGAAGACGTTCAGGTCCCCGCCGTACACCACCCGGGCGTGCGGGTCCGACGCCTCGATCGCGGTCACGATCGCGGCACCGTACGCGGCCTGCTCCCGGCGCTGCCCGACCCGGCTGTCCGGCCCGGACGAGTAGTGGTTGCTGGCCGCCCACACCGTGAACCGCTCACTCGAGCCGGGTGCCGCCGCCACCGTGAACCTGCCGAGTTGCGGCGCACGGGTGAAGACGTTGTCACCGTCCCGGCCCGTGGACGTGTCCACGTCGGACGGCAGGACGGCGTTGAGCGCCTTCGGGTTCTGCACGTCCGCGTTGGACGGCAGGCCCGGCGCACGGTACTGGACGGTCGGCGACGAGCCCAGCAGCGGATCGGCGGCGGTGGCCTCGGCCAGCGCGACCCGATCCGTGCGGTAGAGGAACGCCGACGTGATGCCCCGGGCGTCCGCGCCGGTGCGGTCGTACGCGGCCGCGTAGGCGGGACCGCCGCCGGCCGCGATGACCAGCGCCAACTCCTGGAGGGTGTCCGGCGCCCCGTCGGCGTCGTTCGTGGAGCCGCAGACCAGCTCCGTGCCGTCGACCGCGCAGATGTCCTGGTCCTCGGCCTCCTGGACGAGAATCAAGTCCGGAGAGTGCAGATCGGTGGTGATCTGGTCGGCGAGCGCGGACAACTGGTCCCGGTACTCCTGCTCGCTGCCCGGCACGTAGTCGAACGGCGGACGGACCCCGGTGCAGCCGGCGTTGCCCGCGAAGTCGCAACCGTCGAACGGGTCGTCGCGGAAGTCGTACAGGTTCTCCACGTTGTAGGTGGCGACCGCGAACTCCTCCGACCGCTTGGCCGGCTTCGGCGGGCTGTTCCGCGACGGGTCGGCACCGGCGGTGAACGCCGCCGACTCGACCTGGACGCCGTACTTCTCGAAGGAGTAGTAGAGCCCACCCACCGCGTCGGCGGTCAGGGTGTCGAAGGTGTGCGCGGGCGGCAGCAGCGCGCCGCTGTCACCGGTCGCGCCCTTGACGCCCATGCTGCCCAGCATGATCCGCTGGCCGTTGCCGTCGTCGAAGGTGCGGGTGGGGTCGTTGTCCAGCGGGTGGACGTCCCGGAAGACCCGGCGGGCGTACGGGTCGGCGCGGTCGAGCAGCGGGTCGTCCCGGTCCACGAGCCACGTCTCGGCGTCCGCCGTGGAGGCGAACACGTTCCGCCCGCTCACCGCGCCGCTGCCGGCACGTACCCGCAGCCGGGCGCCCTCGTGCCGCTCCCAGAAGCGCTGCGCGTCGGCCAGGTCGACCGGCGGCACGGCGTCGGCGACCGCGACGACCGCGTCGACGTCGAGGCCGGAGGCGATCCTGCGGACGAGCGACGCGCCGGAGAGCTGCGTCATGTTGAAGTACTCGGAGACGCGGGCGCGGAGCACCACCTCGTCACCGACCGTCGGCACGTAGCCGCCGATCAGCGACGTGAACGAGCCCATGAAGACGTAGACGCCGTCGGAGCTGGTCGGGTCGCCGTCGGTCGCGTCGGCCCGGCTCTGCAGGAAGAAGCCGTGCTGGTCGCGGCCCGACGAGTCCCGGGCCAGGGTGCGCTGGGTGATCACGCCGCGGACGTCGTACAGGTTGCTGCTGGTGCCGTTGCCACTGGCGGGCGCGAGCGGCGAACGGTCGGCCGGGCCGGACTCGGCGTCGGTGGTCGGACCCTGCACCTCACCGACGGTCAGCTCCCGCGTCACCTGCACCGGCAGGGTGCAGGTCGCGGTGGCGCCGTCGGCGTCGGTCGCGGTCACGACCACGGAGTACGCCCCGGCGGCCAGGTCGGCGCTCGCGCTGACGGTGGCGCGGGCGGTGCCGCCGACCGCGTCGGCCGGCGTGACCGCCGTGCGGCTGACCGAGCCGGTGGCCGGCGTCGGGGTGACCGACGTGACGGACAGGTCGACGATCCGGTCGTCCGGGTCGGACGCGGTGACCTCCCGGGTCGCCGCGGTGCCGGTCGGGGTGACCAGGGCGTCGCCGCAGACGACGGTGGCCGGCGCGTCGACCGGACCGCCCCCGTCGATGCTGTGCGCGCCGAGACCGTCGACCGTGTCGGCGGGGAAGCCGGCCCACTGGGCGGCCGGGTCGAAGGCGTCCGTCGGGTCGGTGTCACCGGAGGTGACGGTGCCCAGCCGGCGCAGCGTGTTGTCGGCGGTGCTGGTGACGCCCGTGCCCCACTCGGTGCCGGGGTCGACACCCACCTGACCGATCGAGTCGAGCACGGTCCCACCGCGGCGCAACACGACCGCGTCGTCGCCGTTGAACAGGCCGGCGCCGGTGGTCTGGTCGGCCTGGGCGAGGATCGCGGCGTTCGCCGACGAGTGGGCGAAGACGAAGACGTCACCCGCCGCGACGGTGCCGGTCAGGGCCAGCGCGGTCGGCGTGGTGGAGCCGTTGAAGTAGAGCAGGAGCTGGTAGCCGCCGGCGGCCAGGTCGACCGGCGCGCCGGTGCCGTTGAAGAGCTCGACCGCCTTGTTGTTGGACGAACCTTCGACGTACTCCGAGATGAACAGATCGGTGGGCGCGGCGCTGGCCGCGCTGGGCGCGACCCCGACGGCCGTGACGGTCACGGCGGCGGTGGCGGTCGCGAGCGCGGCGAGTGTGCGGCGCGGGCGCATGGAGCCTCCACGGTGGGTGGGCAGGAACTAACGCACGTTAAGGGGCGCGGTTGACCGCCGTCCATCCCCCGACGGACCGTTTCGTGAACTTCTCAGCGGGGCCCGTCCAGCCGGTGCACCAGCTCGGCGACGTCGACGCTGTATTCGCACCACTCGCGGTCGGGGCGGTAGCCCAGCTCCGCGTTGACCTTGAGCATCGCCTCGTTGGCCTGGGCGTTCCAGGTCTGGACCTCGGTCAGCTGCGGCTCGGCCGAGCGCAGCTCCAGCAGCATGCGCGCCTTGATCGCCCGGTCGATGCCGTAGCCACGGTGGTCCTGCACGACGATCGTGTCGTACTGGTCGGCACGGGTGGGGTGCTGCGCCGGCACCACCACCTCGGTCAGGCCGGCCACCTCACCGGTCTTCTCGTGCTGGGCGAGCACGATGTACGGCTTCATGCCGCGCCGGTGCAGGCAGTCGAGGCTGTCGCGCAGCCGCTGCGGATCGTACGAGCTGGGGCGCAGCTCCCCGTCCTCGACGTCGCGCACCTCGGCCTTGGCCCGCGCGTACGCCTCGATCAGCTCGTCCGGCGGGCCGCCCGGGTGGAACTCCAGGTGGTAGCCCGCGCCGACGCCGCCGGCCATCTCACCCAGCTCGGCCCAGTCCACCGTGGACAGGTCCAGCACGCTGCGGGTCTCCACGTACTCCTTGGTGAAGCCGAGCGCCTCGTAGAAGGCGACGGCCGGGGTGTCGCCGACCACCTCGACGCCGATCGACTGGAACCCCTCCTGGTAGACCCGGCGGGCGGCGGTGCGGACCAGCTCCCGGCCGAGGCCGCTGCGGCGCTCGGACGGGTGCACCAGCACCTCCAGCACGCCGATGTCGCCGAGCAGCAGCACGTGGACCTGCCCCAGGACCGCCCCCGGCGTGCCGTTGGCCTCCGGTTCCGCCTGGGCGACCCAGGAGATCCGCCGCTCACCGGGCATCACCTCGGCCAGGTATTCGCGCAGGGAACTCTCCCGCCACGGCGGATCCTGCGGGAGATCGGCCGCCAGGACCGCGTTCAGCGTGTCCAGCAGCGACGCGATCTCGGCGGACGACGCGGTCCTGGGGTCCCACTCGCGCACCATCACCCGTCTAGCTTGCCGCTAACGGCTGCCCGGGGGAAGTGTCCAGTTCTCCAATGTATGCGGCCGATCACATCACGTACGGCTGGCCTGCCCGTACTGGTTGGCCTTGTCGAAGACGTCCTGCGCGTACCGCCGGACGTCGTTGTACGACAGGATGGCGTTCCACCAGTCGCCGGCGATGGTCAGGTTGCGGCCGCCCTTGCACAGGTAGTTGCCGGCGGCCAGGGCCGCGTCGTCGATGTCGTGCGGGTCCTTGCGGCCGTCGTTGTCGGCGTCGGCGCCGACCTCCTGCCAGGTCGTCGGGATGAACTGCATCGGCCCGATCGCCCGGTCGTAGGTCGTGTCCCGGTCCAGCGTCCCGCGGTCGGTGTCGCGGATCAGCATCCGGCCGCCCTGCCCGTCGAGCGGCAGGCCGATGATCTCGGGGGTGGCCCGGCCATCCTGCCCGAGCTGGGCGTTGTTGGCCTGCCCGTGCGCGGACTCGACGTGCCCGATCGCGGCCAGCGTGGTCCAGCTCAGGCCGCAGCTGCGGTTGGTCTGGGCGAGGACCAGCTCGGCGTAGCCGTACGCCTGCATGGCCACCGGGGCGATGCCGACCTTGGGGCCGGTCTGGGCCGCCCAGGCGGCGAGCGCGTCGGCGGGCCGGCCGGTGCCGGGCGGCGGGACGAGCGTGCCGCCCGTCGGCGGCGTGATTGGCGGCCCGCCCAGCGGAGGCATGGTGCCCGGCAGCGGTGCGCCG
>JAEYGD010000150.1 GCA_023402505.1 Actinomycetes bacterium
CGGCGGCACCGCGCACGCCCGCCCCGCACCGCCTCCGCGCCGCCGCGGCCCACCCGCTGGTCGGGCTTCCGCCGCAGCTGACCGGCCTGGCGGTGCTGCCGGCCGTCGTCGGCGCGTTCGCGCCCGACCTGCCCACCGGCGCGACCGGCCCGGCGATCACCGTCGGCGCGCTCGGTGTCGCGGTGATCGGGGTACGCCACGCGCTGCGGCACAACCGGCTGGTGGAGCGGGCCGCACCGCCCGTGCCGGCCTCAGCGGGAACGGCCGGGGCCCTGCACGTATAGCAGTTCGAGGATGGCCCGGGTCGCCTCGAACCAGCGGTCCAGCCAACCCGGCGGGGGGACGCTGCCCTTCGGCGGCAACTCCATCAGCAGGCCACGCAGGAGCGGGTGGTCGACCAGCGACTCGGCCTGCTCGGCCGGCCAGCCGCCGGACGGGTACGAGGGCTCGGTCAGCGGGTTGGGGTCCAGCGAGGGCAGGGTGAGCGGCCCGGGCTGCTCCGGCGCCGGTGCCCCCTCCCGCTCGGCGACCTCGGTGTCCGACGACACGACCTCGGTCAGCACGGTGTCCCGGCGCGCCCCGCGGTACTTGCCACCGAACCGCTCCGGCTTGCCCGGACCGTTGGTGAGGTTGTCTGACCCGATCGTCGTCATCCGTCTCGCCTGCCTCGCTCGGTTGCCGATCCGTGCGGCGATGTCGACCAGCGCCGTATCGACCGGTTCAACGAGACGGGGCCGATGTGGCGACGGGCCGATGCCGCTCGTGCCGGACCGTGCGGGCCGGCGGTGGCCCGGACAGGCCGACGCCCCCGCCCGGCTCGCCGGGCGGGGGGGTCGACGCTCGCCGGTCAGTCCCGGCCGAAGGCACCGCCGCGGGCCCCGGTGACGAAGGCATGCCACCCACCGGGGCTGAAGACGAGGGCCGGACCCGACCGGTCCTTCGAGTCGCGCACGCCGACCGCCCCCGTCACGTACGCCACCTCCACGCAGTTGTCACAGTTCGGCCCGCTCTTCGAGCTCTTGAACCAGGTGGCCCGCGTCAGGTCCACGGGGAACTTCTTGGTCGCCATTTCCACAACGGCTCCTCTGCCAGTTTCGCGATGTGTGCGACGGACTCGTCGGGACGAATGGCGGCTGCGCGGATGTGATCGAAGATGAAGCTGTACTTCTGTAGTTCGTCGCTCTTCTCCAGGAAGAGCCCACCCGTGGCGTTCTCTGCGTACACGACATCCGGATCACCGGGCTCGGGGAAGCTCAGGATGGTGAAGGTCCCGTCCATGCCGGCGTGCGCCCCCACCTCGAAGGGCAGGATCTGCAACGTCACGTTCGGCAGTTCGGCGACTTCCACCAGCCGTCTGAGCTGGTCACGCATCACCGCGTCCCCGCCCACCGGCCGGCTCACCACCGCCTCATCGAGCACCACCCACAGATCGACCGGATCATCCTGAGTCAGCAACGACTGACGACCCAGCCGGACACGGACACGTTGTGCGACCTGTTCCGGCGAGAAATCGGGTCGGGCGGCGCGGATCATCGCGCTCGCGTACTCCTCGGTCTCCAGCAGGCCCGGCACGACCTGCTGCTCGTACGCCCGGATCGAGCTGGCGGCCGCCTCCAGGCCGACGTAGGCGCCGACCAGCACCGTGCTGTACGGATGCCACCAGCCCTTCTGCCGGGCCTCGCGGGCGATCTGCACCAGCTCGTCGCTCTCCGCGCCGACCACCCCGTAGATCCGGAGCATGTCCCGCACGTCGCGCGGTGTCGCGGTGGTGTGGCCGGTCTCGATCCGCGAGATCTTCGACGCGGAGCACTCCAACTGCTCCGCGACCGCCTCGATGGTGATGCCCGCCGCCTCGCGCTGCCGGCGCAGCTCCGCACCCAGCCGGCGGCGACGGATCGTCGGGCTCCGCCGTTCGGTCACGGTGCCACCCCGGGTTCACTCCTCGCCGTCACGGTGCGCCCGTCCCCCTCCACCTCGACAAGCCGCCCGCCCGGCCGCGTCCGGAGGGCGCGCCGGGACGGGCGTTCGCGGCGGTGGTTGGTGCCGGTCGTCGACCGGCCGCGACGGGCGAAACCGGTCCTCAGTGTGCCGTCCGAACGCGAACGGCTTCAAGCATTGCTTCGTGCGAATCGCTCGCGTATCGGCAAAAGTCGACGTGCAACTTGCATCTCGCACGCCCCTGATGCACTCTGTCCGTATGGCGCGGGTCACTCACAGTCTCCGTCCGCTCCCCCGCCGTGGCGACCCCACGACCACAGGACGAGAGACGGGGCGTGGCCCGAACGACGACGACAGACCTGCCCCGGGGTGATGACCCCACCGCTGCACGCCGGACGGCTGCGGCGGCGGGAGCGGTACCCGGAGCAGCCGGGTGTTGGTCGGGTGGCGGCCCAGCCACCAGCGGGTACGGCCCGACCACCACCGGTACCACCAGCAACGCCGGTTCCACGAGGCACGACCCCGAGGCCAGGCCGCCAGAACGTCCCCCAGACAGCTCCCGCCGGCTCTCTCCGCCGGCCCTCCCTCCCAGGAGCCCATGTGCTTCCCCGCTCCGGTGACGTACTGCACGTGACTCGCGCGGCGAGTGTCCAGTTCATCCGACCCATCACCTTCCGCGTGATCCGGGTCCTCGACTGGCCGACCTACGACGGTTGGCTCTGGCTCGACGGCTACGAGTTGAACGCATCGGGGGACGCGGTCAGCCGGCGGTCGATCTTCGTCCAGCGGGACGGGCTGCACCAGCTCCAGGCCGCGCCGCAACACCGTCCGCACACCGTGCGGGCACCGCGCCGGCCGGTCAACCGGGCTCCGGTCCGCGTGGGCTGACCTGCGGCGATCCGCCGCCCGGGTGCGTGCCAGCGCCATAGAATCGGTGGTACGCCCACCCCGGCAGTTCCACCCCGCGCGTCCAGGACCCCGAACCTGGGATGGCCATGGTCTATCAGCCCGCCGCGCGGCGGCACAGCTCACGCATCGCCTACACCTTCGGACTCCTGGCGCTCGTCGGCGCCGTCACCACGCTCGTGGTCGTGGTACGCGACCCCGCCCTCTCCGCGACCCAACTGTCCACGCCGGTCCCCGCGCCGGAGATCACGGTGGTCGAGGAGGAGCCGGCGTACCGGGACGGGAGCGGACCGGACCCGTTCGCCGCCGACGGGGACCTCGACGTACCCGCCGGGGAGCCGGCCGCCGACGGCGCACCCGCAGCCGGTGCGGGCGGTGCCCAGGCCGCCCCGCACCCCGCCCAGGACGTCCGGCTCTCGCTGTTCTGGTCCGGGATCTTCGGACTGGCGATCTCGCTGGCCGGGCTCGGCTTGGTCGGCACGAGACGCCGGATGTGGTGAGCGCCCCGGTTCAGGGCGTGGGAGTGGGTTGGGCGCTCGGCGTGACCGTCGGCCCGTCCGGCGGCGTCTCCGGACGGGACACCACCAGCGTGACCTCCTCACCCTCGGGCACCAGCGCGCCCGCCTCCGGCTCGCTCGCGATCACCGTTCCGGCCGGCCGGTCCGAGGTCCGGTACTCGATGCGGTAGTCCAGACCGGCCCGGTCGAGGATGGCCCGAGCCGTCGACAGCGGGAGGTTGACCACCGGCGGCATCGGTACCTCGCCCGGCTCCTCGGTGGGCGACGGGGAGGGCGAGGCGCTCGTCGGGGCGGCGGAGGTCGTCGGCGTACCCATCGTGGGCGACGTACGGGTCACCGAGGCGGACGGCGAGGGCTCGGGTCCGGTCGGCTCGTCGTCATCCGCGCCCAGCGCCAGCCAGAGGCCGACACCGAGCGCTCCGAGCAGCAGCAGGACGACCACTCCCCAGACGATCGGCGACCACCAGCGCCGCCCGCCCTGTTCCTCGGGATACCACTCGGTCTCCCGGTACTCCGACTGCCGTGGCGGCGGCACCCCCGCACGGCCCGACCACGGCGCCGGCCCGCCGGCCGGTGGGAGGGGCGCGGTGCGGTCCAGGGGCGCGGTGCGGTCCGGCGGCCCGGTGCGGTCGGCCGGCAGCGGGCGGGTCTCGTCGCCGGACGGATCCGCCGGCCGGTCCTCCGGGCGCGGCAGCCGCTGGGTACGGTCCGCGGGTCCGGCCGCGTCGTCGCTCCCCGGCAGCGGACGGGTGCGATCGTCCGGTCCCTCGGCGGGTGGCTCCTGACGGTCGTCGCTCATCGCACGTCCTCCCTCGCGGCCTGCCGTCAACCTAGCGGCACCGGTGGGGATCAGCCGGGATCAGCGCGTCACGGGTTCGGCGACGGCGAGCCGCTGCCGTCGCCGCACCACAGTGCGACCGGGTCACCCATGGGGGCCCGGCTGCCGCCGATCGGCTCCTGCTTGAGCACGGAACCGTCACGGCGCAGTGTGTAGACGACCCGGAAGCCCTCCTCGACGAGTTCCTCGGCGGCCTTCGCGCAGGCGTCACCCGTCACGTCCGGCACCTTCACCGGCGGGGGCGGGCCGGTCACGTACAGCGCGATCAACCGGCCCGAGCTCACCCGGACGCCCGCGGGCGGATAGGTGCGCTCCACCTCGCGTCCGGTGCCGCGGCCGAAGACCAGGCGCCAGCGCAGGCCGAGCTTCTCCAACTCCTCCTGCGCGTCCTCGAAGTCCTCACCGACCAGGTCCGGCACGACGGGCCCGGTGGGGGACGGGCGGGACGGCGTGGCCGATGCCGTGGTCGGTCGCACCGGACCGGAGGTCACCGCCCGCGGGCTCGGTGAGGGACTGCCGCTGGCCACCGGGTCCGCGCGGCCGTCGTCCGAACCGGCCAGGGCCCAACCGGCCGTCGCACCGACCGCCGCGAGCAGCACGGTCGCCAGCCCGCCACCGAGCACCAGGGTCAACCGGTCCGGCCCCGTGCCGCGCCCCGTGTTCCCGTCCGTCATCGTCCACCGCCTCCGTCACCGGCGACCGTACCCGCCGATCCCAACCGCGCTGCGTGACGGTCCGCGCTCACCACTCGCCGCGCCGACCACGGGACGTTACGCTCCCCGGCATGGCGAGACGGGGCTGGGGAGGATCGATCACGACCGCGCTCGGCGTCGCCGCCGGGGTGGGCGCCGCTCAACTGGGCTTCGGCTACGGGCTGGGCATCATCAACTGGGCTCCGCCGCCGGACGGGGAGGCCGCCGCGGCGGCCTGGACGGCCAGCCTGATCTGGGCCACCTGGATCGCCGCCACCTCGACCGTGCTCGGCGCGGTCTGCGCGGAGCGCCTGCGCCGCCACCACCGTCCGGCCGGCCCCGGACCGTCGGGCGCGGCCGGCGACGCCGCCACCCCGGCCGGCACGGTCGCCACC
>JAEYGD010000162.1 GCA_023402505.1 Actinomycetes bacterium
GCCGGCGTGGGGGCGGGCCGGCGGCGCCGTCGCGGTCCAGCTCGCCGGTCGGGTACGCCTGCTGCGCCCCGCCCACCGCTGACCACCGCCGTCCCCGGACGTGTCGCCGCGCGCCCCCGGAGCACGGGGTACCCCGCCCGCGTGCCCCGTCCCGGCCGGTGCGGCAGGATCAGCGGCATGGACCTGGGACTGACCGACCGCGTGTACGTCCTGACCGGAGCCTCCCGCGGGCTCGGGTACGCCACCGCCGAATGCCTCGTCGCCGACGGCGCCCGGGTGGTTCTGTCCGCCCGCGACCCCGATGCCGTGGCGGCGGCCGTCCGGCGCCTCGGCGGCCCGGCGCACGCCGTCGGGGTGCCCGCCGACCTGTCCGATCCCGAGACGCCCGAGCGGCTGGTGGCGACCGCCCGCGACACCTTCGGGCGGCTCGACGGCGCGCTGGTCTCGGTGGGAGGTCCGCCGCCGGGCAGCGCGGCCGCCGTGACCGACGAGCAGTGGCGGCGGTCCTTCGAGACGGTGTTCCTCGGCACCGTCCGCCACGTGCGGACCGTCGCCGCCGCGCTGACCGGCGGCGGGGCGATCGGGCTGGTCCTGTCGACCTCCGCCCGGGCGCCGCTGGCCGGCCTGGGCATCTCCAACGGGCTGCGACCCGGACTGGCCGGGGTCGCCAAGGACGTCGCCGACGAGTACGGGCCCCGGGGCGTACGGGTGGTGGGGCTGCTGCCCGGACGGATCCTGACCGACCGGAACGCGCAGCTGCTCGCCGCGAGCGGTGACGCCGAGCGGGCCCGGGCCGAGGCCGAGGCGGCGATCCCGCTGCGCCGGCTGGGCGAGCCGGCGGAGTTCGGGCGGGTGGCCGCGTTCGTGCTCTCCCCCGCCGCCGGTTACCTGACCGGGATCACCCTGCCGGTGGACGGCGGCGCGCTGCGGGGCCTGTGATGACCGGACCAGGTCAACGGCGTCCGACCCGGGAGGAGCTGGCGGCGGCGGGCGACCGTACGCTGCCCGACGTCATCGCACCGGGTCTGGACGTGCTGTTCGTCGGGATCAACCCCGGCCTGTGGTCCGCCGCGACCGGCTGGCACTTCGCCCGGCCCGGGAACCGGTTCTGGCCGGCGCTGCACCGGGGTGGCTTCACACCCCGCCAGCTGCACCCCAGCGAGCAGGACGAGCTGCCCGGCTACGGGCTCGGCGTCACCAACATGGTGGCGCGGGCCAGCGCCCGGGCCGACGAGCTGACCGCCGCCGAACTCGTCGCCGGCGCGGACGTCCTGGCCGGCAAGGTCACCAGGTACCGGCCACGGTGGGTGGCGGTGGTCGGGGTGACCGCGTACCGGATCGGGTTCGCCCGGCCGAAGGCCGGCTTCGGCCCGCAGCCGGAGGCGCTCGCCGGCGCGCGGCTCTGGGTGCTGCCCAACCCCAGCGGGCTGAACGCGCACTTCACCCCGGCCTCGCTCGGCGCGGCGTTCGGCGAGCTGCGGGCCGCCGTCACCGGGGGCTAGCTAGTTGGCGGCGGCCGGGGGCAGTGCCTCGTCGGCGAGGTACGGGCGCATCGGCACCGCCACCGGCTCCGGTCCGGTCGCGTCCTGGTAGGGCGCGGGCGAGTCGGCGACGGCGAACTGCGTGCGGTAGAGCTCGGCGTAGAGCCCGCCGACGGCGACCAGTTCCTCGTGGCGGCCCCGCTCCACGATCCGCCCCTCGTCGAGGACCAGGATCTGGTCGGCGTCCCGGACGGTGGACAGCCGGTGCGCGATGACCAGCGCGGTACGCCCGGTCAGCGCCACCGCCAACGCCCGCTGCACCGCCGCCTCGCTCTCCGAGTCGAGGTGCGCGGTGGCCTCGTCGAGGATGACGATCGACGGCGCCTTCAGCAGGAGGCGCGCGATCGCGATGCGTTGCTTCTCCCCACCGGAGAAGCGGTAGCCGCGCTCACCGACGACCGTGTCGAGGCCGTCCGGAAGGGCACGCACCAGGTCCGCGACCTGGGCACCGGCCAGGGCGGCCCACAGCTCGTCGTCGGTGGCGCCCGGCTTGGCGTAGCGCAGGTTCTCCGCGATGGTCTCGTGGAACAGGTGCGAATCCTGCGTGACCACACCGATCTCGTCGCGCAGCGAGTCGAGCGTCGCGTCGCGGACGTCGACGCCGCCGACCAGCACCTGGCCGTCGGTCACGTCGTAGATGCGGGAGATCAGCATGGACAGCGTCGACTTGCCCGCGCCGGACGGGCCCACCAGGGCGACCATCTGCCCGGGCTCGACGCTGAACGACACGCCCCGCAGCACCGGCTCGCTGACCGTGCGGTCGAGGGTGGCGACCTCCTCCAGGGAGGCGAGCGAGATGTCGGCGGCACTGGGGTAGCGGAAGCGCACGTCCCGGAACTCGACCCGCCCGGCGCCCCGGGGCACCGGCACCGCGTCCGGCTTCTCGGTGATGCCCGGCTGGAGGTCGAGCACCTCGAAGACCCGGTCGAAGGAGACCAGCGCGCTCATCACGTCGACCCGGACGTTGGACAGCGCGGTCAGCGGGCCGTAGAGCCGGGTGAGCAGCAGCGCGAGCGTCACGACCGTGCCGGCGCTGACGCTGCCGGTGACCGCGAGCCACCCACCGAGCCCGTAGGTGAGCGCCTGCGCGAGCGAGGCCACCAGCAGCATGGCGACGAAGAACGTCCGCGAGTACATCGCGGACTGGATGCCGATGTCGCGCACCCGCTCGGCCCGCCCGGAGAACCGGCGTGCCTCCTCGTCGGGCTGGCCGAAGAGCTTGACCAGCAGGGCGCCCGAGACGCCGAACCGCTCGGTCATCGTCGCGTTCATCTTGGCGTCGAGGTTGTAGGACTCGCGGGTGATCTCGGCGAGCCGCCGGCCGACGCGGCGGGCCGGGATGATGAACACCGGCAGCAGGACCAGCGACAGCGCGGTGATCTGCCACGACAGGGTGAACATCACGGCGGCGGTGAGCACCAACTGGATGACGTTGCTGACCACGCCGGAGAGCGTGGAGGTGAACGCCCGCTGGGCGCCGAGCACGTCGTTGTTGAGCCGGCTGACCAGCGCGCCGGTCTGCGTACGGGTGAAGAACTGCAGCGGCATCCGCTGGACGTGGTCGTAGACCCGGGTGCGCAGGTCGAGGATGATGCCCTCGCCGATGCGGGCCGAATACCACCGCTGGGCCAGCGAGAGCAGCGCGTCGGCCACCGCCAGCGCCGCGATGACCAGCGCCAGTCGCACCACCAGGTCACCGGCGTCGGGGCCGCCGCGGGTGATCCCGTCGATGACGTCACCGGCGAGCACCGGCGTGGCGACGCCGATGACGGCCGCCAGCACCACGGTCACCAGGAAGACGACGATGTCCCGCCGGTAGGGCCGCGCGAAGGCGACGATCCGGCGCGCGACACCGCGCTGCAGCCGGTGGCTGGAGATCTCGTCGCGGCTGCGCATCGACCGGAGCATGCTCCACCCGCCCATGCCGCCGCCGGACATCGGATTGGACACGCTCACCTCCGGGACGTCGGGCCGACCGCACCGTCCGAGTCAATTCTCCCGACGACTGTGACAACCCCGGACGTAACCCGGATCTTCCCGATCGGTCCTTACTATTCTCCGCGCCCGGCGAGGTCCCGCACCCGGCGAACCTGCGCCTCCCGCTCCGCCCGCTGCTGCTCGGCATGGCTGCGGCCGGCGGCGCCGGCGAGCAACGCCTTGATCTCCACCACCGCGTCCCGGTTGTTGGCGAGCAGCCCGGCGGTCAGGTCGCGGACCGCGCCGTCCAGGTCGGCGGTGGGCACGACCAGGGTGGCCAGGCCGACCCGGTCCGCCTCGGCGGCGTCCATCCGCCGCCCGGTGGCGCAGATCTCCAGGGCCCGCGCGTAGCCCACCAGCTCGACCAGGCGCTTGGTGCCGGCGAGATCCGGGACGAGGCCGAGCGTCACCTCGGCCATGGAGAGCCGGGCGTCCTCGGCGAGAACCCGCAGGTCACACGCGAGCGCCAGCTGGAAACCGGCACCGATCGCGTGCCCCTGCACGGCGGCGATCGAGATCAGGTCGGGGCGGTGCAGCCACGTGAACGCGGCCTGCAGCTCGGCGATGCGGTCCGCGGCCTCCTGCTCGGGCAGGGCCGCCAGCTCAGCGAAGGTGCCCGACCCGGAGGCGCCGGCCACCGACAGATCGAGGCCGGCGGAGAACGCCCTTCCCTCCCCGCGGACCACCACGACGCGCACGTCGCCGGGCAGATCCCGGGAGAAGTCGCTCATCGCGCTCCACATCGCCGGGGTCTGGGCGTTGAGCACGTCGGGCCGACACAACGTCACTGTCGCGATCGGCCCGTCGCATTCCAGCCGGACCCCGGTCGCCTCGGCGGTCACCGGGCGACCCGAGGAACGGCGCTGATGGACGACACTTCGGGGCGGGTCACGCCTTCTTGCGGCGCCGGGCGCCGCCGCGCTGTCG
The DNA here is from genome assembly GCA_023402505.1 of Actinomycetes bacterium. Classification (GTDB taxonomy): domain Bacteria; phylum Actinomycetota; class Actinomycetes; order Mycobacteriales; family Micromonosporaceae; genus Micromonospora. Next base: position 4,446 of record JAEYGD010000162.1, read on the forward strand.
CAGCTGCACCCCGGACTCGGTGAGCACCCGGTGGATGAACCCGTAGGAACGGCCGGTCGAGGCCGCGAGGGCGCGGATGCTCTCTCCCCCGGTGTACCGCTTTACCAGGTCCTTGGCGAGCGTCTGGCGCTCGGCTCCGACGATCCGGCGACCCTTCTCAGTGCTGGTGGCTGTGCCGGTGGCTGCCATGCTGTGTCCTCACGTCCCAGACTGTGCGGTTCGGATACGGTCCCACCTATTAGACCGCCTCGAACGATCATGCGCCAGATATCAACTATTCGCCAACCGACACGCTGCGCGATGTCGGCTTCCCGATAGGGTGACCCGCCCCCCGCCGGCCACCCGTTCCGCACCACCGCGGCGGGCGCCGGCCGACGTACCCTCCTGGCGTGATCGGTCTTCTCGGCACGGCGGCGGGCGCGGCGGTGGTGTTCGCCGCCACCGACATCGACGACATCGTCATCCTGACGCTGCTCTTCGTCGCCGCCCGCACCGGCGGGCGGCCCCGCCCCCGGCAGATCGTCGCCGGGCAGTATCTCGGTATCGGGGTGCTCGCCCTGGTCAGCGCGGTGGTGGCGGCCGGCCTGCTGATCGTGCCCGACCCATGGACCGGTCTGCTCGGGCTGCTGCCGGTCGCGCTGGGCGTGCGGGCGCTGCTCGACCGGGACGACGACGAGGCACCCACCGTCGTGACCGGAACGCTCGGCGTGGCCGGCGTGACGATCGCCAACGGTGCCGACAACGTGGCGGTCTACGTGCCGGTGTTCCGGGCGTTGGGCCCCGCCGACAGCGCGGTCTTCCTGGTGGTCTTCGCGGTGCTCATCGCCGTGTGGTGCGCCGCCGGCGCGTGGCTCGGCGGCCACCCCCGGGTGACCGGGCTGGTGCGGCGCGCCGGCCACTGGCTGGTCCCGGCGGTCTTCGTCGCGATCGGAGTGGTCATCCTGGTCACCTCCGGTGTCGTCGGCCACCTGCTCGACCTGACCACCTGAACCGGCCCCGTCAGGCCAGTTCGACCAGTTCCAGGAGGTCGTCGCTCCAGGCGTCCTCGTCGCCGTCGGGCAGCAGGATCGCCCGGTCCGGCTTGAGCGCGGTAACCGCACCGGGATCGTGCGTCACCAGCACGATCGCCCCCGGATAGCGGGCGATGGCGTCCAGCACCTGCTCGCGGCTGACCGGGTCGAGGTTGTTCGTCGGCACGTCCAGCAGCAGCACGTTCGCGCCGGAGCAGACCAGGGTGGCCAGCGCCAGCCGGGTCTTCTCCCCGCCGGAGAGCACGCCGGCCGGCTTGTCCACGTCCTCGCCGGAGAACAGGAACGCGCCGAGGATCTTACGCAGGTCCGTGTCGCTCTGCTCCGGGGCCGCGCTGCGCATGTGCTCGAGGATGGTCCGCTCGACGTCGAGCGTCTCGTGCTCCTGCGCGTAGTAGCCCAGCCGCAACCCGTGGCCCGGCCGCACCTCGCCGGTGTCCGGCTCCAGCAGGCCGCCGAGGATCCGCAGCAGCGTCGTCTTGCCCGCGCCGTTGAGCCCGAGGATCGCCACCCGGGAGCCGCGGTCCACGGCCACGTCCACGTCGGTGAAGATCTCCAGCGACCCGTACGACTTCGACAGCCCGGCCGCGGTCAGCGGGGTCTTCCCGCACGGCGTCGGGGTCGGGAAGCGGACCTTCGCCACCTTGTCGGCGACGCGTACCTCGTCCAAACCGGACAGCAGCCGCTCGGCCCGGCGGGCCATGTTCTGCGCGGCGACCGTCTTGGTGGCCTTGGCCCGCATCTTGTCGGCCTGGGCCATCAGCGCCCCGGCCTTCTTCTCGGCGTTGGCCCGCTCGCGGCGGCGGCGCCGCTCGTCGGTCTCCCGCGCCTCCAGGTACGCCTTCCAGCCGAGGTTGTAGACGTCCACCACGGACCGGGTCGCGTCGAGGAACCAGACCTTGTTGACCACGGCCTCCAGCAGCGAGGCGTCGTGGGAAATGACGATCAGGCCGCCCTTGTGGTTGGCGAGGAACCCGCGCAGCCAGGTGATCGAGTCGGCGTCCAGGTGGTTGGTGGGCTCGTCGAGCAGGAGGATGCCGCCTCCGTTGTCGCCCGCGTCGCGGAACAGGATCCGGGCCAGCTCGATCCGGCGGCGCTGGCCGCCGGAGAGGGTGCCGATGGTCTGCGCCAGGGCGCGGTCGGGCAGGCCGAGGTTGGCGCAGATGCGGGCCGCCTCGGCCTCGGCGGCGTACCCGCCCAGGGAGGCGAACTGGTCCTCCAGCGCGCCGTAGCGGCGGACCAGCTTGTCGTCGGGCCCCTCGGCGAGCTGCGTCTCCAGCTCCTTCATCCGGGTCATCAGCACGTCGAGGCCGCGGGCGGAGAGCACCCGGTCCCGCCCGGTCACGTCGAGGTCGCCGGTACGCGGGTCCTGCGGGAGGTAGCCGATGTTGCTGCGCCGGTCGATCTGGCCGGCGTACGGCTGGCCCTCGCCCGCGAGGACCTTCAGGGTGGTGGTCTTGCCGGCGCCGTTGCGGCCGACCAGGCCGATGCGGTCGCCGGGCTGCACCCGAAGCGTGGTGTCGGACAGCAGGATCCGGGCGCCGGCGCGGAGCTCCAGGCCGGTGGCAGTGATCATGTCGGAGGACTCGCTCTCGAGGTCTGGAAGGGCTGACTCAGGGCACGCGAGAGCGCCGGCGGGCCGGAGGACCGTCGGCGCGGGGCGGTTCAGCCTTCGCAGAGCAGCACGCGGCAAGTGTACCGGGCGCCGCCCGGCTCGCCCCACGGATTACCGCCCAAGATCATCGGGTACCGAACTGGACGTCCGGACCCGGTCCGGTACCGCAACCACAAACGGATTCAGACGGTGATCGGGGTAGACATGGAGCTGAACGAGAACGCGCGGATCGACACCAGCCAGGTGGACGACCGGCGAGGGTCCGGCGGCGGAGGTGGCATCGGCGGGATCCCCATCCCCATCGGCGGCGGACGCGGCGCCATCGTCGGCATCATCATCGCCGTGCTGGTCGCCCTCGTCGGCGGCGGCTTCGGCCTCAACGCGGCCACCAACGGCGGCGGCGGCGAGCAGGGCGACAACACCGCACTGGAGCAGAAGTGCTCCGCCGACGACGCGCTCCAGCAGCTGGACTGCCGCAACGCGCTGTACGTGAACTCGATCCAGGCCTACTGGCGCACCGCGCTGCCGCAGGCCTTCGGCGAGCAGTACCGGGCCACCGACACGGTCCTGTTCAGCCAGGCGGTCAGCACCGCCTGCGGCCAGGCCGACTCCGGGGTGGGCCCGTTCTACTGCCCGGCCGACTCCCAGGTGTACATCGACCTGAGCTTCTACCAGGTGCTGGCCCGGCAGCTCGGCGCCGAGGGCGAGTTCGCCCAGCCGTACGTGCTGGCCCACGAGTACGGCCACCACGTGCAGAACCTGCTCGGCACCAACGAGCAGGTACGCCGCCAGCAGCAGCGTGACCCGGACGGCGCGAACGCGCTGTCGGTGCGGCTGGAGCTGCAGGCCGACTGCTACGCGGGCGCGTGGGCGCGCAACGCCACCGGCACCGCCGACGACAGCGGCCAGAAGATCTTCAAGAGCATCAGCGAGCAGGACATCGCCCAGGCGATCGACACCGCCGAGAAGATCGGCGACGACGCCATCTCCGAGCGCGCCAACCGGCCGGTGAACCCGGACGAGTTCACCCACGGTTCGTCCCAGCAGCGCCGCGAATGGTTCACCCGCGGCTACGACAGCGGCGACCCGAAGTCCTGCGACACGTTCAACGGGGCGGTGTAGCCGCTCCGCTCGGAGGGGTCCCCTCGGCGACGCCAGCCGTCGCCCGGGGGACCCTCCTCATGCCGGGTCGCGGACGAGGACGTGCACGGCCCGGGCCGCGGTGACCGCCGCCGCCAGCACCGCGTGCCGTGGTTCGGGCACGTCGAGCAGGCGCTCCGCGCGCAGCGCGGCGAGCGGGGCGAGCCGGCGGTCGGCGAGCACCGCGTCGACCGCCCGCCGGTCGCCGCCGCAGACCAGGGCGGCCAGCGCGGGTACCTCCGGCAGCAGCAGGCGTACGGCCAGCTCGACGGCGTCCGCCGTGGCCGCCTTCGCCTGGTTGTCGCGGCGCCGCGCGAACCGCTGCTGGGACCACCCGCCGGCGGCGGTACGGCCCTGCACGTAGCGGGTGTCCACCTTGTGCACCGGCAGCCGCTCGCCCTGCGCGACGCCGACCGCCACCGCGCCCTTACGGGCCAGCAGCAGCCCGATCCGGCGCTCCACGGTCGCGGCGGCCACGAAATCCGGCAGGTCCGCGGCGGCGGGGGCACCCGGCGGGGTGCGCAGTTCGGCCGTCGCGCCGTCCGGGGCGGCCAGCAACAGGCCGTACTCGCGGGCGGTGGTGATGGGCGGGCCGTGCCGGTCGGCGAAGCCGGCGACCCAGCGGGTGACGCGGGCCGGGTCGACCTCGACCCACCGGCCGCCCCCGGCGGCGGGTCGGCTGGACATGACCCCGACCGTACGGCACGGGCCGTCGCCGCCGCACGACGCGCCGGCCCGTGCCGTACGGTCGGGCAGGCGGATGAGCCGCGGTCGGGTCCGGCGCCGGTCATCCACCGACGACGGTGACGGCGGCCAGGCCGGCGATGATGGCGCTGGAGAGCAGCGCGGTGAGCAACCGGCCGCGCTCGCTGGTGAGCACGCGGCCGATCAGCGAGCCGCCGCCGGCGATCAGCAGCTGCCAGCTCACCGACGCCAGGAACGCCCCGAGCACAAAGGCCGCCGCGGCTCCCGGGTCCGGGTCGGCGGCGTCCCGCCGGCCCAGGACGAGCGCGGCAAAGTAGACCACGGTCGCCGGGTTCAGCAGGGTCAACGCCAGCACACCGGCGAACGCCCGGGCCGGGGTCTCCAGGCCGCCCCGCCGCCCCGGCGTGGCGGCGGCCGGCCGACGCCGGGCGGCCAGGGCACGCCAGGCGGTGTGCACGGCGAGCCCGAGCAGCACGGCGGCGGCGAGCACCCGCAGCGGACCGGCGACCGGCGTGATCAGGGCGGCCAGCGCCGCTCCGCCGAGGGCGGCCAGCGCCGCGTAGAGGCCGTCGGCGGTGGCCACGCCGAGCGCGGCGGCGGCGCCCACCCGGAACGAGGTCCGCGCGGCCAGCCCCATGATGAGCACGGCGATCGCGCCGACCGGGATCGCGACGCCGTAGCCGGCGACCAGGCCGGCCAGGAACGCCCCGGTCACGACGACGCGCGGCGGAGCGGGCCGGACCCGGGCACGGTCCGCTGTCGGCGCGCGGCGACGACTGCGCGGACCGGAACCTGCGGGGGGTACGCCTCGATCACGCCGCCATCGTGCCCGCTGCACCACCGACCAGCCAGCGATTTCCGCACGGCCGGGATGCTCCGTCGATCACCGAGTTGGCGCCGGTGTCGATCTCCCCGGCCCCCGTCAACTTCATGATCGACGAGACGGGGGCCTGGGGGTCAGACGTTGAAGCCCAGGGAGCGGAGCTGGTCGCGGCCCTCGTCGGTGATCTTGTCCGGACCCCACGGCGGCAGCCACACCCAGTTGATCCGGATGTCGTCGACCAGGCCGCCGCCCGGCCCGGTGGTCAGCGCCTGCCGGGCCTGGTCCTCGATCACGTCGGTCAGCGGGCAGGCCGCCGACGTGAGGGTCATGTCCAGGGTGGCGACGTTCTCGTCGTCGACGTGCACCCCGTACACCAGGCCCAGGTCGACCACGTTGATGCCCAGCTCTGGGTCGACGACGTCCTTCATCGCCTCCTCGATGTCGGCGACGGCGGCCTTGCCCGCCGGCGCCGCACCCGCTGGCGTCGTGCCGCCCTCGGCGGCACCTCCCGCAGCCACGGCGCCGGTCGCCTCGGTGGCAGTGTTCTCGCTCATGCCTTCACCTCCGTCGGGCTGACGCCCACGCCGGCGCGTGCCGCGGCATCCTTGAACGCCATCCACGGCAGCAACGCGCACTTCACCCGGGCGGGGTAGCGGGCGACGCCCGCGAACGCGACCCCGTCGCCGAGTACGTCCTCGTCCGGCGTGACCTGACCACGGCCGGACATCAACTCCACGAACGCCTCGTGCACCGAGAACGCCTCGCCGGCCCCACGGCCGGTGAGCAGCTCGTGCAGCACGCTCGCCGAGGCCTGGCTGATCGAGCAGCCCATCCCCTCGTACGAGACGTCGTGCAGCACCCGGCCGTCGGTGGCCACCCGGACGGTGACCTCGTCACCGCAGGTCGGGTTGACGTGGTGCGCCTCGGCGACGGTGGTCGCCGGGTCGTCCGCGTCCCGCAGGCCCCGCCCGTGCGGGTGCTTGTAGTGGTCCAGGATGATCTCCTGGTAAAGCGAATCAAGCTGCATCAGGCTGAACTCCTGTCGATTCGCCGGGCGTCGCTCGGCTCACCGGAACACCGTCCGCACCTGCTCCAGGCCCGCCACCAGCGCGTCGATCTCCTCCGTCGTCGTGTAGAGGTAGAACGACGCGCGGGTCGTCGCCGGCACCCCGAACCGGGTGCAGACCGGGCGGGCGCAGTGGTGGCCGACCCGCACCTGCACGCCGAGCGCGTCCAGCACCTGACCGACGTCGTGCGGGTGGATGTCAGCCAGGGCGAACGAGATGGTGCCGCCGCGCCCCACCGGCACGGTCGGGCCGAAGACCCGCAGCCCCCGCACGGTCGACAGGGCGTCCAGCGCGTACGCGGTCAACTGCTTCTCGTGCCACTGGATCGCCCGCATGCCGATGCCGGACAGGTAGTCCACCGCCGCGCCGAGCGCCACCGCCTCGGCGATCGGCGGGGTGCCCGCCTCGAACCGGGCCGGAGGCGCCGCGAACGTCGACCCCGACATCGCCACCGTCTCGATCATCGACCCGCCGCCGAACACCGGCGGCATGGCCGCCAGCAGCTTGGCCCGGCCCCACAGCACGCCGACGCCGGTCGGGCCGCACATCTTGTGACCGGTGAAGACGATGAAGTCCGCGTCGTAGTCGACCACGTCCATCGGCATGTGCGGCACCGACTGCGAGCAGTCCAGCAGCAGCAGCGCGCCCACCTCGCGGACCCGCGCGGTGATCCGCGACGTCGCGTTGACCGTGCCGAGGATGTTGGACATGTGCACCAGCGAGACGATCTTCGTCCGCTCGGTGACCAGGTCCTCCAGGCCCGACTCGTCGAGCCGGCCGGAGTCGGTGACCGGGAACCAGCGCAGGGTCGCGCCGGTGCGCTCACAGAGCAGCTGCCACGGGACGATGTTCGAGTGGTGCTCCATCTCGGAGATCACCACCTCGTCGCCCGGGCCCAGGGTGAACCGGGGGTCGGCGTCCGGCCGCGCCGAGGCGTTCGAGAAGGCGTACGCCACGATGTTGATCGCCTCGGTGGAGTTCTTGGTGAACACCACCTCGTCCGCGGCCGGAGCGTTGATGAACGCCGCGACCTTGGCCCGCGCCGCCTCGTACGCCTCGGTGGCCTCGGTGCCCAGGGTGTGCACCGAGCGCGAGACGTTGGCGTTGTGCCGTTCGTAGTGCTCCCGGAGCACGTCGAGCACCTGCCGCGGCTTGTGCGACGTGTTGGCGCTGTCGAGGTAGACCAGCGGGTGCCCGTTGACCTCCCGTCCGAGGATCGGGAAGTCGGCCCGCACGGCAGCCACGTCGTAGCCCGGCACGTCGCCGTACTGCGGCATGCCCGGTGGGATCGCGATGGTCGTCATCGTCGACCGGCCTTTCCTGGAGGTCAGGCCCGCGCCGAACCGGCCCCGGCGACGTACCGCTCGTAGCCCTCTTCCTCGAGCTTGTCGGCCAGCTCCGGGCCGCCCTCCTCGACGATGCGGCCGGCGACGAAGACGTGCACCTGGTCCGGCTTGATGTAGCGCAGGATCCGCGTGTAGTGGGTGATCAGCAGCAGGCCGGTGTCACCGGTGTCGCGGACCCGGTTGACGCCCTGGCTGACCACGCGCAGCGCGTCGACGTCCAGGCCGGAGTCGGTCTCGTCGAGGATCGCCATCTTCGGCTTGAGCAGCTCCAGCTGCACGATCTCGTGCCGCTTCTTCTCACCGCCGGAGAAGCCCTCGTTGACGTTGCGCTGGGCGAACGCCGGGTCCATCTGCAGGCGCTCCATGGCCCCGCGCAGCTCGCCGCCCCAGGTACGCAGCTTCGGCGCCTCGCCGTCGATGGCGGTCTTGGCCGTGCGCAGGAAGTTCGCCACCGACACGCCGGGCACCTCGACCGGGTACTGCATGGCCAGGAAGAGACCGGCGCGGGCCCGCTCGTCGACGGACATCTCGAGGACGTCCTCGCCGTCGAGGGTCACCGAACCGCCGGTGATCTCGTACTTGGGGTGGCCGGCGATCGAGTACGCCAGGGTGGACTTGCCCGAGCCGTTCGGGCCCATGATGGCGTGGGTCTCCCCCGAGCGCACGGTCAGGTCGACACCGTGCAGGATCGGCTTGAGCTCACCCTCGGGCAGCTTGACCGACACCTGCAGGTCACGGATCTCAAGGGTGCTCATTATCGGGTCACTCCATTGCTCGGCATCGGGCGGCCGTCGTCGCCCACGGGAAGGTAGATGTCGCCGTCGCGGATCTCGACGGGGTAGACGGGTACGGGTTCGGTGGCGGGCAGTCCGGTCGGCTCACCGGTGCGCAGGTCGAATCGGGAACCGTGCAGCCAGCACTCCAGCGTGCAGCCCTCGACCTCGCCCTCGGAGAGAGGGACGGCGGCGTGCGAGCACTCGTCGTGGACGGCGTAGAACACCCCGTCCTCCCCGTGCACGACCGCCACCTGCGTGCCGTCGACGTCCGCGCTGATCGCGGTGCCCTTCGGCACGTCCTCGGTGGAGCAGATGCGGATCATCAGGCGCCGGCCTTCGTCAGCCGGGCCTCGATGGCCTCCCCCAGCCGCTCACGCAGCCCCTCGACCGGGATCTTGTTGATCAGCTCGGCGAAGAAACCGCGCACCACCAGGCGGCGCGCCTCGGCCTCCGGGATACCCCGGGCCATCAGGTAGAACAGCTGCTCGTCGTCGAAGCGGCCGGTCGCGCTCGCGTGGCCGGCGCCGGCGATCTCGCCGGTCTCGATCTCCAGGTTGGGTACGGAGTCAGCCCGCGCGCCGTCGGTGAGCAGCAGGTTCCGGTTGATCTCGTACGTGTCGGTGCCGGTCGCCTCGGCACGGATCAGCACGTCACCGACCCACACCGTGCGGGCGCTCTCGCCCTGCAGGGCGCCCCGGTAACCCACGTAGCTGCGGCAGTCCGGCACCGAGTGGTCGACCAGCTGCCGGTGCTCCAGGTGCTGCCCCGAGTCGGCGAAGTAGACGCCGTACAGCTCGGCCTCGCCACCGCGCTCGGTGTACTCCACGGTCGTGTACTGCCGGACCAGGTCGCCACCGAGGCTGACCTGGACGTGCAGGATCCGCGCGTCCCGGCCCAGCCGGACCTTCAGGTGCTGCGCCTGCACGGCGTCGTCGGCCCAGTCGGCGACGGTGACCAGGGTGAGCTTCGCGCCGTCGGCCACCGAGACCTCGACGTTGTCGGCGAGCGTCGCCGACCCGACGTGCTCCAGCACCAGCGTCGCCTCGGCGAACCGGCCCACCTCCACGAAGGTGTGCCCGAACGCCAGGCCGTCCGCGCCCTGCCCGACCACCCGCACGGTCACCGGCTCGCCGACCACGGCCTCGCCGGCGACCCGCACCAGCAGCGCCTCCGCCGCGCCGCCGTACGCGAGCGCGCTGACCCGGTCGACCGGGGTGAGCACGCTGCCGACCCGGGGGTCGTCCTTGGTGACCCGCTCGACGGTGACGCCGGCCGGCAGGTCGCCGTGCTCGTGCCGGACGGTCGCCCCCCGCGTCCCGCCGGACAGGTCGCCGGTCAGGCCGCGCAGGCGCTTGAGCGGGGTGAAGCGCCACTCCTCCTCCAGGCCGGTGAGGGCCGGGAAGTCGGCGACGTCGTACGAGCGGAGCGCCTGGGACTTGGTGGTGGGCGGCGCGGAAGCCTGGGTAGTCATCTCTTCCTTGCTGTTCTGCGACGACGTGTCAGTTGAACCGGACGGCGGGCCGGGCCGGGCGCGGCCCGCCGTGACGTGGGCGGCGTCAGCCGACCGCGCCCTCCATCTGCAGCTCGATCAGGCGGTTGAGCTCCAGCGCGTACTCCATCGGGAGCTCCTTGGCGATCGGCTCGATGAAGCCGCGAACGATCATCGCCATCGCCTCGTCCTCGCTCAGGCCCCGGCTCATCAGGTAGAAGAGCTGGTCCTCGCTGACCTTGGAGACGGTCGCCTCGTGCCCCATCGACACGTCGTCCTCGCGGATGTCGACGT
>JAEYGD010000228.1 GCA_023402505.1 Actinomycetes bacterium
CCCCGGCACCTGTCCGCCGCCGGGCCCTTCCGTTGCCGCCGGCGGCGGCGCTATATTGCAGTGCCAGTGCAATTATCCCTCGTGGGAGGTGGCGGTGCCCGAGCACACCCCGGAGCGACTGCGGGCCCGGGTCGCCGGTTTCCTGCGCGCCAACGACCCGGCCGACGACCGGACCCGGTTCCTGCGTGCCCGCTTCGACGCCGGACTGGCCTGGGTGCACTTCCCGGCCGGGCTCGGCGGGCTCGGCGCGCCGCGGCACCTACAGCCGGTCGTGGACGAGGCGTTCGAGCGGGCCGGAGCGCCGGACAACCGGCCCCGGCGCAACAGCATCGGTCTCGGCATGGCCGCGCCGACCCTGCTCCGGCACGGCACGGACGAGCAGCGGCAGCGCTGGCTGCGACCCCTGTGGACCGGGGAGGAGGTCTGGTGCCAGCTGTTCAGCGAGCCGGGCGCCGGCTCCGACCTGGCCGGCCTCGCCACCCGGGCGGTGCGCCACGGCGACCACTGGGTGGTCGACGGCCAAAAGGTGTGGACCTCACTGGCCCACCGGGCACGCTGGGCGATCCTGCTGGCCCGCACCGACCCGGGCGTCCCCAAGCACGAGGGGATCACGTACTTCGTCTGCGACATGACCGCACCCGGTGTCGAGGTGCGCCCGCTGCGCCAACTCACCGGCGAGGCCGAGTTCAACGAGGTCTTCCTCACCGGGGTGCGGGTGCCGGACGCGCACCGGGTCGGCGCCGTCGGGGACGGCTGGCGCGTCGCGCGGACCACCCTGATGAACGAACGGGTTGCCATCGGCGGCCTGCCGCTGCCGCGCGAGGGCGGGATGATCGGCCTGCTGGCCCGCGCCTGGCGCGAGCAGCCCGAGCTGCGTACGCCCGGGCTGCACGAGGAGGTGCTGCGGGCGTGGGTACGCGCCGAGGCCGCCCGGCTGACCGCGTTGCGGCTGCGCCAGCAGGTCGCCGCCGGTGAGCCCGGGCCCGAGGGCTCGGCGGTGAAGCTCTCCTTCGCCGAGCTGGCCCAGTGGATCAGCGGGCTGGAGGTGGAGTTCCTCGGCGCACAGGGCCTGCGGTACGACGACTGGACGCTGCGCCGCCCCGAGGAGCCGAACCTGCTCGGCCGCACCGCCACCTACCGCTACCTGCGCGCCCGCGGCAACTCCATCGAGGGCGGCACGTCGGAGATCCTGCGCACGATCGTCGCCGAGCGGGTGCTCGGTCTGCCCCGCGAACCCCGGGTGGACCGGTGAGCGACCTGCTCTACAGCCCCGACGAGGAGGCGCTGCGCGACAGCGTCCGGGCCCTGCTCGCGGCACACGCTCCCGGGCAGCGCGTGCTGGCGAGGATCGGCGGCGACGAGCCGTACGACCGGGGGCTGTGGGCCCGGCTGGCCGGCCAGCTCGGGGTCGCCGGACTGGCGGTGCCGGAGTCGTGCGGCGGTGCGGGCGCCGGCTTCCGCGAGGTGGCGGTGGTGCTGGAGGAACTGGGCCGGGCGGTCGCCCCGGTGCCGTACCTGGGCGCCGCCGTGGCAACCCGGGCGCTGCTGTCCTGCGGGAGCGAACTGCTCGGCCGCGTCGCCACCGGTGACTGCGCGGCGGTGCTCGCCGTCGGTTTCGCCACCGCGCCCGGCACCCGCCCGCACCCCGTCGCGGCGGCTACCGACGGCCGCCTCTCCGGCGTCGTGCCGGGGGTGGCCGACGCCCTGCCGTGCGACGTGCTGCTGGTCCCCGCCGACGACGGGCTGTACGCCGTCGACACCGCCGCCCCGGGAGTGCGGATGGCGCCCGTGGTGTCGCTCGACGCCACCCGCGCCCTGGCCGACGTCGTCCTCACCGCGGCGCCCGGGCGGCTCGTCGCCGCCGGGACCGCGGCGGAGGCGGCGGTCGACGACGCGTTGACCGCCGGTGCGGCGCTGCTCGCCTCCGAGCAGGTCGGCCTCGCGCAGTCCTGCCTGGACATGACCGTCGACTACGTCCGGACGCGGCACCAGTTCGGCCGGCCGGTCGGCTCGTTCCAGGCGGTCAAGCACCGGCTGGCCGACCTGTGGGTGGAGGTCACCGAGGCCCGGGCGGTGGCCCGGCACGCCGCCGACCGGCTCGCCGCCGGGGACCCGGAGACCCCGCTGGCGGCGGCGCTGGCGCAGGCGTACTGCGGCCCGGTCGCGGTGCGCGCCGCCGAGGCCTGCGTGCAGCTGCACGGCGGCATCGGCTTCACCTGGGAGCATCCCGCGCACCTGTACCTGAAGCGGGCCAAGAGCGTCGCGATCGCGTTCGGTACCGCCGACCGGCACCGGGCGGCCGTGGCGCGCCTGGTGGACCTGCCGGCACCGGGACACGGCGTGCCGGTGCCCTGAGAACGTTCCCTGTCGGTGCAGGAAGGCCGACGACGGATCGGGCCGGCACCGGGGCGGCGGCTCCGTTGCCGGTGTGTCACGACAGCGTATCGGCGGTATTGACGAGTCGGTCAATAAACGTACACTGCCAGTGTAATTTCTGGCCCCGACAGTGAGGGACGGGTGATGGCGCAAGGGCTCGCACTGCACCAGATCGGGGTGCGCTTCGGGGGCCTCACCGCCCTCGACGACGTCTCGCTGCGGGTGCCGCCCGGCCGGGTGGTGGGCGTGATCGGTCCCAACGGAGCGGGCAAGACCACCCTGTTCAACGTCGTCTGCGGTTTCGTCACCCCGCAGAGCGGCACCCTCACCCTCGACGGGGCGCCGCTGCGGCCCCGACCGCACCGGCTCACCCGGCTCGGCATCGCCCGGACCCTGCAGGGCACCGGGCTGTTCACCGGGCTCACGGTGCTGGAGAACGTGATGACCGGGGCCACGCACACCGCCCGGGCCGGCTTCGCCTCCGCCCTGCTCGGGCTGCCCCGCAGCGACCGCGACGAGCGCCGGCTGCGCCAGCACGCCCTCGACGTCCTCGACACGCTCGGCATCGCCGCGCACGCGCACGCCGCGCCGGCGACCCTGCCCTTCGCCGTACGCCAGCGGGTCGCCCTGGCCCGCGCGCTCGCCGCCCGGCCCCGCCTGCTCCTGCTCGACGAGCCGGCCGGCGGCCTCGGCGGCGAGGACATCGACGAGCTGGCCGAGATGATCCGGCAGTTGCCCCGACGCGACACCGACCCGTGCGCGGTGCTGCTGGTGGAACACCACATGGACCTGGTCATGTCGGTCTGCGACGACATCGTGGTCCTCGACTTCGGTCGGGTCGTCGCCACCGGCAGCCCCGACGCGGTCCGTGACGACCCGGCCGTGGCCGACGCCTACCTGGGCGCCGCCGTCGACGAGACGCCGGCCGCATGAGCACCCCGGACACCGCCGCGAGCGGCGACCTGCTCGCCGTGCACGGTCTCGTCGCCGGGTACGGGGCGGCGCCGGTGCTGCACGCGGTCGACCTGCGCGTCCCCGCCGGCACGATCGTGGCCGTCGTCGGCGCAAACGGCGCCGGCAAGACGACGCTGCTGCGCGCCCTGTCCGGCCTGCTGCGCCCCAGCGCCGGCCGGATCCTCCTCGACGGCGAGGACCTGCGCGGCACGCCCGTCGAGCAGCTCGTCCGCCGGGGCATGGCCCACGTCCCCGAGGGACGCGGCGTGATCGGCGAACTCACCGTCGAGGAGAACCTGCGCCTCGGTGGGCTGTGGCGACGCGACCGCGCCGACGCCGACCGCGCCCGCGACGAGGTGTACGAGCTGTTCGAACCCCTGGCCCGCCGCCGCCGGCACCTCGGCCACCAGCTCTCCGGCGGCGAACGGCAGATGCTCGCCCTCGGCCGCGCCCTGGTCGGCCGGCCCCGCCTGCTGCTGCTCGACGAACCGTCCCTCGGCCTGGCACCCCGGGTGGTGGCCCAGACCATGGCGCTGCTGCGGCAGCTGCGCGACCGCACCGGGCTGACCGTGCTGCTGGTCGAGCAGAACGTGCGCAGCGCGCTCACCGTCGCCGACCACGGCGTCGTGATGTCCGTCGGCCGGGTCGTCACCACCGCCCCCGCGGCCCGGCTGCGCGACGACGCCGACCTGCGCCACGCCTACCTCGGATTCTGACCCCCGGTAAGGAGGATCGTTGGACCGCTTCGTCTTCCTCACCCTCGACGGCCTGTCGAGGGGAGCGGTCTACGCCGCGTTCGCGCTCGCCCTGGTGCTCATCTGGCGGGCCGCGCGGATCGTCAACTTCGCCCAGGGGGCGATGGCGGTGGCCGCCGCGTACGCCGCCTACAGCGTCACGGCCGCGACCGGCTCGTACTGGCTGGGCTTCGCCGCCGCCCTCGCGACCGGGCTGCTGCTCGGCGCGGTCGTGGACGTCGCCGTGATGCGCTTCGTGGACCACCGCTCGCCGCTCAACCCGGTGATCGTCGCGCTCGGACTGGTCCTGCTGATCCAGGCCGTCCTCGGGATGGTCTACGGCAACGAGTTCCGGCCCGCGCAGACGCCGTTCAGCCGTACCGCGTTCACCGTCGGCGGTGTCGCCGCGCTGTCCCCGTACGACGTGTTCGTCTTCGCCGCCGTCGGCGTGGTCGGGGCCGCCCTGGCCTGGATCTTCACCCGTACGGCCGTCGGCCTGCGGATGCGCGCGGCGGCCTTCGCGCCGGACGTGTCCCGCCTGCTCGGGGTGAACGTCGGCGGGATGCTCACCCTGGGCTGGGCGCTCGCCTCCGGGGTCGGCGCACTCGCCGCCATGCTGGTCATCCCGACCGAGCTGGGGCTGCACCCGCACGCCATGGACCTGGTGTTCGTCTCCGCGTTCACCGCCGCCGTCGTGGGTGGGCTGGACAGCCCGCCCGGCGCCATCGTCGGCGGACTCGGCGTGGGGCTGCTGCTGTCGTACGTCAGCGGTTTCGCCGGCAGCGACCTCGTGCCCCTCGCGGTGCTGGTGCTGCTGCTGGCGGTGCTCCTGGTCCGCCCGGGCGGCTTGTTCGCCCCGGTGACGGCGAGGCGGGTGTGAGCGCCACCCGGGTGGCGAGCCCACCCGCGAAGCCGGTCGGGAAACCGGACCGGCCGGCCGGCCGGGGGCGGATCCCGACGCTGGTGCGTCACCTCGGCCTCGCGGCGGCCGCCGCCCTGGCGTTGCTGGCCGTGAGCTACGGCCTGGAGCCGTTCCGGAACTTCCAGCTCGCCACCGTCGCCGCCTACCTCTGCGCGACCGCCGGGCTGACCGTCCTCACCGGACTCAACGGGCAGCTCTCGCTCGGGCACGGCGCGCTGATGGCCGTCGGCGCGTACACCGTCGCGCTGAGCCAGGACGCCTTCGCCGACCGGGGCGTCACCAGCGGCGCGGTCCTGGTCGTGTCGCTGCTCGCGGCCGTGGTGGTCACGGTCGCGGTGGGCGCGGTCGTCGGCGCGGCCGCCGCCCGGTTGCGCGGCCCGTACCTGGCGGGCGTCACCCTCGCGGTCGCGGTGGTGGCGCCGGCGCTGACCGTCACGTTCGACGGGGTCTTCAACGGCGAGCAGGGGTTGCCCGTCCCGGTCGCGCCGCCACCGGCGGCGCTCGGCGGCTACTTCCCGTACGAGCGGTGGCAGCTCTGGGTCGCCGGCGCGGCGACGCTGCTGTGCCTGGTGCTGCTGGGCAACCTGGTCCGCAGCCGGTACGGCCGCACCTTCCGCGCGGTCCGCGACGACGAGGTCGCCGCCCGCCTGGCCGGGATCCACGTCGCCCGCACCCAGGTCATCGCCTTCGTGGTGAGCGCCGCCGGCGCCGGCCTCGGCGGCGCCCTGCTCGCGGTGCTGGCCCAGAGCGTCTCGCCCGGCGCGTTCTCCCTGACGCTGTCGCTGTTCCTGCTGATGGCGGTCGTCATCGGCGGGCTCGGCCGGCTCGCCGGCGCGCTCTGGGGCGCCGTGCTGCTGGTCGCCCTTCCCGACCTCACGCACACCCTGACCGACCTGCTGACCCTCTCCCCGGCCGCGGCACAACGGCTGGAGGGCAACCTCCCGCTGGCGATCTTCGGGATCACGCTGATCGTCGTCATGATCGCCGCGCCCGGCGGCGTGCAGGGCCTGCTGTCGCGTGCCGCGACGACCCTGCGTGCCCGCTGGCGGGCCCGCCGGCCGTGACACCGTCCCGGCCGCCGGCCGGGA
>JAEYGD010000409.1 GCA_023402505.1 Actinomycetes bacterium
CCGCCATCCGCGGGCCCGGCTGGCGGCGGCCCTGCGCGCCACCCGCCTCGACCCGGCCACGCCGGTCGGGCACGTCTGGCCGGAGCAGTGGCTGGTCCTGTTCCGGCTGCTGCACGGGTGAGGGGGAGCCGCTCAGGCGAGCGTGTTCAGCGCCTCGGCCAGCTCGGCCGGGGAGTCGAAGCTCTCCGCCGGAAGCGCTTTCAGCAGCTGGAGCGTCTCCGTGCTCACCCCGTTCTCCTGGCCCCACCGGACCAGGTCCTCCCGGGAGGCCGGATAGTCGAGCCCGGCCAGGTACTCCTGCAACTGCACGCCGGTGACGGTCATGCGGCCGGCTACCCGCTGCGCGCGCCACCACACCGGTTTGCCCACCGGACGGCCGGGTAGCCGCGCGTCATGCTGGTTCAGCGGCTCGGCGCGCCGAGCGATTTCGACCCGTTGCTGGAGCGCGTCCGGGACGCCCGGATCGTGATGATCGGGGAGGCGACGCACGGCAGCTACGACTACTACCGACTGCGGGAACAGCTGACCCGGCGGCTGATCGCCGAGTGCGGCTTCTCGTTCGTGGCGGTGGAGGGCGACTGGCCGGACTGCGACCGGGTGAACCGGGCGGTGACCGTCGCGCCGGGCGGGGCCGCCGAGCCGCGGACCGCCCTCGAACGGTTCGAGCGCTGGCCCACCTGGATGTGGGCGAACGCCGAGGTGGCGCGCTTCTGCCGCTGGCTGCGGGCGTGGAACGTGGAGCGGCCCGAGCAGCGGCGGGCCGGCTTCCACGGCCTGGACGTCTACAGCCTGTGGGAGTCGATGCAGGCGATCTTCGACTACCTGGGTGAGGAGGACCCGGCGTCGCTGGAGGCCGCCCAGGACGCGTACCGGTGCTTCGAGCCGTACGGCAAGCGGGTCGAGGAGTACGGCGCGGCCAGCCGGTTCGTCTCGGCGCGCTGCGAGGAGGAGGTGGTGCGGCTGCTCGCGCGTACCCGGGCGCACGCCACGACGGACGGCCCGGACGCCTTCTCGGCCTGGCAGAACGCGGAGGTCGTGGCCGGCGCGGAGCGGTACTACCGGGCGATGGTCGCGGGCGGGCCGGAGTCGTGGAACGTCCGGGACATCCACATGGCGGACACCCTGGACCGGCTGCTGGACCGGTACGGCCCAGGGGCGCGCGGTGTGGTGTGGGCGCACAACACGCACGTCGGCGACGCGCGGGCCACCGACATGGCCGCCGACGGCCTGGTGAACATCGGCCAGCTGGCCCGCGAACGGCACGGCCGGGAGGACGTCGCCCTGGTCGGGTTCGGCAGCTACCGGGGTACGGTGATCGCCGCGCCGCGCTGGGGGTCGCCGGCCGAGGTGATGGTGGTGCCGCCGGCCCGGGAGTCGTCGGTCGAGGCGAGGCTGCACGAGCTGATGCCCGAGCGGGCGGTGCTGGTCTTCGGCGGTGACCAGCCGGGCTGGGTCACCGAGCCGCTGGACCACCGGGCGATCGGGGTGGTCTACGACCCGTCGTTCGAGTCGTGGGGCAACTACGTGCCGACCCGGCTGGGGGAGCGGTACGACGCCTTCGTCTGGTGCGACGAAACCACGGCCCTGCACCCCCTCCCCGCCCTGACCACCCCGGGCGAAATGGAAACCTACCCAGCCGGCGTGTAACCCGCGTCGCTGCCATCCCCGTCGCTGCCGATCATGGAGTTGTGGTGCCCGTTCCGTGGTGGTTCACGGCTTTTGCGGGGCACCACAACTCCATGATCGACGGGGCGAGCGCGGGTCAGGTGCGGGCGGGTTCTTTTTCTGCCAGGTGGGCGCGCAGGCCCTCGCCCTCGACGTCCACGTTCGGCAGGACCCGGTCGAGCCAGCGCGGCAGCCACCACGCCGAGCGGCCGAGCAGCGACATGACCGCCGGCACGATCGTCATCCGGACCACGAACGCGTCGATGGCGACACCGACGGCGAGCGCGAAGCCCATCGACTTGATGATCGGGTCGTCCATGAACACGAACCCACCGAAGACCGCGATCATGATGAGCGCGGCGGCGGTGACCACCCGGGCGCCGTGCCCCATCCCGTTGATCGTCGCCTGCTGTGCGGTGTCACCGTGCACGAAGTCCTCCCGCATCCGGGAGACCAGGAAGACCTCGTAGTCCATGGCGAGCCCGAACAGGATGCCGATGAGCAGGATCGGCAGGAAGCTGATCAGCGGCCCCGGAGTGTCCAGACCGACCAGTTCGGCGAGGTGGCCCTGCTGGAAGACCGCGACGGTGAGCCCGAAGGTGGCCGCCACGGTGAGCAGGAAGCCCAGCGCGGCCTTCAGCGGCACCAGCAGGGAACGGAACACCAGCATCAGCAGCAGGACCGACAGCCCGACCACCAGCAGCAGGTAGACCGGCAGCGCCTCGGAGAGCTTCTCGGAGACGTCGATGCCGATCGCGGTCACGCCGGTCAACAGCACCTCCGTGCCCTGGATGCCGTCCACGGCGCCCCGGACGTCGTCGACCAGCGTCTCGGTGGCCGGGTCGGTGGGCCCGGTCTTCGGCACCACGCCGAGCAGCGCCGTACGGCCGTCCGGGCTGAGCTGGGGCGGGGCCACCGCGAGGACGTTCTCGGTGCGCTGGACCAGGGCGGTGACCTGCGGTACCGCCGCGGCGGTGGCCTCCGGGCTGTCACCGGCCACCACGACCGCCAGCCGGCCCGTGAAGCCGGGCCCGAAGCCCTCGCTGATCAGGTCGTTCGAGACCCGCGCCGGTGACCCGACGGGCGCGGTGCCCGGGTCCGGGAGGGCCAGCCGCATGTCGGGGGTGGGCAGTGCGAGCGCACCCAGCCCGAGCAGGCCGACCAGGATGACGGGCAGCCGGAAGCGGGTCACCAGCCGGGCCCACCGGAACCCGAAGGCGGAGCGGTCCTCGACCGGCGGCGGTTCGTCGCCCTCCGCCGGAGCGGGCGCGCCCTCCTCGAAGGTGCCGCGCAGCTTGCGCGGAAGCACCCGCGCGCCGGCGAAACCGAGCAGCGCCGGCTGGAGCGTGAGGGCGACCAGCACGGCGAGGGTGACCGTGGCGGCGGCGGCGAGACCCATGGTGGTCAGGAACGGGATCTGCACCACGGCCAGGCCGGCCAGGGCGATGACCACGGTGGCGCCGGCGAAGAGCACGGCGGAGCCGGCGGTGCCGACGGCCCGGCCGACCGCCTCGTCGCGGGGTAGCCCTTCGAGCAGGTTCTGCCGGTAACGGGAGGTGATGAACAGCGAGTAGTCGATGCCGACCGCGAGGCCGAGCATCAGGGCGAGTACCGGCGTGACGCTGGTCAGCTCGATCAGGTTGCTGAGCGCGTACAGGCCGGCCATGCCGACGCCCACGCCGATCAACGCGTTGAGCATGGTCATCCCGGCCGCCACCAGCGAGCCGAACGTGATCACCAGGACGATCGCCGCGATCGCCACACCGATCGCCTCGGTGGAGCCGACCTCGGGCTCCGTGTTGAGCACCTCGCCGCCGGGGGCCACCTGCCAGCCCTGCGCCTCGGCCGCGGCGCCGACCTTCTCGTACGCCTCGCGCTGCTCGTCGGTGACCTTGTCGGCGCCCTCGGCGAACTGGACCTGGATCAGCCCGTACCGGCCGTCGGGCGTGACGGCCTGCGCGGTGAGCGGGTCGACGGCGCCGACCACGCCGGGCAGCGCCGCGGCCTCCTGGGTGACCTGCGTGACCACGGCCTGGCCCTGCGGCGTGCCGAGCAGCCCGGGCTCCGGGGCCTTGACGGCGATGGTGCCGGTGGCGCCGCTGGCGGCCGGGAACTGCTCGGCGAGCAGGTCCTGCGCGCGCTGCGACTCGGTGCCGGGCATCGTGAAGTTGCTGACGGTCGGGCCGCGCAGGGTCAGGGCCGCAAGGCCCAGACCGACGAGTACGACGAGCCAGAGCGCGGCCACGAGGCGCCGACGGCGCATCGAACCCCGGCCGAGCCGGTAGAGCAGGGTCGCCATGGGTTTGGGTGTCCCCTCGGTCGTGAATGGTTGGGTCAGGTGACGGGTTCGAGTGCCCGGCGTACCAGCGCCAGCAGTGCCGAACGGAGTTCCCCCTCGGGCACGTCGACGAACTCCCCGCAGGTCTCGGCGATGCCGGCGAGCACCACGAGGGCGGCGACCCGGGCCGCCGGGCGTTCGGGGTGCCCGGTCAACGCGTCGACGAGCCGTTCGGAGATCTGCTGGATGTGCGTGAAGGCGGGCTGCTGGAGCAGGTCCGGGAACTCGCCGCGCAGCAGCGCGATCTCCCGCCGGAACCGGACGGCCAGGTCGACGAAGCCCTCCGCCGCGACGCGCTGCGCCTCGGCCGGCCCGTCGGCGGCGACGATGCGTTCGTCCAGCTCGCGCAGGACGGCGATCGGCCGGGCCATCAGCTCGGTGAGGATGGCCTCCTTGTTGGCGAAGTGGTAGAGCACGGCCGCCTTGGAGCAGCCCACGTCGCGGGCGATGTCCTGCAACGACGTGCCCCGGTAGCCGGTCAGCGCGAACCGCCGCCCCGCCGCGGCGAGGATCTCGTCGTGCGTCTCGGGCACCACTCGTGCCATGCCGGTCCCACCTCCTCGCCCAGCATGCCTGACCGATCGGTCAGGTGCTGACCGATCGGTCAGATCGGTTCGGTGGCGTTCACCACACGACCGTGCTCCCGGTCGTACGCGGCCCGCGCGGCGGCGATCCCGGCGCGGTGCCGCTCGGCCCACTCGGTGAGGGCGACCAGCGACTCGTACAGCTCCAGGGCGATCGGGGTGGCCGTGTACTCGACCTTCGGCGGCACGGTGGGGTAGACCTTGCGGCGCAGCAGACCGTCCCGCTCCAGGTTGCGCAGGGTCAGGGTCAGCATTCGGCGGCTGATGCCCTCGACGCAGCGCTCCAGCTCGGTGAAGCGGACCGGGCCGCGGGAGGCGGCCACCAGGATGCTGATGCTCCACTTGCCGCCCACCCGGTCCAGCACCTCACGGACCGTGCAGGCCTGCGCCTGCCCCGGCGTGAAGAGCCCGCCGGTCCGGTCGCAGGCGGTCACGGGCACATCGCTGTTCCCCTGGGACATGAAAGTGCCTCCTTACGCTCTGTCACATGGTCACAGAGGATGTCGTCGGTAACAAACCGTGCACCTAGGAGGCGGCGCCATGCCCACCCGTACCGGACCGTCCCGCCGAACCGCACTGCTCGTGCTGTGCGCCGGCAGCCTCATGGTCATCCTCGACGGCAGCGTTGTCGCGCTGGCGCTCCCGGCCATCCAACGTGACCTCGGATTCTCCTCCGCCGGGCTGGCGTGGGTCGTCAACGCGTACCTCGTCGCCTTCGGCGGTCTGCTCCTGCTCGCCGGACGGCTCGGCGATCTGCTCGGCCGGCGGCGGGTGTTCCTCGGCGGCGTCGCCCTCTTCACCGTGGCCTCGCTGCTCTGCGCCGTGGCGGCCACGCCGGCGATGCTCGTCGCCGCCCGGTTCCTCCAGGGCGCCGGCGGTGCCGCCGCGACGGCGGTGAGCCTCGGGATGATCGTCCAGCTCCACCCGGAGCCGGCCGCCCGTGCCCGGGCCATCGCCGTCTTCAGCTTCACCGGAGCGGCCGGGGCGTCACTCGGGATGCTGGCCGGCGGAGTGCTGACCGGACTCGCCGGCTGGCCGGCGATCTTCCTCGTCAACGTGCCGGTCGGGTTGGTCGTCCTTCCGGTCGCCGTACGCGTGCTCGCCGTCGAGCGGGGTCTCGGCCTGCGTGCCGGCCTGGACGTCCCCGGCGCGGTCCTGGTCACGGCCGGACTGATGGCGGCGGTGCTGGCCATCGTCGGCACCGGCGAACACGGCTGGACCTCGGTCCGTACGCCGGGTGCCGCCCTGGCCGCCGCCGTGCTGCTGGTCGCGTTCGCCCGCCGGCAGCGGGTGGCCCCGACACCGCTGTTGCCGCGCCGGGTGCTGCGTACGCCCGACCTGGTCGCCGCCAACGTCGTGCAGTTCCTGGCGGTCGCCGCCTTCTTCGGGTTCCAGTTCCTGCTCGCGCTGGCACTCCAGTTGGTGCTCGGGCTCGACCCGACCGCCGCCGGGCTGGCCTTCCTGCCGACGCCGGTGGCGATCGCGGTGGTCTCGCTCGGTCTCACCGGCCGGCTGACGGCCCGGTACGGAGCCCGTCCGGTGCTGCTCGCCGGGCTCGGGCACACCCTGGTTGGCTTCGTGCTCCTGACCCGGCTCCCGGCCGACGCCGGCTACCTGGCGGACGTCCTGCCGGCCGTGCTGCTGTTCGGGATCGGTGGTGGCCTCGTCCTCCCGGCGCTCACCACCCTGGCGATGGCCGGCGCGGACCCGGCCGACGCCGGACTGGCCTCCGGGCTGCTCAACACCACCCAGCAGATCGGCGGCGCGCTCGGGCTGGCCGTGCTCGCCACGCTGGCCGCGGGCCGCACCGATGCGCTGCGCGAGGCCGGCCGGCCCGCCACCGAGGCTCTCGCCGCCGGCTACCGGACCGCCTTCGTCGTCGCCGCGGCCCTGGTCGCCACCGCGATGCTGGTCGCCGCGGTCACGGCGGGCCGGCGCTCGCCGACCCCGGGCC
>JAEYGD010000425.1 GCA_023402505.1 Actinomycetes bacterium
CCCGGCGGTCCGGGCGGTCACGGTCCGGGTGGTCACGGCGGTCCGGGCGGTTCCGGAGGCAAGTGACCGGCAACGCCCCATCCCCGGCGGCCCCGGCGGCCCCGGCGGTCCGGGCGGTCACGGTCCGGGTGGTCACGGCGGTCCGGGCGGTTCCGGAGGCAAGTGACCGGCAACGCCCGCCCCCGGCGGCAACGCCCGCCCTCGCCCCCGGCGCGCCGCCGGGGGCGGGGCGGGCCCACCTCAGGTACGGCCCGTCGGCGCCGACCTTTCCGGGCGCCGGGTTGCCTGGCAGGTCCAGCACGTAGACACGCAGGTTGCCCCGGCCGCCCGCCGACGTGGTCAACGTGCCGTCGGTGACCACCCGGGTGTCGCCGGTGACGGCGTCGGTGTACGTACCGTGGGGCGCGCCGCGGAACGTGACGCTGCCGGAGACGGTGACGAGCGCGAAGCTGTCCACGCCGTCGCCGGTGAACCGGTGCTTGTACGCCAGGACGTTGCCGCTGATCCCTCGGATCCCCGGTTGTCGCACCGGGGACCTGGCCAGCGGCAGCTGGAGTACTGGCCCTTGTGCAGCGCGGGGATCGCCGGCCGGATCGGCTTGAGTCGCTGCACGTGCTCGACCAGCGGCGCGTCCAGGGCCCGCGCGACGGTGCCGGTGGCGCCGCCGCCCACACCGAATTCGGTGGCGGTGACGGTGCCGGCGAGGTGACCGCCGTGGTAGGCGCGGCCGGTGGTCGCCAGCGGGCAGGTGGGCCCGCAGTCGATCCGCCGGCCCTTCTGGAACTCGATCTCGCAGCCGTAGTAGAGCGTCGGGACGCACCGAAAGGTCCGCACCGGACTCAGGGTCTCCGCCCAGGCGTCGGTGCCCTCGGCGTACCGGACGGAGGACGTGGTCGGCCCGACGGGCGCTGAACCGTCAGGCGATGCAGGCGCAGACGATCAGCGCCGCTCCGAAGTGCGTGGCCGCGCTGACCCGGGCCGCCGGGTGCGGCTCCTCGGAGCAGATGATCTCGCCCAGTTTGCCGGGGGTGAGCAGGTCGAGCACCAGGAACGCCAACGCCATGATGCCCAGGCCGATCAGGCCGAAGACCAGCGTCGACGCCAGCCCTTTGGCGAAGTCGCTGTAGCTGGTGAGGATCGCCGTGAACACGATCGCGGCGATGCCGAGCTGGTTGGCGGTCAGCAGCAGCGCGGCGTTCGCGTTGCGCCGCTCCCAGATCAGCTCCCGCAGCCGGCCCGGGGTGAGCAGGTCGACCAGGCCGAAACCGGCCGCGAGCAGGCCGACGCCGACGACCCCGAACACGACACTCTGCCAGGCTCCGCTGAGCAGATCCTCCAGCACCGAACCGCCTCCCCACCGTCGGCGCCCGGCAGGGGTGCGGGCGCGGTGATCGAGACGATAGCGGCAGCGCGCCAGACCGGCGATCCCCCGGTGGCCCCTACAACGAGAGGTACCGCTGCCGCTCGTACGGGGTCACCTCGCGCCGGTACTGCTCCCACTCGGCCCGCTTGTTGCGCAGGAAGAAGTCGAAGACGTGCTCGCCGAGCACCTCGGCGACCAGCTCGGAGCCGGCCATCACGTCGATCGCCTCGGCGAGGTTCTCCGGCAGCGGCTCGTACCCCATCGCCCGCCGCTCGGCGCTGGTCAGCGACCACACGTCGTCCTCGGCGCCCGGCGGCAGCTCGTACCCCTCCTCGATGCCCTTGAGCCCGGCGCCGAGCAGCACCGCGAACGCCAGGTACGGGTTGGTGGCCGAATCCAGCGAGCGCACCTCGACGCGGGCCGAGTTCGGCTTGCCGTAGGCCGGGACGCGGACCAGCGCGGACCGGTTGAGGTGACCCCAGCAGACGTACGCCGGGCTCTCGGTGACCCGGTCCGGCAGGGCCTGCGGGAACAGCCGCTTGTACGAGTTGACCCACTGGTTGGTGACCGCCGTGTACTCCCGGGCGTGCGTCAGGAGGCCGGCGATGAACGCGCGCGCCACCTTGGACAGCTTCATCGGGTCACCGGCGTCGTGGAAGGCGTTGCGCTCCCCCTCGAACAGCGACAGGTGGGTGTGCATCCCGCTGCCCGGCTGGTCGGTAAACGGCTTCGGCATGAAGGTGGCCTGCACCCCGGTGGACAGCGCCACCTCCTTCACCACGTGCCGGAACGTCATGATGTTGTCGGCGGTGGTCAGCGCGTCCGCGTACCGCAGGTCGATCTCCTGCTGGCCGGGCGCCACCTCGTGGTGGCTGTACTCCACCGAGATGCCGATCCGCTCCAGCGCGAGCACCGCCTGGCGGCGGAAGTCCCGGGCGACCGCGTGGGTGGTGTGCTCGAAGTAGCCGCCGGTGTCGACGGGGACCGGCACCGAACCGTCCATCGGCCCGTTCTCGAGCAGGTAGAACTCGATCTCCGGGTGGGTGTAGAAGGTGAAGCCCTTCTCGGCCGCCCTGGACAGCGCCCGGCGCAGCACGTGCCGCGGGTCCGCCCAGGACGGACTGCCGTCGGGCAGCGAGATGTCGCAGAACATCCGGGCGCTCTCGCCGCTGACGCCACCCTCGAACGGGAAGACCTGGAATGTCGTGGGGTCGGGCATCGCCACCATGTCGGACTCGAAGACCCGGGCGAAGCCCTCGATCGCCGATCCGTCGAAGCCGATGCCCTCCTCGAAGGCCGCCTCCAGCTCGGCGGGCGCCACCGACACGCTCTTGAGCGTGCCCAGCACGTCGGTGAACCACAGCCGGACGAACCGGATGTCCCGCTCTTCCAGCGTACGGAGGACGAACTCCTGCTGACGGTCCACTTCCACCCCTCGCGACACTGTTGTCCGCCTACGGCCGGGGCCGACCCGGCCTGACCGACCAGTCTCCACCGGCCCCGTTACGCCGACGTTACGCGACCGCCGGGCGCGCGTCCCGCCCTGTCCCACCCCGGCCCGGTACCGCCGCCCGAGGTGGCCGCCGTCTCCCGACGGCCAGCGTGTCGGGCCCCGGGCGCTGGGGCAAGATGAGGGCATGCCCACCCTGCGTCTCGCCCTCTGCCAGGTCAACCCGACCGTCGGCGACCTCGCCGGCAACGCCGGGACGGTCCGCTCCTGGACCCGCCGCGCCGCCGACGCCGGCGCCCAGCTCGTCGCGTTCCCGGAGCTGGCGCTGACCGGCTACCCGGTGGAGGACCTGGTGTTCCGCCGGTCCTTCGTGGCCGCGTCGAAGGCGGCGGTGCAGCGGCTCGCGGCCGACCTCGCCGCGGACGGCCTGGGTGACCTGCCGGTGCTGGTGGGCTACCTGGACGCCGACGGTCCGCCGCAGGTCAGCGGCGACGCCGAGCCGGGCCGCGGGGCCCGCAACGCGGCGGCCCTGCTGCACGGCGGAGCCGTCGCGGCCACCTACTTCAAGCACCACCTGCCCAACTACGGCGTCTTCGACGAGGACCGCTACTTCGTCCCGGGCGACATGCTGACCGTGGTGCGGATCGGCGGGGTGGACGTCGCGCTGACCATCTGCGAGGACCTCTGGCAGGCCGGGGGCCCGTTCACCGCCGCCCGGCAGGCCGGCGTCGGGCTGGTCCTGAACATCAACGGCTCGCCGTACGAGCTGAACAAGGACGACGTCCGGCTGCCGCTGGTCCGTCGCCGGGCCGCCGAGGCCGGGGCCACCATCGCGTACGTCAACATGATCGGCGGTCAGGACGAGCTGGTCTTCGAGGGCGACTCGATGATCGTGACGGCGGACGGGACGCTGCTCGCCCGCGCGCCGCAGTTCGTGGAGCACCTGCTGGTGCACGACGTCGACCTGCCCGGGGCCGCGTCCGGGCCCACCGACGACGTCGAGCTGGCCGACGGGCTGCGCGTCGTCCGGCGTACCGTCGGATCGGTGCCGGCCGCCCCCGCGGGCCCGGCGGCGACCGGCGGCGTCATCGAGCCGGTGGCCGACGAGGCCGAGGTGTGGCAGGCGCTGGTGCTGGGCCTGCGCGACTACGTGAACAAGAACCGCTTCCCCTCGGTGGTGCTCGGCCTCTCCGGCGGCATCGACTCGGCGGTCGTCGCGGCCCTCGCGGTCGACGCGCTTGGCGCCGACCGGGTGGTCGGCGTCTCCATGCCGAGCCAGCACTCCTCCGAGCACTCCCGCGAGGACGCGGCCGAGCTGGCCAAGCGCACCGGGCTGGACTACCGGGTGGAGCCGATCCAGTCGATGGTCGACACGTTCCTGGCCAACATGTCGCTCTCCGGCGTCTCCGTGGAGAACCTGCAGGCCCGGGTCCGCGGCGTGATCCTCATGGCCCTGTCGAACCAGGAGGGCCACCTGGTCCTGACCACCGGCAACAAGAGCGAGCTGGCGGTCGGCTACTCCACCCTGTACGGCGACTCGGTCGGCGGCTTCAACCCGGTCAAGGACGTCTGGAAGACGCTGGTCTGGCGGCTGGCCAAGTGGCGCAACGCGGACGCCGCCCGGCGCGGCGAGACCCCGCCCATCCCGGAGAACTCGATCGGAAAGCCGCCGTCGGCCGAGCTGAGCCCCGGCCAGCTGGACAGCGACACGCTGCCCGACTACGACGTGCTCGACCCCATCCTCATCGGGTACGTCGACGGCGACCTCGGCCGGGACGGGCTCGTCGAGTCCGGGCACGACCCGGCGATCGTCGACCGGGTGCTGCGGATGGTGGATACCGCCGAGTACAAGCGCCGCCAGTCCGCTCCCGGGGCGAAGATCTCGATGAAGGCGTTCGGTCGGGACCGCCGGCTGCCGATCACCAACCGCTGGCGTGAGGACGGTTGAGGTTCCGGCGGCCCGGCCGCTGTCGCGGCAGCCGGCGCTCGCGGTACGGGAGTGAAATCTTCCACTGACCTCTGCCGCCGCCCGTCGCCGTGGTGCGACGATCGCGGCGGAACCCGGGGACCGCGTACGCGGCCTCGAGGAAGGAGAGAACCATGGTGGAGTCCACCCCGTCCGAGGTGACCGCCCTCTACGGCGGACCGGCGACCCGGCGGGTCCGCACCCGCGACCTCATCGCCGCCAAGGAGCGCGGCGAGCGGTGGCCGATGCTCACGTCGTACGACCAGTACACCGCCGCCATCTTCGACGCCGCCGGCATTCCGGTGCTGCTGGTCGGCGACTCGGCCGCGAACAACGTGTTCGGCTACGAGACGACCCTGCCGGTCACCGCCGACGAGCTGCTGCCGCTGGTCCGGGCCGTGGTCCGGGCCACCCGGCACACGCTGGTCGTCGGCGACCTGCCGTTCGGCTCGTACGAGGAGGGGCCGGCGCAGGCCCTGCGTACCGCCGTCCGGTTCATGAAGGAGGGCGGCTGCCACGCGGTGAAGCTGGAGGGCGGCCGTCGCTGCGCCGACCAGATCGCCGCGATCGTCGGGGCCGGCATCCCGGTGATGGCCCACATCGGCTTCACCCCGCAGAGCGAGCACACCCTGGGCGGCTACCGGGTGCAGGGGCGCGGCGACACCGCCGACGAGGTCCTCGCCGACGCCCGCGCCGTGGCCGAAGCCGGCGCCTTCGCCGTGGTGCTGGAGATGGTGCCCGGCGAGGTCGCCAAGCGGATCACCGCCGAGCTGAGCATCCCGACGGTGGGCATCGGCGCCGGCCCGGACACCGACGCCCAGGTGCTGGTCTGGCAGGACATGGCCGGCCTGCGCACCGGAAAGGCACCCCGCTTCGTGAAGCGGTACGCCGACCTGGCCGGCGCGCTCGGCGAGGCGACCCGCCGCTTCGCCGACGAGGTCCGCGGCGGCGAGTTCCCCGCCTCCGAACACACCTTCTGAGTACGCCCGTCGGCGGCCCGCCGATGCGGCGGGCCGCCCTCCGGCGGGCTGCCCCTCCTGCTACGCCGGGCGCGTGGTGCGACTCAGCGATCAGGGCCCGACACACCGTCGACGAGGATGTCGTACACCTGTTCTAGGTGACTGCGTGTTGGACGAGCTGGCACGCGCGGACGTCGCGACGCGGCCGTGCCCGGAGGCGGCCGTGTGGGCGATGTC
>JAEYGD010000441.1 GCA_023402505.1 Actinomycetes bacterium
GGCCCGGGGCAGCGCGGCCCGGTGCAGCGCCGCCAGCCCGCCGCCGAGGCCCGACGCGGCCCGGCCGCTGCCGGTGACCGCGCCGTCCACCACCACCTCGTCGGCGGTACGCGTGGCCGCGGCGATCCCGGTCACCGGGCGTACCACGAGGGCGTGCTGGACGTCGTCGAGCCGGAACGCGCGGGCGAACAGCGGCCGCAGCGGACCCAGCGTGGTGGCCGGGTCGCCGGCCGGGTCGCGCCGCCAGCGGCTCCAGGCCAGCCCCGCCCCGAGCGCCAACAGGGCGAGCGGAAGCAGCACCGAGGGGCCGACGTGGACCAGCGGCTCCGGCGGCAGCAGGTCGGACGGGCGCTCCGGGGTGGCCGCGACGAACGGCTCCAGCCGGCCGGCGAAGTCGCCGGAGAACCCGGCGAGGCCGAGCAGCGCCGCCGGAACGGCGAGCAGCACCACCGGGACACGCATCACCGCCGGCGGGTCGTGCGGCTGGACCAGCGGGCTGCGGGGCTCGCCGAGGAACGTGCGCAGCAGTAGCCGCGTGGCGTACCAGGCGGTGACCGCGACGCCGACCAGGCCGGCCAGCCAGACCAGCCAGCCCACCCAGGCCGGTGCCGGGCCGCCGTGCAGCGCGGCGTCCTCGGCGGCGTACAGGACGTTGTCCTTGCTGAAGAACCCGGACAGCGGCGGCAGGCCCGCCAGCGCGCCCAGGCCGACCACCGTGCACCAGAACGTCACCGGCATCGTGCGGCGCAGCCCACCCATGCGGGACATCAGCGTGGTGCCCACGGCGTGGATCACCGCGCCGGCGGCGAGGAACAGCAGCGCCTTGAAGGCGGCGTGGGTCAGCAGGTGGAACAGCGCCGCCGGCGGCGAGCCGACGGCCAGCGCGCCGGTCATGTAGCCGATCTGGGAGACCGTCGACCAGGCGAGCACCCGCTTGAGGTCGTCCTGCGCGGTGGCGGCGAACGCGCCGAGCAGCAGGGTGACCGAGGCCAGCACGCCCAGCACCGCCAGCGCGACCGGCACCTGCTCGAACAGCGGGAACAGCCGGGCGACGACGTAGACGCCGGCCGCCACCATGGTCGCCGCGTGGATCAGCGCGGAGATCGGCGTCGGGCCGGCCATCGCGTCCGGCAGCCAGGTGTGCAGCGGGAACTGGGCGCTCTTGCCGGCCACCCCGGCGAGCAGGAGCAGGCAGGCCGCGGTCAGCGTGCCGGCGCCGTGGTCGTGGGCGAGCACGTCGGCGATCCGGAAGCTGCCCGCCGACACGCCGAGCAGCGCGATGCCGAGCAGGAAACCGACGTCACCGACCCGGGTGACCAGGAACGCCTTCACCGCGGCGGCGGGCGCCTCGGGCAGCCGGCGGTCGTGGGCGATCAGCAGGTATGAGCAGAGGCCCATCACCTCCCAGCCGACCAGCAGCAGGATCAGGTCGCCGGAGACCACCACCAGCAGCATCGCCGCGGTGAAGAGACTCACCTGGGCGGCGTACGGCGGGTAGCGGTGGTCGACGTCCACGTCGTCGTGCGGGCCGCGCTTGAGATAGCCGATCGAGTACACCTGCACCGCGAGGGCGACCGCGCTGACCGCGACCGCCACCAGCGCCACCGTCCCGTCCAGCCGGACGCCGAGGGTGACGACCAGCCCGCCCAGGTCGATCCAGGTGCGGGAGGCCTCGGCCGGCGCGTCCAGAGTGGCCAGCAGCGCCAGTGCGAGCGCCAGCGACGCCGCGGCGCCGGTCACCCCCAGCGCGATCGCCGCCCGCCGGGCCGGGCCGTCGCCCGTGGCCGAACCCCGGGGAGAGGGCGGCAGGAGCAGCCCGACCAGCCCGGCCACCAGCGGTACGACGGGCAGCAGCGCGCCGAGCAGGGCGGGAGTGCTCACCGGTTCTCCTCGCTCGTCGTACCGCCGGTCGAACCGGTCGCGGCGAGCACGGGCGTCTCCCCGGCGTCCGCCAGCGGCACCTCGTCCACCGCGACGCTGGCCCGGAGCCGGTAGAGCTGGAGGACGATGGCCAGCCCGACGCCCACCTCGGCGGCGGCCAGCACGATCACGAACAGCGCGAAGACCTGGCCGCCGTGCGGCAGCTGGGAGCGGACCGTGGTGTCGGCGGTGACCAGGATCAGGTTGACCGCGTTGAGCATCAACTCCACCGACATCAGCACCAGCACTGCGTTGCGTCGGCGCAGCACGCCGTACACGCCGAGACCGAACAGCAGCGCGGCGGTGACGTACGGGATGACCGGCCTCACCGCGACCGCCCGATGTCCGGCCGGGACAGGATGATCGCCCCCACCAGCGCGGCGAGCAGCAACACCGACAGCACCTCGAACGGCAGCACCCAACTGCGGAAGACCTGTTCGCCGATGCGGTCCGCGGTGCCCGCCGTAGGCAGCTCCACCTTCGTCCACCGGTACGCGTCGACCAGCAGCGCGGCCAGCCCGAGCCCGGTGCCGCCGCCGATCAGGGCCGCCGGCCAGCCCGGCCGGTCCAGGTCGTCGGAGGCGCCGATCGGGGCGCGGGTGAGCATCACCGCGAACAGCAGCAGCACCACCACCGCGCCCACGTAGATCAGCACCTGCACCCAGGCCACCAGCTCGGCGGTGAGCACCAGGTACATCCCGGCCACCGCCCCGAGGCAGACCACCAGGTAGAGGCCGGCCCGGACCAGGTGCTTCGTGGCCACCACCAGCGCGCCGGAGCCCACGGCCAGCGCGCCGAGGGCGAGCAGCAGGGCGTCCGCGGCGGTCACGAGGTGGCGCCTTCCCCGGTGGCGGCGGCACCTCCGGCGGGACCGCGCTCCGGGCGTACCGGTGGCGCCGCCGGACGGGCGGCGGGGCCGGCCGGGACCGCGGCCTTGCGCGCGGCGGCGGTCTCCTCCTTGGCCGGCTCGCCGTTCGGGTCGTGCGCGGGCGGCGGCGGGACGCTGCCCATCCACTCGCCCAGGTGGTCCTTGTCGTGGAGGAGGTCCTTGATGTCGTACTCGGCGTACTCGAACTCCGGCGACCAGTAGAGCGCGTCGAACGGGCAGACCTCGACGCAGATGCCGCAGTACATGCAGAGGGAGAAGTCGATGTCGAACCGGTCGAGCACGTTGCGCTGCCGGGGGCGGGCCGCGCCGGGCACCGCCACCTCCTCCTTGTGGGAGTCGATGTAGATGCACCAGTCCGGGCACTCCCGCGCGCAGAGCATGCAGACCGTGCAGTTCTCCTCGAGCAGCGCGATCACGCCACGTGAGCGCGGCGGCAGCGCCGGGGCGACGTCCGGGTACTGCTGGGTGGTCGAGCGGCGGGTCATCGTCTTCAGCGTGACCGCGAGCCCCTTGACCAGGCCCGCGCCGGGCAGGCCGCGCTCGCCGGCGTCCGGGCCGCTGCGCTCGCTGGGGTCGGTCATGCCGACCATCCTGCCCTGTGCCCCCGGCGCGCGCGACCACCACCCGGCCATCGGCGGAGCTGCCGCGAGCGCGGGGAGAACGACGCACCCGGAAGGACCCGGCCGACGACCGCCGCGCCGCCGGTCGACCCACCGATCACGCCCCGGTCCCGTTGCCCCCTCCCGGAGCGGGCGGGACCAGCTCGACCCCGAGCTGCTGGAGGAGCTGGAACAGCTCATTGCAGCTCCAGACGTCCACGATCCGGCCGGCGCCGTCGAAACGCAGGAACGTCGCCCCCGAGTAGCTGACCACCTGGCCGGTCGGCGGCACCGGACCGAACGGCCCGGCCTGGGTGCCGGCAGCGCGCCAGTGCACCGCCACCCGGTCGCCGGCCGCCACCAGATCGACGACCTTGTAGCGCAGGTCCGGGAACGCCGACCGCCGGTCCCGGTGCCAGGCCAACGTCGCCTCCGGCCCCGTTCCACCGCCGAGCCCGGGGCACTCCGGCGAGACCAGCTCGTACGCCGACTCCTCGCGGCGCGCGTTCCACACGTCGGCGACGAACCGCCGCGCCGCAGCCTCAACATCGGTCATCGCGGCAGCGTAGCCCCGCCGACGGTCGGCGCGGCAGCGCAGCCCGCTCGACCGGTGCGGCCCGGTCCCAGGCGCGGTGGACGGTCGGGCACGGCCGGTGACCGTCGGACGGTCGGGCGCGCCGGTCGGGCGCGCAGCGGCCATGATGGGAGCCAGGCACCACGAGCGGAGGGGGCGACGTGACCGAGGACCGGACAGCGACCAGCGACGACGAGGTGCTCCTGCGCACCGGCGGGAAGTACGTCGAGCCGGGCGGTGAGTTCACCCGCGACCAGCGCTACATCGCCACCCGGATCACCGCCGACGGGCGGAACGGCTGGCCGGTGGAGCCGGGGCGGTACCGGCTGGCGGTGAGCCGGGCGTGCCCGTGGGCGAACCGGCTGATCATCGTCCGGCGGCTGCTCGGGCTGGAGGACGCCATCTCGATGGCGGTGGCCGGCCCGACCCACGACAAGCGGAGCTGGACCTTCGACCTGGACCCGGACGGGCGGGACCCGGTGCTCGGCATCGAGCGGCTGGCCGAGGCCTACTTCAAGCGCTTCCCCGGCTACGACCGGGGCATCACCGTGCCGGCCCTGGTCGACGTGCCCACCGGGCAGGTGGTGACCAACGACTACGCGCAGATGAGCCTCGACCTGTCGACGGAGTGGACGGCGTACCACCGCGACGGCGCCCCCGACCTCTACCCCGAGCGGCTCCGCGACGAGATCGACGAGGTCAACGGGTTCGTCTTCGCCGACGTCAACAACGGCGTGTACCGCTGCGGCTTCGCCGGCAGCCAGGAGGCGTACGAGCGGGCGTACCGCCGGCTGTTCGACCGGCTGGACTGGCTGAGCGAGCGGCTGGCCGGGCAGCGCTACCTGGTCGGCGACACGATCACCGAGGCGGACGTGCGCCTGTTCACGACGCTGGTCCGCTTCGATCCGGTCTACCACGGTCACTTCAAGTGCAACCGCAGCAAGCTGACCGAGATGCCGGTGCTGTGGGCGTACGCCCGGGACCTGTTCCAGACCCCCGGTTTCGGCGACACGGTCGACTTCGACGACATCAAGCGGCACTACTACGAGGTGCACCGGGACATCAACCCGACCGGGATCGTGCCGCTCGGCCCCGACCTGTCCACCTGGCTGACCCCGCACGGCCGTGAGGGACTGGGCGGCCGCCCGTTCGGCGACGGCACCCCACCCCCGCCGGCCTGACCAACCCCGTCCCACTCCGCGATCTTGCAGTTTCGGCCCTCGAAACGTGGCAGATGTCGCGTTTGTCGGGGCAGAAAGTGCAAGATCGCGGGTCAGAGGGCGACGCGGACCGCGGCCGTGAGGACGAGCTGGGCGAGGGACGCCGGGACCAGGACCAGCCAGCACAGCCGCTGGAGCTGGTCCTCGCGCAGGCGCGGGTAGCTCACCCGGAGCCAGATGATGACGAAGCTGACCGCGGCGACCTTGAGCAGGGTCCACAGCCAGCCGAGCTGGGCGTCGGCGAACGGGCCCTGCCAGCCGCCGAGGAACAGCACCGTGGTGAGGGCGGCGATCACCACGATCCCCACGTACTCGGCGAGCAGGAAGAACGCGAACCGCAGCCCGGTGTACTCGGTCAGGTAGCCGAACACCAGCTCCGAGTCCGCGATCGGCATGTCGAACGGCGGACGTCGGATCTCCGCCAGCCCGGCCACGAAGAAGATCACCATCGCCGGGGCCTGCCAGATCAGCCACCACGGCTCCCACGCCTCGACGATGCCGGGCAGGCTCAGCGTGCCGGCCGCCATCGCCACCGACGCGGCGGCGAGCACCAGCGGCAGCTCGTAACCGAGCAGTTGGGCGGCACCACGCAACCCGCCGAGCAGGCTGTACTTGTTGGCCGACGCCCACGCCGACATGAGCACGGCCACCACGCCGACGCCGACCACCGCCAGCACGAAGAACAGCCCGATGTCCAGCGGCTGCGCGACCAGGTCACCCGGACCGAGCGGGATCACCAGCAGCACCAGCAGATACGGCACCAGAGCGACGACGGGAGCGAGCCGGAACACCGGACGGTCCGCCTCGCGGGGCGTCACGTCCTCCTTCTGGACGAACTTCACGCCGTCGGCGACGAGCTGCGCCCAACCGTGGAAGGCACCGGCGTACATCGGGCCCAGGCGGCCCTGCATGTGCGCCATCACCTTGTGTTCGGCCTGCCCGACCAGCAGCGGCAGCGTCAGGAAGGCGACCAGCACCCCGCCCACCCGCAGCAGCAGCTCCACCCAGACCGGCATCAGGCCGTCCCTCCGTCGTCGTCCGCCCGCTCGGTCGCCGCCGGACCGCGCGGGGACGGCCGGTCGGCCGGCGGGCCCGAGC
>JAEYGD010000467.1 GCA_023402505.1 Actinomycetes bacterium
TCAGTGGCGGGCGCGTTTCAGTTCGTGGAACGTCCGGAGGCGCATCAGCGGGACGGTGCAGTCCCAGATGGTCAGGGCGTCGTCGGTGGCGGGGACCTCGGTGAGGATCGGACCGTGCAGGCCCCGGTCCGCGCCCGGGACCATCAGCACCGGCGAGCCGATGTCCGGGCCCGCCGAGGCGTACGCCAGGGCGTGCGACTCGCGTACCGCCTGGTCCCAGCGCTCGTCGTCGAGGGCCGGCGCGGCGTCTGTCAGCCCGGCCGCCTCGACGGCCGCGTCCACGATCTTCGGGCCCGGCGGGTTGCCGGCGTCGTGCGTGCGGGTGCCCAGTTCGGTGTAGAGGCGGCCGGCGTCGTCGTGGCGGTCCTCGGCGCGCAGGGCCTCGACCAGGCGCAGCGCCCGGCTGGAGGCCTCCATCGCCTCGGCGAACTCCGGCGGGACCCGTCCCTCGTTGAGGATGGCCAGGCTGAACGCCCGCCACTCGATGCGCAGGTTGCGGGCGTCCGCGACGGTCGTCAGCCAGCGGGACGTGCGCCAGGTCCACGGGCAGGCCGGATCGAAGAAGAAGGTGACGTCCATCGGCCGAGCGTACGAGGCCGGGCGGGGTCCCGCAGCGTGGTGAGCCCCATCACACCCGGCACTGTCGGTCCCGTCTCGGTTGCGCCAGGTTTCGGAACTTCCCAGGTCGGGCAGTGATGGGGCCACGAAACGCCCGGGGCGCGGCCGTTGGTCGGCGCCCCGTCCGTCTCGCCGTGCGCCGGGGCACGGGAGCCTTCCCCCGGCTTTGGCCGAGAAGGAGGGGAGGGGCGATGAGCGACTCGGACCAGGCCCGACGGCGACGCCGGCCGCGTGCCCGCGCGGTGGCGGCTGCGGCGGCGCTGACGCTGGTGGCGCCCATGGCCGCCTGCGGGGCCGGGGGAGACGAGGGCACGCCCACGATCAACCTGTACTACCCGCCGGAGCAGAACCTGCAGAAGGTCGTCGACGACTGCAACGCGGCGGCGCAGGGCCGCTACCGGATCGCCTACCGGGTGCTGCCCCGGCAGGCCGACGAGCAGCGGGTGCAGATGGTCCGCCGGCTCGCCGCCGAGGACACCGGCATGGACGTGCTCGGTCTCGACGTCACCTGGACCCAGGAGTTCGCCAGCGCCGACTGGATCCGGGAGTGGACCGGCGACGCCCGGGCGGAGGTCGAACAGGGCACCCTCGAGGGCCCGCTGGAGACCGCCCGCTACGAGGACCGGCTGTACGCGGCGCCGAAGAACACCAACGTGCAGCTGCTGTGGTACCGCAAGGACCTGGTGCCGGAGCCGCCGACGACGTGGGACCAGATGATCTCGGCGGCGCAGGAGCTGAAGCAGCAGGGCAAGCCGCACCAGGTGCTCACCATGGGCGCCCAGTACGAGGGTCTGGTCGTCCTCTACAACACGCTCGCCGAGAGCGCCGGCGGGCGGATCCTCAACGACGACGGCACCGAGGCGGTGATGGACGAGGGGACGGTGCGGGCCCTCGACCAGCTGCAGCGGTTCGCCACGTCGGGCGTGGCGTCGCCGTCGTTCAGCAACGCCACCGAGGACCCGGTCCGGCTGGAGTTCCAGTCCGGCGCGGGCGCGTTCCAGGTGAACTGGCCGTTCGTCTACCCGGCGTTGCAGGAGGCGAACCCGGACCTGGCCCGGCAGGTGGGCTGGGCGCGGGTGCCCGGCGTCGAGGAGGGCACCCCGAGCAAGGTCACGATCGGGGGCGTGAACCTGGCCGTCAGCGCCTACTCGCAGCACCCGGAGGAGGCGTTCGACGCCGCCAAGTGCCTCCGCAACGCGGAGAACCAGAAGTTCTCCGCGATCAACGACGGTGTCCCGCCGACCATCGAGAGCGTCTACGACGACCCGGAGATGACCGAGGCGTACCCGATGAAGGAGACGATCCTCGAGGAGCTGAAGGAGCCGGCGGTACGGCCGCTGACCCCCGCGTACCAGAGCATCTCCACGGTGATGTCGGCGATCCTCTCGCCGCCGTCGGCGATCCGCCCCGAACAGACGGCGGACGAGCTGCGCGACGCCATCTCCGACGCGCTCGATTCGAAGGGGGTCCTGCCGTGAGCGAGCCGACCCGTGACGCGACCAACCGGGCGGCCGGCCGGGAGGTGACGGCATGAGCATCAACGCCACACCGGCCGGCGCGGACGTCTCCGCCGACCAGACCGCCACCCGTACCGGGCGGCACGCGACGGTGCCCGCGCAGCGGGCCGGCCGGCGCAAGGCCCCGCTGAGCGAGAACAAGCGCGCCGAGCGCAAGCTCGGCTGGCTGCTGTGCGCGCCGGCCGCGCTGGTCATGGTGCTGGTGACGGCGTACCCGATCCTCTACTCGGTCTGGTTGTCGTTGCAGCGCTTCGACCTGCGTTTCCCCGACGAGCGCCAGTTCATCGGGCTGGAGAACTACGTCACCGTGCTGACCAACGAGTTCTGGTGGACGGCGTTCGGCGTGACCATGCTGATCACCGTCGTCACCGTCGCCGTCGAGCTGGTGCTCGGCATGGGGCTGGCGTTGATCATGCACCGGACGCTGGTCGGTCGCGGCATCGTGCGGACCGCGGCGCTGATCCCGTACGGGATCGTCACCGTCGTCGCCGCGTTCTCCTGGCGGTACGCGTGGACGCCCGGGACCGGCTACCTGGCGAACCTGTTCGACGGCAGCGCGCCGCTGACCGAGCGGGCCAGCTCCCTGGCGATCATCATGCTCGCCGAGATCTGGAAGACCACCCCGTTCATGGCGCTGCTGCTGATGGCCGGCCTGGCCCTGGTGCCGGACGACCTGCTCAAGGCGGCCTCCACCGACGGGGCGACGGCCTGGCAGCGGTTCACCAAGGTGATGCTGCCGGTGATGAAGCCGGCGATCCTGGTCGCCCTGCTGTTCCGCACGCTGGACGCCTTCCGGGTCTTCGACAACATCTACGTGCTGACGTCCGGCGCGAACGAGACCTCGTCGGTGTCGATGATCGCCTACAACAACCTGATCCGCGGTCTGAACCTCGGCATCGGGTCGACGATGTCGGTGCTGATCTTCATCACCGTGGCGATCATCGCGTTCATCTTCGTGAAGCTGTTCGGTACCGCTGCCCCCGGCAGCGACGACGGGGAGAGGCGCTGAGATGGCGGACACCACCACCAAGGCAAAGCTGCGCTGGGGACTGCTCGACGTCATCGTGGTCGTCTTCGCGCTGGTCCCGGTGCTGTGGATCGCGTCGTTGTCGTTCAAGACACCGGCGACCCTCACCGACGGGAAGTTCATCCCGCGCGAGTGGACGCTGGAGAACTACCGGAGCATCTTCGCCACCGACCAGTTCGTCCGGGCGCTGGTCAACTCGATCGGCATCGCGTTGATCGCCACGGTCATCGCGGTCGTGCTCGGCGCGATGGCCGCGTACGCGATCTCCCGGCTGGACTTCCCCGGCAAGCGGCTGCTCGTCGGCGTCTCGCTGCTGATCGCGATGTTCCCGCAGGTGTCGCTCGTGTCGCCGCTGTTCGAGATCGAGCGGCAGCTCGGCCTCTTCGACACCTGGCCCGGCCTGATCCTGCCGTACATCACGTTCGCGCTGCCACTGGCGATCTACACGCTGTCGGCGTTCTTCAAGCAGATCCCGTGGGACCTGGAGAAGGCGGCGAAGATGGACGGCGCCACCCAGGGGCAGGCGTTCCGGCGGGTCATCGCGCCGCTGGCCGCGCCGGGACTGTTCACCACGGCGATCCTGGTCTTCATCTTCTGCTGGAACGACTTCCTCTTCGCCATCACGCTGACCTCCACCGAACGTGCCCGTACGGTGCCGGTCGCGCTGTCGTTCTTCACCGGCGAGTCGCAGTTCGAGGACCCCACCGGGGCGATCTGCGCCGCCGCCGTGGTGATCACCGTTCCGATCATCCTGTTCGTGCTCTTCTTCCAGCGCCGCATCGTCTCCGGCCTGACCTCCGGCGCAGTCAAGGGATAGGTGGTAGTCGTGGCTGACATCGTGCTCGACAAGGTGAGCAAGAAGTTCCCGGACGGCACCGTCGCGGTCGCCGACGTCGACCTGGAGATCGCCGACGGCGAGTTCGTGATCCTGGTGGGCCCGTCCGGCTGCGGGAAGTCCACCACCCTGAACATGATCGCGGGCCTGGAGGACATCAGCTCCGGCGAGCTGCGCATCGGCGGGGAACGGGTCAACGACAAGGCCCCGCGGGACCGGGACATCGCGATGGTGTTCCAGTCGTACGCGCTCTACCCGAACATGACCGTCCGGGAGAACATGGCGTTCCCGCTGCGCCTGGCGAAGCTGGACAAGGAGACGATCACGCAGAAGGTGGACGAGGCGGCGAAGGTCCTGGAGCTGACGTCGCTGCTGGATCGCAAGCCGGCCAACCTCTCCGGCGGCCAGCGGCAGCGGGTGGCGATGGGCCGGGCGATCGTCCGCCAGCCGAAGGCGTTCCTGATGGACGAGCCGCTGTCGAACCTGGACGCCAAGCTGCGGGTGCAGATGCGGACGGTGGTGTCCCGGCTGCAGAAGCAGCTCGGCACCACCACCGTCTACGTCACCCACGACCAGACCGAGGCGATGACCCTCGGCGACCGGGTGGTGATCATGCGCGGCGGGGCGGTGCAGCAGGTGGGCCCGCCGCAGGAGCTGTACGACCACCCGCTCAACCTGTTCGTCGCCGGGTTCATCGGCTCGCCGGCGATGAACTTCCTGCACGCCGCCGTCGAGGACGGCTCGCTGCGTACGGCCCTGGGTGACGTGCCGCTCGGCGACCGGGTGCGGCGCCAGCTCGAAGGCGCCGACGCGCCGCGCGAGCTGATCCTCGGCATCCGCCCGGAGCACTTCGAGGACGCCGAGCTGGTCGACGACGACACCCGCCGGCGGGGCCTGGAGTTCGAGGCGCCGGTCGAGATCGTCGAGTCGATGGGCTCGGACAAGTACGTCTACTTCGCGGTCGAGGGGGAGCGGGCCAGCGCCGCCGAGCTGGAGGAGCTGGCCGCCGACGCGGGCGCCGACTTCAGCGGCGGCGGCGCCAACCTGGTCACCCGGCTGTCGGCGGAGTCCGGCGTCCGCGAGGGGGAGAGCCGGCGGGTCTGGTTCAACCTGGAGAAGATCCACCTGTTCGACCCGACCAACGGCCGCAACCTGACGCTGCACGAGGGCCGGGCCGCCGGAGCGCTGGCGGACTGAGGCCGGTCCGCCGCCGCCCCGCCCCGCCCCGCCCACCCCACCCGGCCCGGGCCGGCCCGGGCC
>JAEYGD010000503.1 GCA_023402505.1 Actinomycetes bacterium
CCGTGGCGCCGCCCAGGTGCCGCAGGCCGCCCCCGCCTGGCCCGGGCCGGACTCCCCGCCCGCCGCCACCCCGCCGGACCCGTCGCCCGCGTGGGGCAACGGCACCGGTCAGCCGGACCAGTCCCGCGGCGGCTGGGCCCCCGCCAACCAGACCGACCAGTCGCCCTCGGGCGGATGGGCGACCGGCACCGCCACCCGCCAGGACGACCGGCCGCACCAGCCCGAGTGGGCGACGCCCCAGCACGACGGCGGCACGCAGACCGACCAACCACCGTGGGCGGCGCAGGCCGACAGCGTCACGCAGACCGACCAACCACCGTGGGCGGCGCAGGTCGACAGCGGATCGCAGACCGACCAGCCGTCCTGGGGAGCACCGCAGGGGGATCCCGCCGAGCAGCCCGCCCGGGCAGCCGAGGCAGCGTCCTGGGCACCCGCCCGCGGAGCGGCGCAGGTGCCCGGAGTTTCGACGCCGCCGCAGGCCTGGCCCGGCCAGGACAACGCCGACCGGCCCGCCGAGCAGTCCACTGCGGACCGCTCCGGTGCCGGCTGGCCGGCCGGTCAGCAGGACCCCGGTGCCTCCGGCGGTTGGGCGGCCGAGGCCGCACCGGAGGACCGGCGGCACCAGGACGACCGGCGGCACGAGGACGACGGCGCCTGGGCCACCGGTACCCCGGCCGACGAGCACCGGCAGCAGCCGCAGTTCCCGGCGCACCAGGACGACTCCGCCCGCTCCGGCGGCTGGGCGGCGGGCCGGCCGGACGACCAGCCACAGTGGCCGTCCCCGGTGGACCGGGACGCCCCGGGCCAGCCGCGGGCCGTCGACGCCTGGCCGGGCAACGACGGGCAGTCCTCGGGCGGCTGGGCCGCCACCCGCAGCGGTGACGACGGCGGCTGGAACCCGGGCGAGCCGGCCGCGCCCGCCGCACGCGCCAGTGCCTCCGTCCCGTCCGGCGACGCGGCCCCGCAGCCCTGGGTGCCGGCACCTCGCGGCAACGCCGACCGGCCCGCCGTCCCGGCTGTCGAGCCGTGGTCACCGGGCGAGGCGTGGGGCCGCTCCGAGCCGCCAGCGGAGACCGCGCGCGAGCCGGAGCGCGGCGAGGAGTCCCCGGTCTACCAGCCTGCTCCCGGTCCCGGCATCTCGCCGGCCAACGCGGTTCCGCTTCCACCGCAGGAGCAGCGGGTCCCGGGCGCCAGCCTGGCCGTCGACCCGCCGGACTACTCGCCGCCGGCCCAGTTCGCGCCGGAGCAGCCCGCACGGGTCGACGGGGCGTACGAGGCGGAGCAGCAGGGTTGGGCACCGGCCGCCCGGCAGGACGAGCCGCCGGCCCCGCCGGTGGTGCCCGCGCCGCGTACGTCTCCGGAGTCCGCCGGACGGGCGTCCGTCCCGGCGGCCGGCGGTGGCGCGGCCGGCAGCGTCTCGGCCAGCGCCTCAGTTCCGCTGGCCAGCCGGGTGAGCCCTCCGAACGACCAGGCCGTGCCACCGCCCAGCGCGGCGCCGCAGCCCC
Source organism: Actinomycetes bacterium (assembly GCA_023402505.1). Classification (GTDB taxonomy): domain Bacteria; phylum Actinomycetota; class Actinomycetes; order Mycobacteriales; family Micromonosporaceae; genus Micromonospora. Next base: position 1,506 of record JAEYGD010000503.1, read on the forward strand.
GCGTCTACGGCCGGCCGGCCCGGCCGGAACCGGCCGAGGAGGCGGAGGCCCCCAACGCCTACCCGGGCGAGCAGCAGCGATTCGGCCCGGAGGCCCGGCCGGAGCACGGGCCCGACGGCGGCTTCGGCCCCGGCGGTGACGACCGTCCCGCCGGCACGACCGCCTTCGCGGCTGCCGCTCCGGTCGCACCGGCCTCCCCGGCGCCGCCCGCACCGTTCCCGCCGGGCGTGCCCTCGTTCACCGACGCGCCGGTGAAGGACCGGCCGGTCAACGGGACCCGGCCGCACCCCGGCGAGGAACGCCCCGCCGACCCGTTCGGTCCGCCCGCGACCGGTTCCGCCAGCGTCAACAGCTTCCCGCCCCCGCCCGAGCCCGCCTTCCCGCCGGCGTTCCCGCCGCCGGCACAACCCGGCGTGCCGTCCTGGGACCAGGGTGGCCACGGTGGACCTGCCGCCGCGCCGGACGGCGAGCAGGGCCGCTTCGACTCGTTCAAGCCGATCGCCGAGCCGGCGGTCGACGCGCCCGCCCCGAAGGTCCGCAACGGCCGGGTACTGGCCGCCGTGCTGGTCGCCGCGGTGCTGATCCTGGCCGTTCCGCTGGGCCTGCTCGCGCTGCTCGGCAAGGTCGGCGGCGACGACCCGGCTCCGGCGTTCGACCCGCCGGTCGGCAGTTGCGTCAAGCAGGCGGGCACCGGTGCCGCCGCCGCCGACTGCGGCGAGGAGGGCGCGTTCACCGTGGTGTCGAAGGTGGACGCGAAGGAGAAGTGCGCCGACCCGGCACAACCCCACGTGGTTCTCCCCGGCGAGGGGGCCACCCGGGTGCTCTGCCTCAAGCCGGCGAGCTGACCCACGCGACGGGCGGCGGGGCCACGGTCGATCCGTGGCCCCGCCGTTTCCGTCCGGAGCCGCCGTGGCGGTCACCGCCCGCCGGCCCTACCCCGCCCGTAGGCGGACGGTCCGGCAGGTTGGCGGCCGGCGGTGCGGCACGATGGGGTCATGAGCGCACGAGTACGAGCCCCCGAGCTACGCGGACGCGGTTGGCTGAACACCGGTGGCCGGGAGCTGAAGCTGTCCGATCTGCGCGGTAAGATCGTCATTGCGGATTTTTGGACCTTCTGCTGCATCAACTGTCTGCACGTCCTCGACGAGCTGCGCCCGCTCGAACAGAAGTACGCCGACGTGCTCGTGGTCATCGGCGTGCACTCGCCGAAGTTCGAGCACGAGAAGGACCCGGACGCGCTGGCCGCCGCCGTCGAACGGTACGGCGTGCACCACCCGGTCCTCGACGACCCCGAGCTGGACATGTGGCAGCAGTACGCGGCCCGCGCCTGGCCGACCCTGGCCGTGATCGACCCGGAGGGGTACGTGGTGGCCACGATGGCCGGCGAGGGGCACGCCGAGGGCCTGGCCCGGCTGGTCGACGAGCTGATCGCCACGCACGAGGCCAAGGGCACCCTGCACCGGGGCGAGGGCCCGTACGTGCCACCCGCCGAACCGGAGACCACGCTGCGCTTCCCCGGCAAGGCCGTCGTACTCGACGACGGGAACCTGCTGGTCTCGGACTCGGCCCGGCACTCGCTCGCGGAGCTGGCGCCCGACGGCGAGACGCTGGTCCGGCGGATCGGCACCGGCGAGCGCGGCCGGGCCGACGGGCCCGCCGCCGCCGCGACGTTCTCCGAGCCGCAGGGGCTCTGCCTGCTGCCGGCGCACACCGCGGAGGTGGCCGGCTACGACCTGGTGGTCGCCGACACGGTCAACCACCTGCTGCGCGGTGTCCGCCTGGCCACCGGCGAGGTGGTCACCGTCGCCGGCACCGGCCGGCAGTGGCGCTCGTCGGTCGACGACCACGCGCACGACGCGCTCTCCGTCGACCTCTCCTCGCCCTGGGACCTGGCCTGGTACGACGACCGGGTCGTCATCGCGATGGCGGGGATCCACCAGCTCTGGTGGTTCGACCCGGTGAAGCGCACCGCCGGCATGTACGCGGGCACCACGGTCGAGGCGCTCAAGGACGGCCCGCTGGCCGAGGCGTGGCTGGCCCAGCCGTCCGGCCTGTCGGTCTCCGCCGACGGCAGCCGGCTCTGGGTGGCCGACAGCGAGACCAGCGCGGTCCGGTACGTCGAGGGCGGGGTCCTCGGCACGGCCGTCGGCCAGGGGCTGTTCGACTTCGGGCACGTGGACGGGCCGGCCGGGTCGGCGCTGCTCCAGCACCCGCTGGGTGTGTGCGCGCTGCCGGACGGCTCGGTGCTGATCGCCGACACGTACAACGGGGCGGTGCGCCGCTACGACCCGGAGAGCGACACGGTCGGCACGGTGGCCGACGGGCTCGCCGAGCCGAGCGACCTGGTGCTCACCGCCGACGGCGGCGTGCTGGTGGTGGAGTCCGCCGCCCACCGGCTGACCCGGCTCGCGCCGGGTGCGCTCAGCGCCGCCGGGGCGAGCACCGTCGACGGCCCGCGGCACCGCACCGAGCGGAAGCCGACCGACCTGGCGGCCGGCGAGGTGACGCTGGACGTCATCTTCACGCCGGCGCCGGGGCAGAAGCTCGACGAGACGTACGGTCCGTCGACCCGGCTGGTCGTGTCGGCGTCCCCGCCCGAGCTGCTGCTGGAGGGGGCGGGCACCGGCACCGAGCTGTCCCGGCGGTTGGTCGTCAACGGCGACGTGACCGACGGCGTTCTCCAGGTCACCGCGCAGGCCGCGACCTGCGACGCGGACGTGGAGCACGCCGCCTGCCACCTGACGCGGCAGGACTGGGGCGTGCCGGTCCGTGTGGCGGACGGGGCGGCTGCCCGCCTGCCGCTGGTGCTGCGCGGCATGGATGGCTGAGCCGCCGGCGGGGCCCCGGCGTCCGGGGCCCCGCCGTCAGGCGAACGGGGTGAGCGGGACGCCCGCGTCGAGCAGGGCCGCGCGGACCAGCTCGGCGCAGCGCACCGCGCCGGGGGTGTCGCCGTGCAGGCAGATCGACTCGACCGGGCAGGGGATGACGCTGCCGTCGACGGCCACGACGGTCCGGTCGGTGGCCATCCGCACCGCCCGCGCGGCCATCTGCTCCGGGTCGGTCACCAGCGCGTCCGGGGCGCTCCGGGGCACCAGCTGGCCGTTGGGCAGGTAGCCCCGGTCGGCGAACCCCTCGCCGACCACGCGCAGTCCCGCACCGGTCGCGAGCTGCGCGAGCACCGAGCCGGGCGGGCAGAGCAGCGGCAGCCGGTCGTCGTACTCGCCGATCGCGGCGACCAGTGCCGCCGCCTCGGACTCGTGGCAGGCGGCCGCGTGGTAGAGGGCGCCGTGCGGTTTGAGGTAGCGCACCCGGGTGCCGGCGACCCGGCAGAACGCGTCGAGGGCACCGAGCTGGTAGAGGACCTCGTCGCGCAGTTCGGCGTACTCGTAGGCGATGTGCCGGCGCCCGAAGCCGACCAGGTCCCGGTAGCCGACCTGCGCGCCCACGGCGACCCCCCGCTTGGCGGCGCCGGCGCAGACCCGGCGCATGGTGGAGGCGTCCCCGGCGTGGAAGCCGCAGGCGACGTTGGCGGAGGTAACCAGGTCCAGCAGCGCGGCGTCGTCACCGAGCCGCCAGATGCCGAGGCCCTCGCCGAGGTCAGCGTTGAGGTCCATGGAAGGTCACGGTAGTGCCTGGGCGGGCCTGGGCGAGCGGGGTCACGTCGTCCACCACCCCGATGACCGGGTACCCGCCGGTGGTCGGGTGGTCGGCGAGGAACACCAGCGGCTGCCCGTCGGCCGGCACCTGCACCGCGCCGAGCACCAGCCCTTCGCTGGGCAGTTCCCCGGCGACCGCGCGGGGCAGCGGTGCGCCGGTCAGTCGCGCGCCGACCCGGTTGCCGACCGGCGAGAGGGTGTACGCGGTGCGGAACAGCCGGTCGAGCGCGAGCGGCGTGAACCAGTCGTCGCGGGGGCCGAGACGCAGCGCGAGCCGCACCTCGTCCGGGGCCGGTGTGGGGAGCGTGACGTCCACCGGGGCGGGCCGACCGGCGGGTGGGTCGAGCGGGAGGCGGTCGCCGTCCCGCAGCGGGGGCGGGCCGAGCCCGGAGAGGGTGTCGGTGGCGCGGCTGCCGAGCACCGGCGCGACGGCGATCCCTCCGGCGACCGCGAGCCAGGACCGCAGGCCGGTACGCGGCGGGCCCAGGTGGACGACCGCGCCCGCCGGTACGGCGAGCGGCCGTCCCACGTCACCGGGACGGTCGCCGATCCGCACGTCGGCGTCCGCCCCGGTCACCGCCACCGTGGTGGCGCGGGTGAACCGGAGTGCGCAGCCGGTCAGCGTGGTCTCCAGGCCGGCGGCGGTCTCCGGGTTGCCGACCAGCCGGTTGGCCAGCCGGAGGGCGGCCGGGTCCAGCGCGCCGGAGCGCGGCACGCCGAGGTGTGCCCAGCCGGGACGGCCGAGGTCCTGCACGGTGGTGAGGGCGCCGGCCCGCAGCACGTCGACCGCCCCGGACGGCGGCGGTCCCGGTGCGGGTGACGGCGGTCGGCCGCTCACGCCGGCACCAGCCGTACGCGGGTGCCGGGGGCGAGCCGGGCCGGCGGGTCGGCGTGCACGTCGAACAGCGGCAGGTCGGTACGCCCGACGAGCAGCCAGCCGCCGGGTGAGGCGGTCGGGTAGATCCCGGCGTACGGGCCGGCGAGGGCGACGGAGCCGGCCGGCACCCGGGGTCGGGGGGTCGGCAGCCGGGGTACGGCCAGGTCGGCGGGCAGGCCGGTGAGGTAGGCGAAGCCGGGTGCGAAACCGCAGAAGGCCACCCGGAACTCGGTGCTGGTCAACCGGCGTACGACGGCGGGCACGTCGACGCCCCAGTGTCCGGCGACGGCCGGCAGGTCCTCCCCGTCGTAGGTGACGGGGACGTCGACGGCGGTGCCGCGGGCGGTGGCGGTGGCCGGTGCCGGGGTCCAGCCGGCGACGAGCGCGGCGGTGCGGGCGGGGTCGCGTACGCCGTCGAGCAGCACGGTGGTCGCGGCCGGCACGATGTCGGTGGCGTCGAGGTCGCCCCGTTCCCGGCGGCGCCACAGCTCGGCCCGCCACGCCTCGACCTGCTCGGAGACGCTTGGCGGCCGGGGGTCCCCGGGTGTCGGGTCGGCACAGTCGAGCAGCAGGGCGTGCGCCCCGACCGGTCGGATCCGCATCCCGCCATCCTCCCGGACGGCACGGGTCGGACGGGTCCCGTGTCGTCGTCCGTCCGGCGTGACCGGGCACACTACCACCAAGTAACCTACGCTGTCGTAACCTGATTGCGTGACCACCTCCGCTCCGCTTCGCCTCAAGCCGGTCGACATCGGCAAGCCGCGGATGCGCGGCTGGCTGCACGCGTACGCGTTCTTCGTCGCCCTCGTCTGCGGGATCGTGCTCTGCTCGGTCGCCGCCACCCGGCCCGGCTGGGCCCCGCTGGTCAGCTGCCTGATCTACAGCCTGACCGTCTGCGGCCTCTTCGGCACCAGCGCCCTGTACCACCGTCGGGTGTGGACCGAACGCGGCTACCAGATCATGCGCCGGATGGACCACTCGATGATCTTCGCGTTCATCGCCGGCACGTACACGCCGTTCTGCGTCCTGCTTCTTGAGCCCCGGCCCGCGACGATCATGCTGTCGCTGGTCTGGGGCGGGGCGCTGGGCGGGGTGGCGCTCAAGCTGGTGTGGCCACACGCCCCGCGCTGGGTCTCGGCGCCGCTCTACCTGGCGCTCGGCTGGGTCGCGGTGGCGGTGCTGCCGGACATCCTCCGCGAGGGCGGCGTGACCGCCCTGGTCCTGCTGATCGCCGGTGGTGCCGTCTACAGCGTGGGCGCCGTCTTCTACGCGCTGCGGCGGCCCAACCCGTGGCCCACCGTCTTCGGCCACCACGAGTTCTTCCACGCCTGCACGCTGGTCGCCGCGATCTGCCACCACATCGCGATCTACTTCGCCCTGTTCGCCTGAAGATCCAATTCGCCCTGTTCGCCTGAAGATCTAATTCGCCCTGTTCGCCTGAACCGGAAGCGAGGGCCCCTACCCGCCGCGGCGGGAAGGGGCCCTCGTCGATTCCTCGTCAGACGGTCGGGCCCGGCCGGCGCACCTCGCGGTACTCCTGCACCACCCGGTCCTGCGTCGGCACCACGGGGTCGGCCACGACCCGCTGCTCACGGACCGGCCGGGTGACTACGGTGCGGCGACGGGAGTTCCAGAAGTAGAGGGTGACGAGCAGGCCCGCCACACCGGCGAGCATCAGGACCCAGCCGACCACGGCGAGGTCGAGCCACCCCAGGTTCGCCTCGACGGCGAACGCGAAGATCGCGCCCAACGCGATCAGGAAGATACTGCCACCAATGCCCATCTCGTCGCCTCCTCGGCTGTCACCTGGCGTTCCGGTCACCGCGGCCATCGGTGAGGTAGCGGCAGACATCGACTTACCCAGGCGGTGAGATCGCCAATCGGGCAAGCTGGGGGCATGACGGACCCGTACGCCCACGACCGCACTCTGGTGCTGCTACGGCACTCGAAGGCCGAGCCGCCCGGCGACGGACCCGACGTGGAGCGACCGCTGGCGGCCCGCGGCCGGGCCGACGCGGCGGCGGCCGGCGCGTGGCTCGCCAAGCACGGCGCACTCCCCGACGTGGTGATCTGCTCGGCGGCCCGGCGGACCCGGGAAACCTGGCACGGCGTGGCTCTGGGCATGACCGGCACCCCGCCCGAGGGCGGGTCGGCGGGGCCGGCACCGACCGTCCACTACGAGACGGACGCGTACGAGGCGCACCCGGAGGATCTGCTGACGCTGGTCCGGCGGGTCGGCACCGGCACCCGGACGGTGCTGCTGATCGCGCACGATCCCGGCATCTCGCTGCTGTCGGCGCTGCTCGACCCGCAGCGGGCGGACCAGGACGGGCTGCGTACCAGCGGCATCGCCGTGCACCGGACCACCGTCGACTGGGCGGGCCTCGGCCGGGGCGACACCGTCATCACCGACACGCACACCGCACGAGGCTGAGCCACGCACCGGATCGGCGCGTGGCCCAGGTCCAGCCGGTCAGGACGGTGGCGCGGTGGGCGGCGGCGGGTCGGGAGGCGGCGGCATCATCGCGGTCGGATGCGACAACCGGTTCTCCTCCACGATCAGCGTCCGGGCCCGCTTACGCCGGTCCTGCCAGAACCAGAGCGTGGTGAGCAGCACGGCGAGCCCGGCCAGGATGAAGACCCAGCCGACCGCGCGCAGGTCGACCCACCAGACGTTGGCCCGGATGGCGAAGGTGAGGATCGCGCCGAGGGCGATCAGGAAGATGCCGCTACCAATGCCCATGTGCGCTGCACTCCCCCGTGCGGTGGCTCTGGGCGTTCTCTGACGTGTCCGGCTGCCGATTACCCGCCCCCGGGCCCGGCTACCCCCGCCGGTGCGTACGTCGGGAC
>JAEYGD010000007.1 GCA_023402505.1 Actinomycetes bacterium
CCGGGCACCGGCAGTCTCGCCGGTGGCTACGGCAGCGGTCTCGCCGGTGCCGCCCCCACCACCACCGCACCCGGTCTCGGCGGCGGGCTGCCCGGCACGAGCGGCCTGGGCGCGAGTGGGGCCGGCGGCGGTGGTGCCGGTCTGGCCGGCGGTGGGATGGTGCCGGGCGGCGGCTCGTTGGGCCGCCCGGTGACGCCCGGCATGGCCCCGATGATGGGTGGCGGCATGGCCGGTGCCGGCCGGGGCGGTGGCCGGGGGGCCGGTGGTCGGGTCGGCGCGGGCGGCAAGCTGGGCGGCGGCGCTGGCATGGCCCCGATGATGGGTGGTGGCATGGCCGGTGCCGGCGGCCGGGGTGCCGGCGGCCGGGGCGCACCGGGTGCCGGTGTGGGTGGCGCCGCCGGTCGGGGCGCCGGTGCGGCGGGTGGCCGCGGCGGAGCCGTCGCCGGGATGGGCGGGGCCGGGGGCGCCGGCTACCGCGAGGAGGAACTCCCCCGCAACACCTGGCTGGAGGAGGACGAGGACGTGTGGGGCGCGGACGGCGGCGGCGCGCCCGGCGTGCTGCGCTGACCGGAACGGACGTCGGGGCCTCTCCTCACCGAGGAGAGGCCCCGACGTCGTTTGCGTCAGGCGGTCGGGGTCGGGTCGGCCGGGCGCCGTCCCGGCCGCCAGCCGCGGCGGCGTCCCAGGACCAGGATCGGCTTGACGGCCAGCAGCAGCACGGTCAGCAGGCCACCGATCGCGGCCGCCCAGAGTGCCACGTCACGCTGCCAGGCCAGTGGGTCGTCGGCCGGTGGCGGCGCGGCCAGCGCGTCGAGTGGCGGGTCCGTGCGCTTGCCCAGCAGGTCGGACACCGCCCGGTACGGATTCACGACGCCGTGGCCGACCTCGGCGTCGTGGCCGCCGGGCGGACTGTCGGCGGTGCGGATGAGCCGGTCGGCGACCTGGTCCGGCGTGAGGTCCGGGTGGGCGGAGCGGACCAGCGCGACCACGCCGGAGACGTACGCGGCCGCGAAACTGGTGCCACCCTGCGGGACGCTCAGGTACCCGTCACCGCCGGGAGCGGGCCCGACGATGTTGAGCCCCGGGGCCGCGACGTCGACGTAGTCGCCGCTCACCGAGCTGCCCACGTGCCCGCCCTGCTCGTCCACGCCGGCGACCGCGATCACACCCGGGTACGCGGCCGGGTACGCCGTCAGGTTCTGCTGGTCCTCGGAGCGGTTGCCGGCGGCGGCGACCAGCACCACGCCCTTGTCCAGCGCGTAGCGGACCGCGTCGGCAAGCTCCTGCCGCTCCAGGGTGACCAGGGACAGGTTGACCACGTCGGCGCCGTTGTCCACCGCCCACCGGATGGCCTTGGCGATCTCAGCCGGCAGCCCTTCGTCGGGGGTCGTCCGGCCCGCCTCGGGGAGGATGCGGACCGGGAGGATGCGGGCCTCCGGCGCGATGCCGCTGAACGGCGCGCCGGTGCCCTCCCGGCCGGCGATGATCCCCGCGATGATCGTGCCGTGCCCGTCGAGGTCGCACTGGCCCTGCTGCTGCGGCAGGCTGTTGAAGTCACGCCCCGGCCGGACCTTGCCGCGCAGCGTGGGATGGACGGCCGAGACCCCGGAGTCGACGACGGCGACGGTGATCCCGCCGCCCCGGGTGAGGCGCCACGCCGATGTCGGCTCCAGCCGGCGGGTCCCCCACGGCGTCTCGGCGGGCGCGGACGTGCCGGCGGGCCCGCAGCGTGGTGCCGCCACGGCGGGCGAGGGGGCGACCGCGAAGGTGCCGAGCAGCAGGGCGGCGGCTCCACTCAGGAGGACCCGGACGCCGGCTCGGCGGGCGGGAGCGGGCCGGCCCGGTCGGAAGCTCTCGCGCACGCGGTGAGACTACCGCCGTCCGTCGCCGACGGGGGTGCCGCCCGGCGCGCTCTCGCCCACCGGCTCGTCGGTGAACAGTTCCAGCAGGGCGCCGACCTGCCGGTCCGCCTCGGCGGGGTGGCGGAACCGGCCGGCGGGGTTCAGCGTGTACTCGTTGCGCCGGCCGACCCGGGTGCGGAGCAGGTAGCCGCCCGCCTCCAGGTCGGCGACGATCGCCTGCGCGGCCCGCTCGGTGATGCCCACCTCGTCGGCCACGTCTCGCAGCCGGGCGGTCGGGTTGCGGGCGATCGCGAGCAGCACGTGGCCGTGATTGGTGAGGAACGTCCAGTTTCGGGTGTTCCCCTGCTCTTCTGCGGTCGCCATGCCGCCATCGTATGACCCGTCCCCGGGGCCCGCGCACCGCCGGGGACGGCATCGGCCGCCACCGCAAGTACCCGGTGACATATGAAGCACATATCACGCATCTCTTGACGTGCCTTTCGCTGCGTGTGACGGTGGGTGACGGCCCGAGTCCAGCGTCGGTCCGGGTGCCACAGGTTCACCGCCCGCAGGGACGAGGTGAGGGCATTGAGTCGACCCGGAACACCCGGCGCGCAGCCCGGACCGGACCGTAAGCCGGCCGCGTCGGCGAGCGACGCCGGCCCGACCAGCCCGCCGGGCGGGCCCGTCGCCGCAGGCGGTGCCGCCGGCCCGGAGCAGGCGCTCGCCGAGTTGTACGCCGGTAACCGGCGGTTCGTGGCCTGCGAGCCGCGCCACCCCAACCAGGACGCCGGCCGCCGGGCCGCGGTGGCGGACGGGCAGCAGCCCTTCGCGGTGATCGTCGGCTGCTCCGACTCCCGCCTCGCCGCCGAGATCATCTTCGACCGCGGGTTGGGTGACCTGTTCGTGGTGCGTACCGCCGGCCACACCGTCGGGCCGGAGGTGCTGGGCAGCGTCGAGTACGCCGTGACCGTGCTGGGCACGCCGCTCGTGGTCGTACTCGGGCACGACTCGTGCGGCGCGGTGCAGGCGGCCGGCGCGGCCGACGCCACCGGGACGCACCCGCCCGGTCATCTCCGGGCCGTGGTGGACGCCGTGGTGCCGAGCCTGCGCCGGGCCGCCGCCGCGGGCGTCGCCGACATCAACGGCATCGTCGACATCCACATCGCGTACACCGTCGAGGCGATGCTGGACCGGTCGGAGACCCTCAGCGACGCCGTGGCCGCCGGGCGGTGCGCGGTGGTGGGGATGTCGTACCGTCTCGCCGCCGGTGAGGTGCGGACGGTGGCCGCGGTGGGAGTGCCGGCCGCCGACCCGGCCGAACGCGCGGCGGCCTGACGCCGAAGGGCCGCCCCGCGAGGCGGAGCGGCCCTCGGACACGTACCGGTCCTACAGCAGCGACACGTGGACGTGGTCGGTGTGGTCCGACGCGCCGCTGTACGAACTCCAGCCGGTCGCCGGGAACCAGATCTGCCGGTTCCAGATCACGTAGTAGATGCCGAGGCGGTCGGCGTTTCGGACCAGGAACGCGGTCAGGTTGTTGCCGTACATCCGCATGTCGTTGTTGTGCCAGGAAGCGAAACCGCTCCGCTGGAGCGACCAGTCACAGGCCCGTCCCTTGGGATGCTCGAACGGGCCGCCGGACCGGTGGCAGCCGACGAACCGGTTGAACCCGGCCCGCTTGACCTCCTTGTACATGTGCAGCGTCCGGGGGGTGACGCAGCCGGAGGTGGTCGGGTCGGGCTCGCTGCAGGACTGGGCCTTCCAGTCGCCGTTCGCGGTGCGGCCGGGGGCGACCCGGGCGACCGGCGAGGTGGCGCTCACCAGGCCGCCGGTGAGTCCCTTGCCGCCGACCAGGCGCAGCGCCTTCTCCGCCTCCCGCTTCTCGCGGTTCTTGGCGTTGGTCAGCTTCTGCTGCTCGCGGATCTCGGCCTCGAGCGCCAGCTTGGCCTGCTCGGCGCGGTTCTTGACCGCGTTGACGACGGAGAGCCGCTTGTCGTTGACGACGTTCAGCTCGTCGAGCGCGGTCGCGCGGGCGATGAAGGAGTCGGGGGTGTTCGCGGTCAGCAGCATCGACATCGCGCCGATGCGGCCGGTCCGGTACGACTGGGCGGCGATCTCGTTCACCTGGGGGGCCAGTGAGTCGAGGTCGGCCTGCGCCTTCCTGAGCTCCAGTTCGAGGGCGAGCCGGCGCTGCTCCGACTTCTTCAGGGCGGCGTTCGCCTTGATGTACTCCCGGTTGCGGGTCTCGATGAGGTCCCCGAGCAGTTTGGGTTCCTCGTCGTGCCCGGAGGGCTGAGGGGGAGGAGTGGGGGCGGCCGACGCCGGGGTCGGCCCGGCGAGGACGGCCAGCGCGGCGAGCACGGCCACCACGGGTGTCAGCCAGCGGCGTAGGGGTGCCGTCACAGTGTTCCCTTCCGTCGACCGCCGACCGGGTTAGCTGACGGGTTCGGGACGGAAGTGGCCCCTACCGCTGGCGCGGATTCACCCCAGGTACCTGGTTCCCCGGCTCGCCTCGCGGCGATTGGGCGGTGGCCCCGCTGGCGCCGGTGCGCGCCTTCGGCGGTGACCGGCAGCGAGGTTACCTGACAGTCGTCCTGGGGATCTACGTCCCGAAGCCGACCAAACGCGCGAATTCGTCGGTGCACTGCGTAATCAGTGACGCGTTTATCAGGAGGATGCTCCTGGATCGTCACGCTGCGGAGTGTCACCATGCGGTGTCCGTACTCCTGTCTCGGTCGGGCCACCGGTCAGCGGTGGCGGGGGTGGTCGTACCGGCGCGGGGTGCGCTGAGCGCCTCCAGCGCCTCGCTCCGCTCCGGAGCCGGTCGTGGCGTCGG
>JAEYGD010000033.1 GCA_023402505.1 Actinomycetes bacterium
GCCAGCCCTTCACGCAGCGCGAAGCGGTGCAGGCCGCGTACCGCGCTGGCCGCCCGCGCGGCCGACGAGGCCGCCAGCGGCGGGTGCGTGTCGTCGCCGGCGCGCAGCCGCGCGAGGTGCGTCTCGACCTGGCCCGGCCCGACCGCCGCCAGGTCGTCCACCCCCGCCGCCGCCAGGGTCTCCAGGTAGCGCTCCAGGTCCCGGCGGTACGACGCGAGCGTGTTCGTGGACAGTGCACGCTCGACGGTGAGGTGATCCAGGTAGCCGCGGACGGCACGACGCAGGGCCGGCGCGGGCTCGGCGCCCGCGCCGACCCCGTCGGCGGTCCGGGTGTCGCCCGTCAGGCCAGCACCTCGGCCAGCGGCAGGGTCGCCATGCCGTGCGCCTCGGCGACCGGGCCGTAGACGACCTGACCGCCGTGGGTGTTCAGCCCCGACGCCAGCGCCGGGTCGCGGCGCAGCGCCTCCCGCCAGCCGTGGTTCGCCAGCTCCAACGCGTACGGCAGGGTGACGTTGGTCAACGCGTACGTGGAGGTGTGCGGCACCGCGCCGGGCATGTTCGCCACGCAGTAGAAGATGGACTCGTGCACCCGGTAGGTCGGATCGGCGTGGGTGGTGGGACGCGAGTCCTCGAAGCAGCCGCCCTGGTCGATCGAGATGTCCACCAGCACACTGCCCGGCTTCATCCGGGACACCAACTCGTTGGAGATCAAGGTGGGGGCCTTCGCGCCGGGCACCAGCACCGCGCCGATCACCAGGTCCGCGTCGAGCACGGCCCGCTCGATCTCGTACGCGTTCGACGCGACCGTCTGCAGGTGACCCCGGTAGATCGCGTCGGCCTGCCGCAGCCGCGCCACGTTCATGTCGAGCAGCAGCACCTCGGCCTGCAGGCCCAGCGCGATGGCGGCGGCGTTCATGCCGGACACACCGGCTCCGATGACCACCGTCTTCGCCGCGTACACCCCGGAGACGCCGCCCATCAGGACGCCACGTCCGCCGCCCTGCGCCTGCAGGTGGTACGCGCCCACCTGCGGGGCGAGCCGACCGGCCACCTCGGACATCGGGGCGAGCAGCGGCAGCGAGCGGTCCGGCAACTCGACCGTCTCGTACGCGATGCCGGTGACCCCACGGTCGAGCAGCGCGTCGGTGCACTCCTTGGACGCGGCCAGATGCAGATAGGTGAACAGCACCTGCCCGTCGCGCATCCGGTGGTACTCCTCGGCGACCGGCTCCTTCACCTTCAGCACCAGCTCGGCGGTGTCCCACACCTCGTCCGCGGTGCCGAGGATCTTCGCTCCGGCCGCGGCGAAGTCGTCGTCGCCGATGCTGGACCCGAGACCGGCACCCGACTCGACGAAGACCTGGTGACCGGCGCGGACGAACTCGTTGACGCCCGCGGGCGTGATCGCCACGCGGTACTCGTGGTTCTTGACCTCGCGTGGGATTCCGACCTTCACGATGCAGTCACCTTCCTCCGGGGCGACGCGCCCCGACTGCTCGGCGCCGCGACGGCCCCATTGCCGCCGCAGTCACCCGGTCCCGCCCGGCGGCAGTCTAGGCGCGCTGTCGCCCCTCAGGGAGCCGGCACAGTGACATGCGGCGACCGCTCCCGCTGACGATGTGTCAGGTGCCGGCCTGACCGGCGGTCTGAGACCGCCTCAGCCGTCAGGACAGTATTGCCCATTATCGTCCCACCGAGCGGATACCGCCGGGGACAGGAGGCGAGTCGATCACTATTGTGTCGCCCCATGACCACTCCTCCTTACCAGCCCGGGTACCCGACGGGCGTCTCCGACAAGAGCAAGATCATCGCGGGTGTCCTGCAGATCCTGCTCGGCGGCTTCGGCGTCGGCCGCTTCTACATGGGCGACACCAAGACCGGCGTGATCCAGCTCGTCGTCACCCTCGTCACCTGCGGCCTGGGCAGCATCTGGGGCCTCATCGACGGCATCCTGATCCTCGTCAACGGCGGCGTCGACGGGCAGGGCCGGCCGCTGCGCGACTGATCCCACGCCGACGAAGGGGCCGCGCGGTGATCACCGCGCGGCCCCTTCCCACGTCCACGTCCTAGCGCGGCAGCGGCGCGTCCACCCCGCGCAGCACCGACCAGCCCGCGTCACGCGCGCGGGCGGCGGCGAGCAACCCCGCCACCGCCGAGGCGTTGGTGACCTCGCCGTTGAGCACCATCCCCACCGCCTCGTCCAGGTCGATCCGCACCACCTGCAGGTCCGCCTCCTCCTCGTGGCGGTCGTGCCGCTGCGGCGCCGGCACGTCGGCGAGATCCCGGGCCAGGAAGACCCGGACCAGCTCGTTGGTGAACCCCGGCGAGCTGTGCAGGTCGACCAGCACGTCCAGCCGGCCGGCGGTCAGGTCGGCCTCCTCAACCAGCTCCCGGCCGGCGGTGACCGCCGGATCCTCACCGGCCACGTCCATCAGTCCGGCCGGCAACTCCCACAGGTGCCGCCCCACCGGATGCCGGTACTGCCGGATCAGCACGACCTGACCGGCGTCGTCCAGCGCCACCACCGCCACCGCGCCGACGTGCCGCACGTGGTCCCGCACGGCGGTGCCACCGCCGGGCATCGTCACCTCGTCGCTGACCACCTCGAAGATCCGGCCCTGGTAGCGCCGCGTACGCGACCGCAGCTCGTACCGGTGCTCCACCGCGCTCACGAGCCCGTAGCCGCCTTCGCCGCAGCCGCGCCCCCGTTGCGGGCGGCCTTCGTCGCCGCCGCACCGCCGTCCAGGTCCACCGGCAACTGGTCGGCCTCCGAGTAGGTGATCGCCGCCTTCACGAACGACGCGAACAGCGGGTGCGGCCGGGTCGGGCGGCTCTTCAGCTCCGGGTGCGCCTGCGTGGCCACGAAGAACGGGTGCAGCTCCCGGTCCAGCTCGACGAACTCGACCAGCCGGCCGTCCGGCGAGGTACCGGAGATGGCCAGACCCGCCTTGGTCAGCGCGTCACGGTAGGCGTTGTTCACCTCGTACCGGTGCCGGTGCCGCTCACTGACCTCGGTGCTGCCGTACGCCTGCGCGACGATCGACCCCTCGGCCAGCGCCGCCGGGTACGCCCCGAGCCGCATCGTCCCACCCAGGTCACCCTTACCGGCGACGATGTCCTCCTGGTCGGCCATCGTGGCGATGACCGGGTGCGCGGCGTCCTCGTCGAACTCCAGCGAGTTGGCGCCGTCGAGCCCCGCCAGGTGCCGGGCCACGTCGATGGTCATGCACTGCAACCCGAGGCAGAGCCCCAGCAGCGGGATGCCGTTCTCCCGGGCGTACCGGGCGGTGCCGATCTTGCCCTCGATGCCGCGCACACCGAAGCCGCCCGGAATGACCACACCGTCGACGCCGGCCAGCGCGGCCGCGGCGCCCGCCGGGGTCACGCACTCGTCGCTGGGCACCCACCGCAACTGCACCCGGGCCCGGTGCCCGAAACCGGCGGCCCGGATCGCCTCGCTGACCGAGAGGTACGCATCCGGCAGGTCCACGTACTTGCCCACCAGCGCGACGGTGACGGTGTGCCGCGGCTGGTGCACCCGCTCCAGCAGGTCGTCCCAGCTCGCCCAGTCGACGTCCCGGAACGACAGGCCGAGCCGGCGCACCACGTACGCGTCCAGGCCCTCACGGTGCAGCACCTTCGGGATGTCGTAGATGCTCGGGGCGTCCGGCGCGGCGGTTACCGCCTCCACGTCCACGTCGCAGTAGAGCGCCAACTTCTGCTTGACCTTGTCGGGGATGTCCCGGTCGCAGCGCAGCACCAGAGCGTCCGGCTGGATACCGATGCTGCGCAACTGCGCGACCGAGTGCTGCGTCGGCTTGGTCTTCAACTCCCCCGACGGCGCCAGGTACGGCACCAGCGACACGTGCAGGTAGAAGCAGTTGTCCCGGCCCAGGTCGTGCCGGATCTGCCGGATCGCCTCCAGGAACGGCAACGACTCGATGTCACCGACCGTGCCACCGACCTCGGTGATCACCACGTCGGGAACCTGGCCGTCGCCGTCCGGATCGGCCATGCCGCGGATCCGCGACTTGATCTCGTTGGTGATGTGCGGAATCACCTGGACGGTGTCGCCCAGGTACTCGCCGCGCCGCTCCTTGGCGATCACCGCCGAGTAGATCTGCCCGGTGGTGACGTTGGCCTTCCCGGACAGGTCCCGGTCCAGGAACCGCTCGTAGTGCCCGACGTCCAGGTCGGTCTCGGCGCCGTCCTCGGTGACGAACACCTCGCCGTGCTGGAACGGGTTCATCGTGCCCGGGTCGACGTTCAGGTAGGGGTCGAGCTTCTGCATGACCACGCGCAGGCCGCGCGCGGTGAGGAGGTTGCCGAGGCTGGAGGCGGTCAGGCCCTTACCCAGCGAGGAGGCGACGCCCCCGGTGACGAAGATGTGCCTGGTCGTCCGTGCTGAAGGGGCCAAGGCCTGCTCCCGTGTCGTCCGTCGCGGTCGTGCAGACCGCCGTGCCGATCAGCAAAGTGATCACGCGATCCACGGGATTCCACGGTAACACCTCACCGGCCCCCGGTGCCCGGCGCACCCGTGCACCACCGTCGGTGTCCGGCCCCGCTCAGCCCGTCGTGACCTCGCTCGATGCCCGGGCCGTCGGGATCCGTCCACTCCCCGGGCCGCCGGGCTTCCGCCCGGTCCCGCCGGGGCCGGCGCCGTCCGCGCCCGCCCTGCCGTCGCCGACCGGGCCGCCCTCCCCGACCGGGCCGCCCTCCCCGACCGGACCGCCCTCGCCGACCGGACCGCCGTCCCGGTCCGGGCCGCCCCCACCCGGCCCGCCACCGCGACCACCGCCACCGGAACCCGCCGAACCGCCGGTGGGCCCGTCGTCGCGGGCGCTCTCCGGCCGGGTCCGGTCGGTGGAGTGGTCCAACACCCGCAGCGCCGCCAGCGCCGCCATCGGCACCACCAGCGCGGCCGCGGCCCCGGCCACGTCCAACGCCGACCCGTTCAACAGCCCACCGATGACCGCCGCCACAGCGGTACCGGCCATCGCCGCCCGCACCGCCGGGTAGATGCCGAACAGTCGCATCAGACCACCCCACGGCTGCAACAGGGCGAACCACACCAGCAACGCACCGGCCAGAGCCAGCACCGTCAACGGGCTGCCCAGCAGCGTCTCCAGGTTCGCCGAACTGGACCGGTGCACCGTCAGGCCACCCGTGCCGTCGCCGATCGCGGCCAGGAACCGGCCCAGGCTGCCCCGCTCGACAGCCGGGCGACGCAGGTCGACCAGCGCGAACCCGATCGTCACCGCCAGACCGGCCATCGTCGCCCACGCCAACCGGGTCAGGGTCAGCCAGCCGCCGGCGCTGATCGCCGCCGCGACGCTCACCCCCGCCGTCAACGCGATCGCGCCGATGGAGTCCGCCCCGAGGTACGGGCTGCCGACCACCACCACCGCGAGCCCACCGACCGCCACCATCACCATCGGCCGCCAGGACCGGTGCACCCGCTGCGCCAGCCAACCCGCCGTCAGCAGCGCACCGGCCAGGAACACCCCGAGCCCCACGGTGCCCAGACCGGCGTACCGGCCACCCTCCAACGCCGAATAACCCACCACGGCGTTGAGCTGCAACCGGGCCCCGGTCACCACGTCCGCCCCGACGGTCAACGTGGCCAGACCGGCGACCGCCCCCAACGGCCCCAACGTGCTCCCGTACCCGGGCAGCAACCGCACCAGCACCGTCGCCGCCGCCACCAGCGACACCGTGGCCGCGGCGAACCACACCCCCGCGTGCTCACCCCGCCACCACGGCACCACGTCGGCCAGCAGCGCCGCGGGCACGGCCAGCGCGGCAGCGACCAGCAGCAACTCCACCGCACCCACCACCCGCCGCGACACCGGCTGCGGACCGTACGGGCCGGCATGCCGGCGGGCCCGACGCAGCAGCGGCAGCACCGCCACCGCGAGCAGCACCTGAGCGGCGGCGAGGAGCCCGAAATACCAACCCGCCACGCGGCGCTGCGCGCCCGCCTCCCGGTCGGCGTCCGCCGGCCCCGCGATCGCGGCCGCGAGATCAGCCGGCCGGCCCTCCAGCGGCTCGGCGGGCCGACCGAGGAACGGCCGCTCCGGCAACGGCCGGCCCAGCGCCGTCAACGCGGTCGGCGCCAGATCGACCAGTTGCAGATACCCTTCCCGGGCCGTCGTCGGGGAGGTCAACCAGCCGCGTTCCCAACCCGGACCGTCGGCGACCGCCACATGCAACCGCGACGGCTCCTCGGTGTCCGACACCCCGGCCAACAGCACCAGCGAACGGGGCGGGCGGGCGGCGAGCACCCGGGCCAGCCGGGCGTCAGCCGCCCGCGCGGCGGCCGCCCGGGCCGCCGGATCCTCCCCCGCCACGGTCCCCAGGTCGACGATGCTGAGCACGCACGACCGCAGCAGCTCCGACGGATCCTGCGGCAGCTGCGGCGCGTACCGGTCGACCCGGCCGAACGGCCGGGCCGCGGCCACCGCGGCCCCCGGGCCGACCGCCACCGAACAGCGCACCGACTCCGCCAGCGACCCCGGAACCGTCCCCCACGGCAGCCGCTGCTGGTTGTGCAGCACCACGCTCTCCTGCTCGGGCAGGTTCGCGCCGATCCCGTCCGGGCGCTCCACCGTCACCTCCGTCGGCGGGCACGTGCCGGCCGGCCGATCGCCCGGCCACGCGGCGAAACCGCCCGCCCCCAGGGTCAACCAGCCGTCCACCGGGCAGGTCGGCCGATGCGCGGAGCGCACCGACAGCGAACCGATGGAGCCGTCCCGCGCCATCGCCCACAGCGTCGGCGTGCTCTGCTCGTCGACGTCCTCCCAGCGCAGCCCGGCCACCCCGGCCAGTACCACGTAGTCGGCGGTCCGCTCCGGAGCGCGGTTGCCGGGCCGGGCGGCCAGCGCCACCACACCCAGCACCACGACGAGCAGGGTCAGCAGGACCGGCGTGACTCGACGCAGCATCACCGATGTCCCGTCGACGAAGCGCCGCTGTCCGGAGCGGTCGGGCCGGACAGCGGCGCCAGCTCGGCGTAGAGCGCGGCCAGCTGCGCGAGGGTGTCCGCGTCGCTCGGCCAGGTCGCCGCCCGGTCCATACCCCGCCGGCCCAGCTCGGCGCGGCCCGCGGCGTCGTCGAGCAGGCCACGCACCGCCTCGTCGACCGCGTCGACGTCACCCGGCGGCACCAGCACCGCGGCGTCACCGACCAGCTCCGGCAGACCCCCGACCGCGGTCGCCACCAGCGGTACGCCGGCCCGCATCGCCTCCTGCGCGAACAACTGCCGGGCCTCCCAGTCGCTGGTCACCACGGCCAGATCCGCCCCGGCCAGCAGGTCGGCCACATCCGTACGGTGCCCCAGCAGGGTCACCGGCGCCCGCGCCGCGGAGATCCGGGCAGCCAGCTGCAGGTACGCCGGACCACTGCCGGCGATCACCACGACCGGCGCCGGAGCCCGCGTCCGCCACCGGGCAGCCGCGTCGACCAGCACGTCGTACCGCTTCTGCGGATGCAGCCGGCCGACCGAGACGATCAGCGGCTGGTCGCGGCCGACGCCGAACTCCGCGCGGACCGCCTCCCGGCGCCGGCGCGGCGCCGGGAGTGCCGGCGCGGCGACCGGAGCGAGCCGGGCATCCGGTGCGCCCAGCGCGGCGGCCCGCTCCACCAGGTCGGCGGACGCGCCCAGGCTCACCCTGGCCCCCCGGGCCACCACCCGCTCCACCAGACGCGACACGCTGCCGCGCAGACCACCGGCGAGCACCGCGTTGTGCCACGTCACCACCACCGGGACCGCCGGCCGGGCGAGCACCGCCACCAGGCCGGCGCGCAGACCGTGGGCGTGCAGCACGTCGACCGGCTCGGCGGCCAGAGCCCGCCGCAGCGCACTCACCGCGCGCGCGTCCGCCGGGGTCGGGTTGGCCGGGATCTCCACCGTTCGGAACCGGGCACCGACACCCGTGAAGTCGAACTGCTCCTCGGTGGCCGCGGGCCCACACACCAGCACGTGGGCGCCCGCCCCGGCGAACCCGGCAGCCACCGACCGCACGTGCTGCCCGACACCGCCGGTACTGGAGGCCAGCAGCAGGGCGACCGTGCCACGCCAACCGGCCCGCGAGGTCGGATCCGTCACCGGGACACCGTCTCCTTCCCGTCGCCCCGCTCCGGGGGGACCCCGTCCTCCCGCGGCCCGCCGGCCGCGGCGGCGCTCGCCCGGCGGCGCGCCCCCCGCAGGCGCCGCAGCACCCCGGCGAGCAGCGGTCGTACATCCGGCCGGTCCAGCGTCCACGCCACCGCGAGGAACACGGCACCGACCAGGACACCGGACAGCATGCCCTGTAGCAGCGCCGCCGGTGCGCCCGGGGTGCCGTCGCCCGCGCCCGCCAGCGCCCGGGACACCACCCATCCGGCGCACCCGGCCAGGGCTGCGCCGAGCAGCCCGGCCGCCCCGGCGCGGGCCAGCCCGGCCAGCGCGGCGGGGCCCGCCGCCCGCCGCACGGCACCGACCAGCAGAGCCCCGAGCACCAACATGCCCACCGAGTTGGCCAGCGTGACCGCCGGCACCCGGTCGGCCAGCGGCAACGCCCCGGCCAGCAGAACGGCCACCGGCGGCACCACCAGCCAGCCGACACCGATAGCGATGGTGGCGGGACGCGTGGCCCCATGGGCGTAGAGCGCGCGGCTCAGCACCGCGAACAGCCCGTAGCCCACCAACCCAGGAGCGAAACCAATGATCGCGGCGGCGGTGACCTGCGGATTCAGCGGAAAGAAGTAGCCCGCCGGCACCGCGGTGCCGACCAGGGCCGCCGCGCCCAGGCAGCTGAACAGCAGGACACCGCGGGTGGTGCCGGCGACCGTACGCCGGTACCCGTCCGCGTCGCCGCCGGCCGCGGCGGCCGCCAGGGTCGGGTACGCGGCGGTGGCCAGCGGCACCGCGAGAACCGCCCACGGCAGCAGGTAGATGGTCTGTGCCAGGTTGAACACCTGCGGCGAGCCGGTCGGGCCGCCGGAGACCCGGTTCAGCATCACCAACAGGGCGATCTGCTGGGCGGTGACCGTGACCGCTCCGGCGATGGCGAGACCACCGATGCGGGCCCGGGCGTCGGCGGGGAACGCGAAGCCGGGTCGTACCCGCAGCCGAAGTCGGCGCAGCGGGATGAGCAGCGACAGCGACAGCACCACCACACCAAGGGTGGTGCCGGCGGAGAGAATCAGCTCACCGCCGATATCGACCTGGGCCACGCTGGCCCCGCGTCCCTCGACCGCACCGAACGTCAGGTACACCCCGATCACGGTGATGCTGGACAGCAGCGGCGCGATGACCGGCCACGCGAACCGCCGGTGCGCCTGCAGCACCCCGGTCAGCACGATGCCGACACCGTAGAGCGGCAACTGCGGCGCGAAGACCCGCAGCATCCGAGCCGCCGCCGCCAACTCCGCATCAGAACGCCCTTCGCTGATGAGCGCGACGATCGGCCCGGCGAGGAACGCGACCACGACCGCCAGCGGCACGAGCAGCACGAGCGTCCAGGTGAGCAGGGCCCCCGTGGTGGCGTTCACCGCCCGCCGGTCACCGGCGGTCACCGCTGCGGCCAGCAGCGGCACGACCAGGCTCGCCAACGCGCCACCGGCGACGATCTCGAAGATGATGTTCGGGGCGGTGTTCGCGATCACGTACATGCCGCCCAGATCGCTCTCCCGCACGACCCAGGTGAACACCGCGGTACGGCCGAAGCCGGCCAGCCGGCTGACCACGGTGAGCACGGCGATCAGCGCGGCAGCCCCGGCGACACGGCCGGCGCCGGCGAGGGGAGCCGGATTCGCCACGTCAGTCGGCGCGACGGCCCAGCGCGTCCAGCTCGCGCAGCCCGGGAGTCCGCTGGATGACCCGGGTGAAGCTCACCTTCTCGCTGGCGGCGGTGAGCCCGGCGAGGACGGCGAGCACACCGGCCCGGCCGACCGGACCGGTACGGGCGGCCAGCGTGACACCCAGCAGCGCACCGAGCGCGTTCGCGCCGCTGTCACCGAGCATCACCTCCTCGCCGAGGTCGGCGGGCAGCAATCCGGCGGCCGCGCCGGCCGCGCCGGCGGCGATTCCGCCGTGCGGGCCGCGCAGCAGCGGAGCACCCAGCAGCAGCCCGGACTTCAACGCCCGGCCGGGACGCAGGTCCAACAGGTTGACCAGGTTGGCGGTGCCGGCGATCACGCCCGCGCCGAGCAGCACGTCCAGGCCGCGCCCGAGCACACCGTGACGCTCCCGGCGGGGATGCCGGGCCACCACCGGGTCGGCGGCCAGCAGCGCGGCAGCGCCCAGCCCGGCCGCCCCCACCCCGACGATCTTGACCAGGCCGGCGGTGACCCGCCCCTCGCGCAGCGCGGCGAGATGCCCGGCGAACCCCTTGGCCGCCTTCTGCTCCGGCCGTGCCCCGACCACGTCGTCGTAGAGGCCCACCGCCCCGGCACCCAGACCGGCGACCAGGGCGGCGCCGCCGGCCGCGCCACCGGACGCACCGAAGGCACCGGACGCCGCGGCGCCGACGGCAAGCGCCGGACCAGCCGCGAGGCTCACCGTACGGCCACGGAAGTTCGTCCGCTCCAACGCCGGGCCGACCGGAGAGGTGCGCACCTCCCGCAGCGCGTACCGGGCGACGGCCACGCCGGCACCGGCGACGAGGAGACGACCGAGCAGGCTCACGCGATCTCCTCTCGGTAGGCGGGACCGGACACCGGGGCGGATGCGTCGCTCACTGGGGCAGTCTAGGCAGCAACGACGGAGCGCTGTCGCCCACGCCGTAGTGTCCGGCCTTCTTCTCGGTGAGCTGCTGCACCAGAGCCAGCGACGTGACCAGCTGCCCCTGCACGGTGTTCGCGTTGTCGACCGTGGAGATCGACCCGGCCAGGACGGCATCGCCCCGGACGAAGGCCACCAGGTTCCCGCCGTCCGAGCCGTTACCGGCCACCACGATGCCGCCGCTGCGGTCGAACTGCTCGGCCACCTTGAGCACCGACTCGTCCTTCTTCGTCGAATCCTTGTCGACGTACGGCTGGCCGCTGACCACCACCACCGTCTCCGCCGACGCGGTGACCCGCTCCGCGGTCGTCAGATAGTTCGCGTTCGTGTACGCGGCCAGCACCGCACGCCGGTCGGCCTCGCTGACCGGCGCCGCCCCGGGCGAGCGGTCCAGCAGCACGCTGGCCAACAGCGCGCTGGACGTCTCCACCCCGTGCCCGTTGCCCGGCAGGTTCGCCGTCGAGGCGCTGGTCGGCCGCGCCGCGGTCACCGCCAGCTCCAGCAGCTGGTTGTTGTTGTCCGGGTTGATGAACTTGTCCTGCAGGTCGATGCGACCGACCACGTCCGCCCCACCCAGCTGGAGCATCTTGACCACGCCCTCGGTGTGGTCACGCCCGGTCGGCAGGCTGAGCACCAGGACCCGCTTGCCGGCGAGCTTGCCGGGCAGGACGACCGCGGCGATCTCCGCCGCGAAGTCCTCCTCGCGGGCCAGTTCCTCCTCCAGGTTGTTGACCGCCTGGCGCATCTGCTGGTTGTCCTTGCGCAGCGCGTCGACGTTCTCCTTCAGGGAGTCGGCCACCGCGCCGTTGAGCGCGGCGGTGCCGACCACCAGGCCGATCGCCAGCGCCAGGAAGACCGCGGTCAAGGACACCACGTGGTACCGGAAGTTGATCACACCTGCAGCCTCTTGTCGGGTGGAGCGGCGTCAGAAGAGCCGTTCCAGCTGGAACACAAAATTGTTCCACCACTCGGAGACCACACCCAGGTACGCCTTCCCGACGGTGGAGACCGCCACGGCCGAGGCCATCGCGGCGATCGCGGAGAGCACCAGCAGCAGCAGCGACGAACCGGAGATGCTCTGCCGGTAGAGCCGGCTGACACCCTTGGCGTCGACCAGCTTGCCGCCGACCTTCAGCCGGGTCAGGAACGTCGACGCCATCCCGCCGCGCCCCTTGTCCAGGAACTCCACGAGCGTGGCGTGCGTGCCGACGGCGACCAGCAGCGAGGCGCCCTTCTCGTCGGCGAGCAGCATCGCCAGGTCCTCGCTGGTCGCGGCGGCGGGGAAGGTGACCGCCGGCACACCCAGGCCGTTGACCCGGGCCAGCCCCGGCGCCCGCCCGTCCGGGTAGGCGTGCACGACCACCTCGGCGCCGCAGCGCAAGACGTCGTCGGTGACCGAATCCATGTCCCCGATGATCATGTCGGGCGTGTAGCCGGCCTCGACCAGCGCGTCCGCGCCGCCGTCGACACCGATGAGCACCGGCTTGAACTCCCGGATGTAGGGGCGCAGCACGTCCAGGTCGGCCTTGTAGTCGTAGCCGCGCACCACGATCAGGCAGTGCCGCCCCTGGATCTCGGTGCGGATCTCCGGCACACCCACGCCGTCGAGCAGCAGGTCCCGCTCCTGCTTCAGGTAGTCCATGGTGTTGGCGGCGAACGCCTCCAACTGCACCGACAGCCCCTCCCGGGCGTCGGCCATGGCCTTGGCCACGGTCTCCGTGTCCTGCAGGGCGCCGTGGGCCACCGGCTCGTCACCGACGTAGACCGTGTTGCCCTCGATCCGGACGGTGTCACCCTCCCGGATCTGCTCGAAAACGCCCTCGCCCAGATCGTCCACCAGCGGAATGCCGGCCTCGATCAGCACCTCGGGGCCCAGGTTCGGGTAGCGACCCGACACCGACGGCTTGGCGTTGAGCACCGCGGCGACACCGACCGCGACGAGCGAGTCGGCGGCGACCCGGTCCAGATCGACATGGTCGATGACCGCGATGTCGCCCGGGCGGAGCCGGCCGACCAGGCGTTTGGTCCGGCGGTCAAGGCGCGCGGTGCCGGCGATCCGGCCCGGTTCCGCGGGTCGGGTCCGGCGCAACGTGGGTAGACGCATCGTGACCATCCTGGCATGTGAGGCAGGCATCTCCGGCGCGACATGCCTGAGCAGGGCCGCCTGTCCAGGGAAGCACACTACGGCGCGGGCCGGTGTGCCTGTGGTCACAATCGGCCCGCGCTACCCCCGCCGCTCCCGCGCCGCCACGGCCAGCAGCTCCTCGGCGTGGGCGATACCCAGATCCGAATCCGGCAAACCCGCGAGCATCCGGGCCAGCTCCCGGGCCCGCTCCGTGTCCTCCACCACCCGCACCCCACTGGTGGTGACCGCCCCACCGGTGTCCTTCGCCACCACCAGATGCCGATCGGCGAACGCCGCCACCTGCGGCAGGTGGGTCACCACCAGCACCTGGTGACTGCGGGCCAGCCGCGCCAGCCGACGGCCGATCTCCACCGCCGCCCGACCACCGACACCCGCGTCCACCTCGTCGAACACCAACGTCGGCGGACCCCCCGAACCGGCGAAGACCACCTCGATGGCGAGCATCACCCGCGACAGCTCGCCCCCGGAGGCACCCCGCTGCAACGGCAACGCCGGCGCTCCCGGATGAGCCAACAGCCGCAGCTCCACCTCGTCGCCGCCGTCCGGGCCGACCCCCACCTCGACACCGTTGACCGCCAGCCGAGGCTCGCTTCTCCCCGCCGGCCGCGGCAGCACCGCCACCTCGATCCGCGCGTGCGGCATCGCCAGCCCCGCCAACTCCTCGGTGACCTTCGCCGCGAACCGCGTCGCCGCCTCCTGCCGGGACGCGGACACCCGGCCCGCCAGGTCAGCGACCTCACCCGCCAGCCGGCCCGCCTCCCGGTCCAACTCGTCGAGCAGGTCATCGGAGGTGTCCAGGTCGGACAGCCGCCCCCGCGCCCGCTCAGCCCACGCGATCACCCCGTCGACGTCGTCGGCGTACTTGCGGGTCAACGCCCGCAACGCGGCCCGCCGCTCGTACACCGTCTGCAACCGCGCCGGATCCGCGTCCAGAGCCGCCAGATACGCCGACAACTCCGCGGACACGTCCGCCACCAGCGTCGCCGCCTCCTCCAACCGCGCCGCCAACTCGCCCAGGGCCGCGTCGGTGCCGGCCTGCGCCTCCAGAGTGCGCCGGGCCGTGCCGAGCAGAGCGGTCGCATCCGGCGCCTCGTCGGCGGCGTCCACTCCCCCGGCCACACACTGCTGGGCCACCTGAGCCGCCGTACGCAGCCCCTCGGCGTGCTCCAGCCGCTGCGCCTCCGCCTTCAGCTCGTCGTCCTCCCCCGGCTGCGGATCCACCCTGGTGATCTCGTCCAGGCCCAGCCGCAGCAGGTCGGCCTCCTGGTTGCGTTCCCGCGCGTTGCGCCGCCGGTCGGCCAGGTCGTCCACCACCGACCGCCACCGCGTGTACGTCTCCCGCAACGCCTCGAGCAGCTTCTCGTGCTCCGCCCCGGCGAACCGGTCCAGCGCGGCCCGCTGCTCCGCCGGGCGCAGCAACCGCAGCTGATCGGACTGGCCGTGCACGGCCAGCACCTGCTCACCCACCTCCGCCAGCATCGACACCGGCATGCTGCGGCCACCCAGATGCGCCCGCGAGCGGCCCTCCACGGTCACCGTGCGGCTCAGCAGCACCGAGCCGTCCTCGTCCGGCTCACCCCCGGCATCGGTGATCCGGGCCTGCACCGTGTCGGCCACCTTGCCGGACAACCGCAACCGGCCCTCGACCACCGCCCGGCCCGGCTCGGCCCGGACCCGCCCGGCGTCGGCCCGCCCGCCGAACAGCAGGCCGAGACCGGTGACCACCATCGTCTTGCCCGCGCCGGTCTCGCCGGTGATGACGTTCATGCCGCCGGTCAACGGCAGCGTCGTGTCCTCGATGACGCCCAGCCCGGTGATGCGCAGCTCTTCCAGCACAGCACCCGACAGTAGACGCGTGCCCCGACACTTGACCAGCCGGCGACCCGTAGCGCCGGCCCACCGGCGGTTCAGCGCCGGTTGCCCCGCCAGCCCTGCACCGGCAGGTCGAACTTCGCCACCAGCCGGTCGGTGAACGGCCGCGCCCGCAGCCGCACGATACGCACCGGCAGGCCGCCACGACGCACCGTCACCCGCGCACCCGGCGGCAGGTCGTACACCCGCCGGCCGTCGCAGCACAGCACCGCCAGCGTGGTGAACGGATCGACCGTGATCACGAAGGTGGACGTCGGCGCGGTGACCAGCGGACGACTGAACAGCGCGTGCGCGCTGATCGGCACCAGCAGCAGCGCCTCCACCTCCGGCCACACCACCGGACCGCCACCGGAGAACGCGTACGCCGTCGAACCGGTCGGGGTGGCGCACACGACACCGTCGCACCCGTACCGCGACAGCGGCCGCCCGTCGACGTCGACCAGGAGCTCGAGCATCTGCGCCCGCTCTCCCTTCTCGACGCTGATCTCGTTGAGCGCCCACGACTCGATGGTCGGGCCCCCGTCGAACTCCGCGGTCACATCCAGCGTGAGCCGCTCGTCCACCGTGTAGTTTCGGCCCACCACGTCCCGCACCGCGGAGTCCAGGTCGTCGATCTCCGCCTCGGCGAGGAAACCGACCTTGCCCAGGTTGATGCCGAGCAACGGCACCTTCGCCGGCCGCGCCAGCTCGGCGGCACGCAGGAACGTGCCGTCCCCACCGAGCGCGAAGACGATCTCCGCCCCCTCGGCGGCCTCCGGGCCGGTCACCGGAACCACCCCGGGCAGGTCGAGATCCTCGGCCTCCTCCGCCACCACCCGCACGACGAAACCAGCCGCGATCAGATCCGCGGCGACCGCCCGCGCGTGCTCCGTGCTGCGCCGGCGCCCGGTGTGCGTCACCAGCAACGCGGTACGGCTCACCGGGCCCGCCGCCCCGTCCGGACCACGCCGCCTGAGCCGCCCACGCAGCCGCGCGCCGCCCGACTCGCCCGCTCGCTCACCCGGCCACCTCCTCCGTCGCCGCGTCCGGCAGGCCACCCGACCCCGACGGCCCCGCGGCCACCACGGCACGCACCCGCTCCGGATCGGCCGCGGGCGCCTCCCGGCGTAACCATACGAAGAACTCGACGTTGCCGCTGGGCCCGGGCAGCGGGCTGGCGCACACGTCGGCCAGGCCGAGACCGAGCTGCGCCGCCGCGGCGGCCACGTCCAGCACCGCCTCGGCCCGCAGCCCCGGATCGCGCACCACCCCACCGGCGCCGACCCGCTCCCGACCCACCTCGAACTGCGGTTTCACCATCAGCGCCAGGTCGCCGTCCGGGCGGGTGCAGGCCGCGAGCGCCGGCAGCACCAGCCGCAACGAGATGAACGACAGGTCGGCCACGGTGAGGTCGACCGGCCCGCCGACCGCCTCCGGCGTGAGCGTACGCACGTTGGTGCGCTCGAACACCCGCACCCGGTCGTCGTTGCGCAGCGGCCAGGCCAACTGCCCGTAGCCGACGTCCACGGCGACCACCTCGGCCGCACCGCCACGCAACAGCACGTCGGTGAACCCGCCGGTCGAGGCACCCGCGTCCAGGCAACGCCGGCCGGCCACACGCAACCCACCCGGGCCGAACGCGGCCAGCGCGCCGGCAAGCTTGTGCCCACCCCGGGAGACGTACTCCGAGGTGGGGTCCGCACCCGTGACCACCAGCGGGTCGGCGGGGTCGACCATGGCGGCGGGCTTGCGGGCCGGGACCCCGCGCAGCTGAACGCGACCGGCCTCGACCAGCGCGGCGGCCTGTTCACGCGAGCGTGCCAGACCACGACGCACCAGCTCGGCGTCCAACCGGATACGACGTGCCATCCGTGCTTCTCCGGCTCCTCAGGACTGGTCGATGCTGGCGAGGGTCTCCCGCAGCGTCTCGTAGGCCGCCTCGTACTGGGCGATCTGGTCCGCCGGTGGCAGCCCCGCCGCGTTGGCCATCGCCTGCACCGCGGCGTCGACGGCCGGGTGCCGCGCCGGCACCTCGTCGTCGAGCACGACGGCCGGCGGCCCGGGCCGGTAGCCGGCGGGCGGCCCCGGACGCGGCCCACCCGGCGCTGCAC
>JAEYGD010000037.1 GCA_023402505.1 Actinomycetes bacterium
CCGTGCCGTTGCACGTCCACAACTGGATCTTCGTACCGTCCGCCGAAGCGGCACCGTTGACGTCCAGACACTTACCCAACGCCCGGATCGTCGAGTTCGGCGACACCGTCCACGTCTGCGCGGCGCCGCCGTTGCAGGTGTAGATCTGGATCTGCGTACCGTCGGCGGTGGCCGCGTTGCGCACGTCCAGGCACTTACCGGCCAGCCCGCGGATCGGCCCGACGCCGGTGCCGCCACCGCTGCCCCGGAGCAGCGTGAAGTCGTCCACGTCGAAGAGCCCCGAACCCGAGCCGGTGAAGGTCAGGTAGACGGTGTGCGTGCCGGACGGGACACCGGACAGGTTGGTCGTCACGTCGGCGAAGGTCGTCCAGCTGCCCGTGTTCGGCACCGCGACCGAACCGAGGAGCGGGCCGGTGGTCGAGCCGGTCCGCACCTGGAGCGTTCCGCCCGGCCCGCCGGAGACCACCCGGGCGCGCAGCGAGGTGACCCCGGTCAGGTCGACCCCCTGGTACGCGGCCCAGTCGCCCGGGTCGATGTAACCGATGGTCTGGCCGCCGTTCGCGCCGGCCTTGGCGAACGGGGTGACCCCGCTGGCCGAGCTGTACGCCTCGGCCTGGATCGTGGTGCTGCCGGTCGAGGGCGGGGTGGAGCCCAGCTCCTTGATCCGCACGTTGCGGAACGAGGCGTCGTCGCCCGTACCGTGGTTCTGGAGGCCGACGTGGCCGGCGAGCGACCGGGCCGGGTCGGTGTTGGTGAAGTCGTTGATCTTCACGCCGTTCAGGAAGACCTGGAGGCGTTCCCCCTCCACCAGCAGTTCGTACGTGTTCCACTCCCCCGGCGGGTTCAGCGCCGCGTCCCGGGCGGCGATGTCGGCGGACTTGAACGTGTAGACCGCGCCAGTGGTGCGGTCCGTCGCGTCGGTCGCGTCGATCTGGATCTCGTAGCCGTTGTTCACCGCCGACCACGGGTCACTCGACGGCGGGAAGCCGATGAAGACACCCGAGTTGTCGTCCCCGGCGAGCCGCCAGTCCAGCTTCAGCGAGTAGTTGGTGAACTGCTTCGCGCTGTACCAGTACAGGCCCATCCCGCCGACCGAGGTCAGGGTGGCGTCCGCGTTGGTGAAGCTGCCGGGCCCGGCCTGCGACCAGCCGGTGGTGGAGCCGTTGTAGAGGGTGGTGTAGCCGGTCTCGGGACGGCAGTCCGCCTTGGCACGGCCGGCCGCGTACCGGATGCCGCCGAGCAGGTGGGCGCGGAAGCCCGGCTCGGCGTACGAGGACTGGGTGTGCCCGCCGCCGGTGTAGAAGGCCCGCCCGCCGCTGTACGTCTTGCACCAGGAGTGCGGGTGGTCGGCGCCCATCGAGCCGCCCGAGTACGACGACTCGTCGAGGGTGGCCAGCACTCGCGCCGTGGAGCGGGCGTTGGTCTGGTAGTTGTACCACTCGTCGGTGCGCGTCCAGGTCTGCGGCAGGTGGGCCGTCGCCGCGTGGGCCCGGTTCTCCACCTTGACGTTCGCCTGTTGGATCGCCGGGTGCGAGGCGAAGTACGCCCCGACCAGGTTGCCGTAGAACGACCAGCCGTACTCGGTGTCGGCCGCGGCGTGGACACCGACGAAGCCGCCGCCGGAGCCGATGTACGACTCGAACGCGCTCTGCTGGCTGGCGTTGAGCACGTCACCGGTGGTGTTGAGGAAGACCACCGCCTCGTACTGGGCGAGGTTGCCGGTGGTGAAGGCGTTGGCGTCCTCGGTGGCGGTGACGGTGAAGCTGTTCGCCGCGCCCAGGTCCCGGATGGCCTGGGTACCGGCCGCGATGGAGTCGTGCCGGAAGCCGGCCGTCTTGGAGAAGACCAGCACGTCGTACGGGGTGTCGGCGGCGCTGGCCGGAGTGGCCGGCGTGGTGCAGGCGAGGACGGCGAGGACGGCGGTGGCCACGCCCAGGACGGGTCGGAGGATTCTCATGGCAGGGTCCACTTCTGGTTGGCGCCGGTGTGGCAGGTCCACAGGTGCACCGCCGTGCCGTCGGCGGAGTTGTTGCCCGAGACGTCCAGGCACTTGCCCGACTGCGGATTACGCAGGGTCCCGTCGGCCTGGGCCGACCAGTTCTGCGCGGCCGTGCCGTTGCACGTCCACAACTGGATCTTCGTACCGTCCGCCGAAGCGGCACCGTTGACGTCCAGACACTTACCCAACGCCCGGATCGTCGAGTTCGGCGTCACCGTCCACGTCTGCGCGGAGGTGCCGTTGCAGGTGTAGATCTGGATCTGCGTACCGTCGGCGGTGGCCGCGTTGCGCACGTCCAGGCACTTGCCGGCCAGCCCGGTGATCGGGCCGGTGCCGCCGCTGCCGCCGCCGGTGTTGAGGGTGAACGTGTCGATGTCGTAGAGCGAGCCGGTGCCGGATCCGGCGAAGGTCAGGTAGAGCGTGGTGGTCCCGGTGGGCGGGTTGCTGACGGTGCCGGTGACCGTGGTGAAGGTGTCCCAGGCGCCGGTCACCGGGACGGTGGCGGAGCCGAGCACGGTGCCGGTGGCCGAGCCGGCGCGGACCTGGAGGGTGCCGCCGGAGCCGGCCGACGAGACGCGGGCGCTGAACGAGGTCACGTTGCCGATGCGGTACGGCTCGAACGCGATCCAGTCGCCGTTGTTGATGTTGCCGACGGTCTTGCCGCCCTCGGCGGTGGCCTTGTCGAAGGTGGCGACACCGGACGAGGTCTTGAAGTGCTCGGCCTGCCGCTTGCGCGGCTGGAGGGTGTGCTGCGTGTGCGTGGTCAGGCCACCCGCGTCGGTGTACTCGGCGTCGAAGATGGCGAAGATGTTCGCGGCGTCGTCGTGTTCACCGTCGACGGGGATGGTGATCGAGCCGGAGCAGCCGGTCTTCGACGTGATCTGGTGGCCGTGGCTGTCGTGGCCCAGAACGTACGTCATCTTGACCTTGGTGCAGTCGATCGTGCCGTCCTCCGGATCGGTGACGGTGATTCCGAACGGCACGGTGTCGCCGTAGCTGAACAACTGCCCGTTGCCGGGGCTGGTGATGGTGACGGTCGGCGCGGTGTTGCCGACGCCGATCTGCACGCTCGCCGTGCCGGTCGCGCCCTGCGGATCGCGGACGGTCAGCGTCGCCGTGTAGGTGCCGTTGGCGGTGTACGTCTTGGTGGGGTTGGCCGCCGTGGAGGTCGTGCCGTCGCCGAAGGCCCAGGAGTACGTGAGCGTCCCACCCTCCGGGTCCGACGACCCGGCCGAGGAGAAGTTCACGGTCAACGGGGCGGTACCGGAGGTCTTGTCGGCCGCCGCCACCGCCGTCGGCGCCCGGTTGCCGCCGGCGATGTAGTCGTACCGGTAGAGGGCCGAATTGGCGTCGCCGTTGAAGTAGCCGGTGCCGTAGTCCAGGACGTACAGCGCGCCGTCGGGGCCGAACGCCATGTCCATGACCTGCTTGCCGTTCCACGGGAACGTGTCGATGGTGCCGACCGAGCCGTCACCGCCGACGTGGATCGGCTTGATCCAGCCCCGCCCGAACTCGCCGGCGAGGAACTGCCCGTCGAAGCTCTGCGGCCACTTCGTGGTGGAGGTCGACGAGGCGTTGTACCGGTAGACCGGTCCGCCCATCGGCGATTCGGAGCCGCCGCCGAACTCGGGCGGGCTGCCGGCGTCGCCCGCGTACCGGATCCAGGCGGGCTTGGCGCCGGGGATGGTGGGGAGGCCGGTGTTGCGGAACGAGTTGTTGGTCGGGCCGCCGGTGCAGTTGTACTTGGCTCCGGCGGTGCCGTTGGCGAAGTTCCACTCGGCGTACGTCTCGGTGGCGGTGTTGGTGCCGGTGCAGTACGGCCACCCGTAGAAGCCGGGTCCGGTGACCCGGTTGAACTCGACCTGCCCGCTGGGTCCACGCGTGGTGGTGGTGCCGGCGTCCGGGCCGTAGTCGCCGACGTACACGATGCCGGTGGCCCGGTCGACGCTCATCCGGAAGGGGTTGCGGAAGCCCATCGCGTAGATCTCGGGGCGGGTCCGGGAGTCGGAGTCGACGAACATGTTGCCGGCCGGGATGGAGTACGTGCCGTTCGCGTTGACCTTGATCCGCAGGATCTTGCCGCGCAGGTCGTTGGTGTTGGCGGCGCTGCGCTGCGCGTCGTAGGCGGGGTTGCGGTTGGTGCGCTCGTCGATCGGGGCGTACCCGCCGGAGTCGAACGGGTTGGTGTCGTCGCCGGTGGACAGGTACAGGTTGCCGGCGGCGTCGAAGTCGATGTCGCCGCCGACGTGACAGCAGATGCCCCGGTCGGCGGGTACGTCGAGGATGTCGACCCGGCTGGCCTGGTTGACGGTGAAGTCGGCGTTCAGGGTGAACCGGGAGAGCCGGTTGACGCCCTGCCAGGCAGAGAAGTCGGAGCCGGTGGCCGGTGCGTCGCCGGCGGGGGTGGACAGCGGCGGCGCGTAGTAGAGGTAGATGTGCCGGTTGCTGGCGAAGTTCGGGTCGACGCCGACGCCCTGCAACCCCTCCTCGTCGTGGGTGTAGACGGCGACGGTGCCGATCACGGCCGTGTTGCCCGCCGCGTCGGTGCGGCGCAGCGTGCCGTTGCGGGCGGTGTGCAGGACCGAGCGGTCCGGCAGCACCGCGATGGTCATCGGCTCGCCGACCTCGGCGACGCCTTTGGCGAGGGTGACCTGCTGGAAGTCGGTGGCGACGATGGGGTGGGCCTGGGCCGGGGTGGGGCCGCCGAGCGCGGCCGGACCGGCGCCGAGGGCGACGGTGCCGGCGGTGGCGACCAGGAGCAGCGCCGTGGCGCCGGAGGACCAGGGGCGGTGGTGGGGTTTGTCCTTCATGGACATCGCTCTGCTGTCCCTTCCTGACGAGTGACTGCCAGGGCGGGGCGCGCGCCGTCGCGCCGGATGCCGTAGCGGGAGATGGTTCGGTCGATGGGTTCCCGCGCCGCCGGTTCACCTCGACGAAACAAACGGATGCTGGCCATGACACTAAACGGCGCACATCGATGTGTCTATACCTTCTGCCGACTCGGCACAGACTTTCGTCCATCCGAACGGAAGTTGGCCGTGCCCGAGACGGTTCAGTGGCGGCGATCGATGGCCTGAGTGGCCAGTCCGGCCAGGGCCCGGCGGCTCTGCGCGGTCACCGGGGCCTTCGCCAGGGCGGCCAGCCCGGCGTCGGCGCGGACCCGGATCATCTGCTCGATCTTCTCCCGCGCGCCGGTGCTCTCGATGATCTTCCGCAGCTCGGCGGCGCCGTCCGCGTCCAGCTCCGGGTTGCCGAACAGCTCCCGCAGCCGCAGCGTCTGCGCCCGGTCGGCGGCCTCCCGGGCCAGCGCCATCATCACCGTGGGCTTGCCCTCCCGCAGGTCGTCAAGCACGGACTTGCCGGTGACCGCCGGGTCGCCGAAGACACCCAGCACGTCGTCGCGGAGCTGGAAGGCGTCGCCCAGCGGATCCCCGAACTCCGCCAGCGCGGCGAGCAGCTCCGGCGACGCCCCGGACAGGGCGGCGCCGATCTGCAACGGCCGGGTCACCGTGTAGCGGGCGGCCTTCATCCGGATCACGGTGAGCGCGCTGGCGACCGAGCCGTCACCCACCCCGGAGACCAGGTCCAGGTACTCCCCCGCGATCACCTCGGTACGCATCAGCGCGAAGACGGCGTACCCGCGGTGCACCGCCTCGGCGCTCAACCCGCACTCGTGGAACATCTGGTCCGACCAGGCGGCGCAGAGGTCACCACAGAGCAGGGCGGTGTTCCGTCCGTACGCCTCCGGGTCGCCCCGCCACGACGAGCGGGCGTGCAGGTCGGCGAAGACGCGGTGCACCGACGGCTCACCCCGGCGGCGGTCGCTGCCGTCCAGGATGTCGTCGTGGATCAGCGCGAACGCGTGGAACAGCTCCAGCGCGGCGGCGGCGGCCACGATCGGCGTGCCGTCACGCCCGCCCGCGCTCCGCCAACCCCAGTAGCAGAAGAGCGGACGGAGCCGCTTGCCGCCGGCCAGGACGAAGCGGTGCAGCGCCGTGAAGACGCCCCGCGGCGCCCCGTCCGGCCACTTCGGGTACTGCCGGTCGAGGAACGCGGCCAGCTCCGCGTCGAACCGCGCGCGCAGCCCGGCGGTGTCCGTCCGCGTCACCGTGACCGTCACGGCCCCTCCCCCGACCGCCCGGCGGCACCCGGACCGGGTGGTGCCAGCCCGGCGAGTTCCAGCAGCAGTCCCTTCACCTCGGTCGCGGCCACCCGGTCCCGGGCCGCCGCCGGGTCGGAGCAGAGCAGCACCGGGCCGTCCGCCGGGTCGGCGGGCAGCCGCCCGTGCGAACCCCGGACCGCCCGCGCGCCCGCGTCCAGCCCGACCACGTTCATCAGGTACCGCAGCCCGAGCTTCTTGCGGGCGAGCGCGACCGCGGCCCGCCGCTTCGCGGAACCCGGGGCGGCCGGGTCGAAGAACAGCTCCGCCGGGTCGTACCCGGGCTTGCGGTGGATCTCGACCAGCCGGGCGAAGTCCGGCGCGCGGGCGTCGTCCAGCCAGTGGTAGTAGGTGAACCAGGCGTCCGGCTCCGCCACCAGGACCAGCTCGCCGGCCCGCGGGTGGTCCAGGCCGTACCCGGCTTGGCCGGCCGCGTCGAGCACCTCCGCCACCCCGGGCAGCGCGGCGCAGAGCCCCGCCACCGCCGCCAGGTCCGCCGGGTCCCGCACGTACACGTGGGCGACCTGGTGGTCGGCGACGGCGAACGCCCGCGACGTCCACGGGTCGAGGTACTCCATCCCGGCCTGCGTGTGGACCCGCAGAAGGCCCTCCGCCCGCAGCATCCGGTTGACGGCGACCGGCCGGGAGACATCGGTGATGCCGTACTCGGAGAGGACCACCACGGTCGCGTCGCGCGCCCGGGCGGCGTCCAGCAGTGGCGCGAGCACGCCGTCCAGCTCGACCGCCGCGGCGGCGGCCCGGGGCGAGGACGGGCCGAAACGTTGCAGGTCGTAGTCGAGGTGCGGGACGTACACCAGGGTCAGGTCCGGCGCCTGGTCGGCGAGGATCCGCTCGGCCGCCCGGCAGATCCACCGGGACGACGCGATCCCGGCGCCCGGCCCCCAGTAACTGAACAGCGGGAACGTGCCCAGCGCGGCGGTCAACGTGTCGTGCAGCTCTGGCGGGTCGGTGTAACAGTCCGGGTCCTTGCGCCCATCGGCGTGGTAGACCGGCCGCGGGGTGACCGTCCAGTCGACGTCGGCGCCCATCGCGTACCACCAGCAGACGTTGGCCACGGTGTAGCCGGGCGCGACACGACGGGCCGCCTGCCACAGCTTCTCGCCGCCGACCAGGGCGGTGTGCTGCCGCCACAGCAGCACCTCGCCGAGGTCGCGGAAGTACCAGCCGTTGCCGACGATCCCGTGCTCGGCCGGCAACGCGCCGGTCAGGAACGTCGACTGCACCGGGCACGTCACCGCCGGCAGCACCGTGCCCAGCTCGGCGCGGAACCCGGCGTCGGCGACCGCGCGCAGCCGCGGCATGTGGGCCAGCAGCCGCGGGGTCAGCCCCACCACGTCCAGCACGACGAGTCTCCTGCGCTCGCTCATGCCGCCGCCTCGCTCCGCTCGGCACCGGCCTGGGGCTCCACGGCACCGCATCGACGATTCGCTCGCCTGCGCTCGCTCATGCCGGCACCGGGGTCAGGCCGAGCGCGACCAGCTCGTCGCGGGCGAACGCCAGCTCGGCGGCGATCCCGGCGGCCAGGTCGGCGTCGGTGCGCGGGCGCCGCGCCTCCGGCAGCACCCCCCACGTGTACGTCTCCACGTCGAGGTGGTCGCAGCCGGCGGCCGGCCCGTCGAACAGCGCGGCCAGCGCGGCGCGCAGCACCGGAAGCGTCGAGCCCAGCGGCGGTTCGGGCGGGGCGTGCAGCGGCACGTGGTAGTGCACCCGCCACGGGCCGGGCAGCGCGGCGTCGAGGGCGGCGTCCAGGTCGTCGGCCGCCCAGGCCGGATCCGCCGGGTCCGGCGGCACGCGCTGCCCGGCGCTCGCCGCCGCGCAGCCCGCCGAGCGGGTCTGGTGCAGAAAGCGCGGTTCCACCCACCGGCGCAGTGCGTCGGCGTCGCCGGCCGGGTCGGTCGCCTCCAGCGCCGCCGACACCTGCACCTTCACGATCGGCAGGTTGGCGCCGCGCAGCCGGGCCAGCGCCGCGGCCGGCTCCTCCCACGCGCAGGCGAGGTGGGCGAGGTCGAGACAGATCCCGAGATGCCCGGTGTCCATACCGGACAGTACACCGACCGCCTGGGTGGTCGTCTCCACCAGACAGCCGGGTTCGGGTTCGAAACCCACCCGTACCGGGCGGCCGGTGTCCCGCTCCACGGCGGCGAGACCGGCGGCGAGCTGGTCGAGCCGGCGGCGGGTCTCCTCGGACCGGGCCGGGTCCCACGGCTCCCGCCAGGCCAGCGGCAGGGTCGAGACCGACCCCCGGGCCGCGTCGTCCGGCAGCAGGTCCGCGAGCACCCGGGCCAGGTCGAGGGTGTACGCGAGCCGCGCGGCTTCGGTCCAGTCCGGCCGGTACACCGCGCCCTTGACGACCGGCGCCTGGAAGGCCGCGTACGGGAAGCCGTTGAGGGTGACCACTTCGAGACCCCGCGCGGCCAGTTCGGCGCGCAACCGGCGGCGGGCGGCGGCGTCACCGGCCAGCTCGGCGGCGACCGGCGCGGCCAGCCACAGGCCCAGGCCGAGCAGGTCGGCCCCGAGCGTCTCGCGGACCGGCAGCGCGTACGTGTCGAGCTGGTCGAGGATGCCGGCGAGGTCCTCGGCGGGGTGCACGTTCGTGCAGTACCCGAGGTGGACGGTGGTCCCGTCGGCGTGCCGCAGCCGCATCAGCTGCCTCCGCGCAGGATCGAGTTGCCGGCGAACGTCGGTGCCGGCGCGTCCACGTCGCGCAGGTCGAGCCGCCCGGACTGCCCGTAGAACTCGACCGGGTTGCGCCAGAGGACCCGGTCGACGTCGTCGTCGGTGAACCCGGCCCGCAGCATCGCCTCCCCGGTCGCGCGGGTGAGCAGCGGGTCGGAGCGTCCCCAGTCGGCCGCCGAGTTGACCAGCACCCGCTCGGTCCCGTACGCCCTCAGCAGCTCCACCATGCGGGGCGGGGACATCTTGGTGTCCGGGTAGATGGAGAAGCCGAGCCAGCAGCCGGTGTCGCGGACCAGCCCGACGGTGACCTCGTTGAGGTGGTCGAGCGCCACCCGGCCCGGCTCGATGCCGGACTCGGCGACGACGGCGAGGCTGCGCTCGACGCCGCGCGCCTTGTCCCGGTGCGGGGTGTGCACCAGCGCCGGCAGGTCGTGTGCCACGGCCAGGGCGAGCTGGGCGGCGAACGCGTCGTCCTCCTCGGCGGTCATCGAGTCGTACCCGATCTCGCCGACCGCCACCACGCCGTCCTTCTCCAGGTAACGCGGCAGCACGTCGAGCACCGGCCGGCAGCGCGGGTCGTTGGCCTCCTTCGGGTTGAGCGCCACGGTCGCGTGGTGCCGCACCCCGAACTGCCCGGCCCGGAATGGTTCCCACCCGACCAGCGAGTCGAAGTAGTCGGTGAACGACCCGACTCCGGTGCGCGGCTGGCCCAGCCAGAACGCCGGCTCCACCACCGCCCGTACGCCCGCGGCGGCCATCCGCTCGTAGTCGTCCGTGGTCCGGGACGTCATGTGGATGTGCGGGTCGAAGATGCGCATCACGCCTCCCTGATCGTGAGCCGGTCGAGCAGTTCGGTGGCGTCGGCGGGCATGCTCCGGCCGGCGGCGGTCCGCTCGGTGGCGAGCGCGGCGAGCATGTCCGCCAGTTCCCCGTCGGCGCGGGCGTCGAGGTCGGCCACCACGGCCAGCGGCACACCGGTGAACACGCACTTGAGGACGGCCTGCCGCCAGGCCGGCGGGTCGAGGTGCCGGGCGTACGGTCCGAGGGCGGCGGCGACCAGCCGGGTGTCGTTGGTGCGGATGGCGTCGTGCAGCAGCGGCACCCCGGCGGCGCCCACCGGCAGCAGCGGCAGCGCCTTGAGCACCGCGCGCTTCTCGGCCGCGTCCCCGGTGCGGTAGAGCGCCCCGGCCCGCTCGGCCGCCTGGTCGGCGGGCAGGGCGGCCAGCAGCAGGGCGCGGGCCGCCTCGTCGGCGGTCCAGCCGGGCAGGTCGGGCAGCTCGGCCCGGCCGCACCGGCGGCCGGCGGCCGGGAAGAACCGCGCGATCGTGGCGGGTTCGGCCGCGACCCGCGCGAGGGCCGTGGCCAGCCAGTCCGGATCGGGTCCGCCCCGCAGGGCCGCCCGTAGCTGCTCCGGCGTCATCGTGTCTCCCTTCGGTGCCGCCCCCGATCCGGAAGCGGCGCGGACGGTGCCGCGGCGGCCTGCAGGAACTCCAGGGAGCGGGCGGCCACGGCGGGCGCGGCGTGCGAGTGGCGGGGCAGCTCGACGGCGACCAGCCCGGCGTAGCCGACCTCGCGCAGCGCGGCCAGCACCGGCGGGAAGTCGATCTCTCCGGCGCCGAACTCCAGGTGCTCGTGCACGCCCCGGCGCATGTCGTCGATCTGCACGTTCACCAGGTGCCCGGCGACCGCGCGGACGCAGTCGGGCACCGGCAGCGGCTCCAGGCAGCGGCAGTGCCCGATGTCGAGGGTGATGCCGAGCCGGTCCGGTGTGCCCAGGGCGGCGTGCAGCCGCCGCCAGCCGGCGATGTCCTCGACCAGCATTCCCGGCTCCGGTTCGAAGCCCAGCGGCACGCCGGCGACGTCGGCCGCCGCCACCACGGTGGCGGTGCCGGCCACCAGGCGGTCCCACGCCAGCTCCGGCGGCACCGTCGCGGGGCGCACCCCGGCCCAGAAGGAGACCGCCTCGGCGCCGAGGTCCGCTCCGACCGCGACCGCCCGCCGGAGGAACTCGATCCGCCGGGCCGCGTCGTCGTGCAGCAGCGTCGGGGCGTGCTTGTGCCAGGGGTCGAGCAGGTACCGGGCACCGGTCTCGACCACCACGGCGAGGCCGAGGCGCGCCAGCCGGCGGGCGACGGCGTCGACCCGCCGGGCCAGGCCGGGTGCGAACGGGTCCAGGTGGTCGTGGTCCAGCGTGAGCGCGACCCCGGCGTAGCCCAGGTCGGCGATGACCGCGAGCGCGTCGTCGAGCCGGTGGTTGGCGAAGCCGTTGGTGCCGTACCCGAACCGTGGCCCGCCGCCGGTGCCGCCCGCCCGGACGGGGCGGCCGGGTGCCGGCCGGCGGGCGGCGGTCATGTCGGGGACACCCTCCGGGCC
>JAEYGD010000039.1 GCA_023402505.1 Actinomycetes bacterium
GTGTCGGACTTCGACGTGAAGATCTCGATCACGTCGCCGTTGGACAGCGTCGACTCCAGCGGCACCAGCTTGCCGTTGACCCGCGCGCCGATGCACTTGTGCCCGACCTCGGTGTGCACCGCGTACGCGAAGTCCACCGGCGTCGAACCGGTCGGCAGCGGGATGACGTCGCCCTTCGGCGTGAAGACGTACACCTCCTGGCTGGACAGGTCGAAGCGCAGCGCGTCGAGGAACTCGCTCGGGTCGGCCGCCTCCCGCTGCCAGTCCAGCAGCTGCCGCAGCCACGTCATCTCGTCGATGTGCGCGGGCGGACCGACCACCGGGGTGCCCTTGTGCTCCTTGTACTTCCAGTGCGCGGCGATGCCGAACTCGGCGGTGCGGTGCATCGCGTACGTGCGGATCTGCATCTCCACCGGCTTGCCGGTGGGCCCGATGACCGTCGTGTGCAACGACTGGTACATGTTGAACTTGGGCATGGCGATGTAGTCCTTGAACCGCCCCGGCACCGGCTGCCAGTTGGCGTGGATCACGCCCAGCGCCGCGTAGCAGTCCCGCACCGTGTCGACCAGGATCCGCACACCGACCAGGTCGTAGATGTCGTTGAAGTCCCGGCCCCGCACGATCATCTTCTGGTAGATCGAGTAGAGGTGCTTCGGCCGGCCGGTGGTCTCCGCCTTGATCTTGGCGGCCTTCAGGTCGGTGGACACCTTCTGGGTGACCTGCCGCAGCAGCGCCTCCCGCTGCGGCTGGTGCTCCCCGATCAGCCGGTTGATCTCCTCGAACCGCTTCGGGAACAGGGTGCCGAAGGCGAGATCCTCCAGCTCCCACTTGATCGTGTTCATACCGAGGCGGTGAGCCAGCGGAGCCAGGATCTCCAGCGTCTCCTTGGCCTTCTGCTCCTGCTTCGGCCGCGGCAGGAAGGTCAGGGTACGCATGTTGTGCAGCCGGTCGGCAAGCTTGATCACCAGGACCCGCGGGTCCTTCGCCATGGCGACGACCATCTTGCGGATCGTCTCGGCCTTGGCGGCGTCGCCCAGCTTGACCTTGTCG
This sequence comes from Actinomycetes bacterium, assembly GCA_023402505.1. Lineage (GTDB taxonomy): Bacteria > Actinomycetota > Actinomycetes > Mycobacteriales > Micromonosporaceae > Micromonospora. The sequence goes on from JAEYGD010000039.1 coordinate 1,051, forward strand.
AGCTTGGTCACACCGTCGACCAGGAGCGCCACCTCGCCACCGAAGTCGGCGCGCATCTGGTCGAGCGTGTACTCGGTGTCCTCGATGGTGTCGTGCAGCAGTGCCGCCACCAGCGTCGTGGTGTCCATCCCCAGGTTGGCGAGGATGGTCGCCACCGCGAGCGGGTGCGTGATGTACGGGTCGCCGGACTTGCGGTACTGACCGGAGTGCCAGCGGGCGGCGGTGTCGAACGCCCGCTGCAGCAGCCGCGCGTCGGCCTTGGGATGGGCGTCCCGGTGGGTCGCGATCAGTGGCTCCAGCACCTCGCTGACCTGCGAGGACTGCCAGGGCGCGTTGAACCGGGCCAGGCGCGCCCGCACCCGCCGCCCGGTGGGCGCGTTGGAGAGCGCGAACCCGCCGCTCGACGAGGGATCGGTCGTCGTGCCACGGATCGGGACGACGACGCCCTCGCTCCCGGCGGTCGTCGCGCCGGGGCGGATGGCGTCCGTCCCACCGGAGCCGTTGCCGGGGGCCGTCACCCGCGGGTCACCGTTCCGGTCGGTCACCGAGCCGTCGCCTGTCGGGTGCACCGTGCCCTCCACCGGAGGGGCGACATCGTGGGACACCGGCCTCCTCACACCTCGCCGGGATGCGCCGGCCGTGCGGCCGACGTCGTGTTCAACCGGCCGCCGGGCCGGCGTTGTTCCCACCGGCCCCGACCGGCGGTCCTGCCGCCACCGGACGGCCACCCGCCCGGTCGGCAAAGGGCAATGCTACCCGCACGCACCGTACCCCGCCGCTCCGCCGGACGGGCCGCGCCGGGTCCGTCCGACGGCCGCCGCGCTCAAACGGTCAACAGGGCATGGACCGGGCGTGGCGCCAACCGCTCCCGGCCGCCGAGGAAGCCCAGCTCCAGCAGCACGGTGAAGCCGGCCACCGTGCCACCGGCCCGCTCGACCAGGTCGAGGGTCGCCTGGGCGGTGCCACCGGTGGCCAGCACGTCGTCGACCACCAGCACCCGGTGTCCGGCGGTGAAGGCGTCCTGGTGCACCTCCAGCGTCGCCTCGCCGTACTCCAGCGCGTAGGAGGCCGAGTACGCCGCCCGGGGCAGCTTGCCCGCCTTGCGCACCGGCACCACGCCGACGCCCGCCGCGTACGCGATGGCCGCCGCGATCACGAACCCGCGCGCCTCGATCCCGACGACCGTGTCGAAGGACTCCCGGCCGTGGTAGCGCACGATCCCGTCGACCACCTCCCGGAAGACGTCACCGTCGGCGAAGAGCGGCATCAGGTCCTTGAACATGACACCGGGCTTGGGGAAGTCCGGCACGTCCAGCACCCGGCTGGCCACCAGTTCGGCGACCTCGCGGCCGCTGTCTCCCCGAACCCGGGTGCTGTGGGTCTCCGTCACGGCAGTTTCCGCTCCCTCTCACGACGACGGCGTCCTCCCTGCTGCTCGCACAGCATGAAGGACGCCGTCGGACCGTTGCGCGCCGGGTCAGCGCCGCTTGCCACCCGGACGGTTGCCGCCGCCGGCGGGGCGCCCGCCCCGCCCGCCGGACGCGCGCTTGCCGGCGGGCCGTGCGCCCACCTTCGGCGC
>JAEYGD010000122.1 GCA_023402505.1 Actinomycetes bacterium
GTGGAGATGGGGGTGGAGGGGTGGGGGTGGGGTCAGGGGCGGGCTTGGGGCAGGGTGGGGCTGGGCCAGTAGGGACGGTCAGCCTCGCGGAGCGCGGCCGTGCGCAGCGCCGCCAACTGGCGTTCCACCTCGGCGAACTGGTCCGGTGCGAGCGGGCCCCGCTCCAGCGCCGCCGCATTCTCCTCGACCTGGGCGACCGTACGGCAGCCGGGGATCGGCACGGTGCGGTCGCCGCGCGCCCAGATCCAGCCCAGCGCCCCCTGCGCGAGGGTACGCCCGTCGGCGGTCAGGGCGGCCCGGACGGCGCCGACCCGGCGCAGCCACTCCGGTGCCGGCCGGCCACCACGGAACCACTCCAGCCAGCCCGGCGCGTGTCCGCGCAGGTCGTCGCGGGGCAGCGTCGAACCGGACGTGTACTTGCCGGTGAGCAGGCCCATGCCGAGCGGGCACCGGGCGACGCTCGCCAGGTCGTACTTGTCGCAGACGGCGAGCAGCGCGGGCGCGTCCCGCAGGACCGACAGGGTGTGCTGGACGGCGGTCGCTGACCGGGCGTCCCGCCCCCACGCGGCGGCCCGGTCGACCCGGTCGGTGCTCCACCCGTACGCGCGGACGAGCCCGTCGGCGACCAAATCCTCCAGCGTGCCGACCAGGGCCTCGGCGCGGGGCACCGGAAGATCACCGAGGTGCAGTTGGTACAGGTCGATGCGGTCGGTGTCCAGCCGGCGCAGCGAGTCGGTCACCGCCCGCCGCAGGTACGCCGGGGACGCGTCCTGCCCGGTCGCCTGCCGCGCCCTCTCGTCGAACGTGTAGCCCCACTTGGTGGCGACGACCGCCTCGTCACGGCGGCCGGCGAGGGCCCGCCCGAGGATCCGCTCCGAGTGCCCGGCGCCGTACGTGTCGGCCGTGTCGAAGAAGGTGACGCCCAGGTCGAGGGCACGGCGGACCGCCCGGACCGACTCGCCGTCGTCGACGACTCCCCAGCCCAGCGGTTGGGTGCCCTCCGCCCAGGGGCCGCCGATCGCCCAGCACCCCATGCCCAGGGCGCTCACCTCGATGCCGCTGCGCCCCAGCGTCCGCGTCATGACTGCCATCGACGCATCCTGTCATCCCCGCCCGCCCGCAGGACGGCGATCCGCACAGCCATGGCGACCGCACGCGCCACACGCCCACCGCGACCGCACGCCCCGCACCGCCACCGCGACCGCAGGCGCCCGCCACAGGGCCACCGCGACCGGACGCGCCACACCGCCACCACAACGGACGCGCGGCACGGGGGCCCGCTGCCAGCGGCGCGTTCCGCCGGAGGGCCGGGCGGCTCAGGAGGGCCAGGCGCTGGCCAGCAGCTTCCGGGTGTCGCCGAGCAACTGCGGCAGGACCTTGGTGCGGCCGATCACCGGCATGAAGTTCGCGTCCCCACCCCACCGCGGCACCACGTGCTGGTGCAGGTGGGCGGCGATGCCGGCACCCGCGACGCCGCCCTGGTTCATGCCGAGGTTGAAGCCGTGCGCGCTGCTGACCTTGCGGATCACCCGCATGGCGTTCTGGGTGAACGCCGCCAGCTCGGTGGTCTCCGGGCCGTCGAGGTCGGTGTAGTCGGCCACGTGCCGGTAGGGGCAGACCAGCAGGTGCCCCGGGTTGTACGGGTACAGGTTGAGCACCACGAACACGTGGTCGCCGCGCGCCACGACCAGGCTCTCCGACTCCGGCCGGCCGGGCGCGAGGCAGAACGGGCAGCCGGTGGGCTTCTCGTAGCCGCCCTCGGGCCGGTCCTCGCCGGAGATGTACGTCATCCGGTGGGGCGTCCAGAGCCGGTCCAGGCCGTCGGCCATGGCGCCGCTGTCGGTGTGTCCCTCCGCCCCAGTCACAGCAGGAATCCTACGACCCGGTGCGGGGGCCCCGCCCGTCGGCACCGCGCCGACCGCCGGGCACGACGGGCCCGTCCGCCACCGTCCCGACGGGCCGGCCCGCCACCGTCCCGACGGGCGGCCCGTCTGCTACCACGGTCGGCGGCTCACACCTCGACGGCGGTGGGCCCGACGTTCGAGCGGGAGGTCACCACGTCGAGGACGTGGGTGACCGCCTCGGCCATCGGTACGCCGTTGCGCTGCGAGCCGTCCCGGTAGCGGAACGACACGGTGCCCGCCGCGACGTCGTCGTCACCGGCGATCACCATGAACGGGATCTTCTGCTGCTGGGCGGTGCGGATCTTCTTCTGCATCCGGTCGTCACCGGCGTCGACCTGGGCGCGGATCCCCTCGGCGCGCAGCGCGGCGACGAAGCCGTGCAGGTAGTCGGTGTGGTCCTCGCGGATCGGGATGCCGATCACCTGCACCGGCGCGAGCCAGGCCGGGAACGCGCCGGCGTAGTGCTCGGTGAGCACGCCGATGAAACGCTCGATCGACCCGAACTTCGCGCAGTGGATCATGACGGGTTGTTGCCGGCTGCCGTCGGCCGCCTGGTACTCCAGTCCGAAGCCCTTCGGCTGGTTGAAGTCGTACTGGATCGTCGACATCTGCCACGTACGGCCGATGGCGTCCTTGGCCTGGACCGAGATCTTCGGGCCGTAGAAGGCCGCGCCACCCGGGTCCGGCACCAGCTCGAGCCCGGTGTCCAGCGCGCACTGCTCGAGCACCGCGGTCGCTGTCGCCCAGTCGGAGTCGGAGCCGACGAACTTGTCCGGCTTGGACTCGTCGCGGGTCGACAGCTCCAGGTAGAAGTCGGTGATGCCGAAGTCCTTGAGCAGGCCGAGCACGAAGGCGAGCAGGTGCTTGACCTCGCTCGGCGCCTGCTCCCTGGTGCAGTAGGAGTGCGAGTCGTCCTGGGTGAAGCCGCGCACCCGGGTCAGCCCGTGGATGACGCCGGACTTCTCGTACCGGTAGACCGACCCGAACTCGAACAGCCGCATCGGCAGGTCCCGGTAGGACCGCCCGCGCGACCGGTAGATCAGGTTGTGCATCGGGCAGTTCATCGCCTTGAGGTAGTAGTCCGCGCCCTCCAGCGGGATCGGCGGGAACATCCCGTCGGCGTAGTACGGCAGGTGCCCCGAGGTGTGGAAGAGGCCCTCCTTCGAGATGTGCGGCGTGCCGACGTACTCGAAGCCCTCCTCGATGTGGCGGGCCCGGACGTAGTCCTCCATCACCCGCTTGAGCACGCCGCCCTTGGGGTGGAACACCGGCAGGCCGGAGCCGATCTCGTCGGGGAAGCTGAACAGGTCCAGGTCTGCGCCGAGCTTGCGGTGGTCGCGCCGGGCGGCCTCCTCGAGGAGCTTCAGGTACGCCTTCAGCTCGTCGCGGGTCGGCCACGCGGTGCCGTAGACCCGCTGCAGCTGCGGGTTGCGCTCCGATCCCCGCCAGTACGCGGCGGCCGACCGCATCAGCTTGAACGCCCCGATCAGGCGGGTGTTCGGCAGGTGCGGGCCCCGGCACAGGTCCGACCAGCAGACCTTGTCCTCGGTCGCGGCGAGGTTGTCGTAGATGGTCAGCTCGCCGCCGCCCACCTCCATCACCTGGGACGAGTCCAGCCCGTCGCCCTTGAGGTCGATCAGCTCCAGCTTGAACGGCTCGGCGGCCAGCTCGGTGCGCGCCTCGTCCAGGTTGCGGAAGCGCCGCCGGCGGAACCGCTGGCCGGACTTGACGATCTCCTGCATCCGCTTCTCGATCTTCGCCAGGTCGTCCGGCTGGAACGGCTTGTCGACGGCGAAGTCGTAGTAGAAGCCGTTCTCGATCGGCGGGCCGATGCCGAGCTTCGCCTCGGGGAAGACGTCCTGCACGGCCTGGGCGAGCACGTGGGCGGTGGAGTGCCGCAGGACGTCCAGCCCGTCCGGGGTGTCGATGGCGACCGGCTCGACCGTGGCGTCCTCGGCCGGGGTCCAGTCCAGGTCGCGCAGTTGGCCGCGGGCGTCGCGGACCACCACGACCGCCGTGGGACCGGTCACCGGCAGGCCGGCCGCCGCCACCGCGTCGGCCGCCGTCGTCCCGGCGGCGACGACGACGGGGTCGGCCACGACGGGGGTACGGGGTGCGGACACGGTGACTCCTCACGGCAGGCGGTACGGATGCTGCGATGCTATCGGTCGCCCTGTCCCCGACCCGCCGCGGTGGGCGGAAGCGCCCCCAGTCGACAGCCGCGGCGTTGAACCTTTCCGGCCCCGCGTCCGAACTACCAGGTGTGGCCGGAGCCGGTTCCGGCCGCGTCGACACGGATGGGGACGACCATGGCGAGGACGCGCGAGGGGCGCGTACGCCGGGCCGGGGCGGTCGCCGCCCTGGTCGCGGGCACGGTGCTGGCCTGGCCCGGCACGGCGTACGCGGCGGTGGACGTGACGGTCGAGCCGGCGCAGGCCCGGCAGGGCGACCCGGCGAAGCTGGCGTTCGTGGTGCCGGAGGAGCGGGCCGGCACCCGCACCGAGCGGATCGAGATCCGGTTGCCCGCCGACGCGCCGATCGCCGAGGTGTACCCGATGTCGGTGACCGGTTGGGCGCCGCGCATCGCCACCCGGGAACTCGACGAGCCGATCCCCGGCGTGCACTCGTCCATGCTGACCACGGTCACCAGCGCGGTGACCTGGTTCCGCATGCCCGACGCCCCGGCGGGCCCGGCTCGGCTGACCCTGTCGGTGGGCCCGCTGCCGCAGGTCGACCGGCTCAGTTTCGAGGTGCTCCAGACGTACGCCGACGGCACGGTGGTCCGGTGGTCCGGCCCGGTGGGCGAGAAGGCGGCGCCCGCGCTCACGCTGCCGCCGCCCGCGCCGGGCGCGGCGGCCAACGGCGGTCACGGTCACGGGGCGGCGCCCGGTGCGCCGGCCGCCACCGAACCGGCGGGTACGGCCGGAGCGCCGGACGGCGGCAACGGGAACGCCCTGCTCGTCGC
>JAEYGD010000153.1 GCA_023402505.1 Actinomycetes bacterium
CGCTGAAGGCGTGCACCCGGGCCGGCACCAGCTGCGGCTCCTGCGTGCCGATGCTGAAGTCGCTGCTGGACGCGGCCGGGGTGCGGCAGTCCACGGCGCTCTGCGAGCACTTCGACGCGAGCCGCCAGGAGCTGTTCGACATCGTCCGGGTGCGCGGCATCCGCACCTTCTCCCGGCTGATCGCCGAGCACGGCCGGGGCCGGGGCTGCGACATCTGCAAGCCGGCGGTGGCCTCGATCCTGGCCTCGCTCGGTTCCGGGCACATCCTCGACGGCGAGCAGGCGTCGCTGCAGGACACCAACGACCACTTCCTGGCGAACCTGCAACGGGACGGCAGCTACTCGGTGGTGCCCCGGATTCCGGGCGGCGAGATCACCCCGGAGAGGCTGATCGTGATCGGGGAGGTGGCACGGGACTTCCAGCTCTACACGAAGATCACCGGCGGGCAGCGGATCGACCTGTTCGGCGCGCGGGTCGAGCAGTTGCCGCAGATCTGGCGCCGGCTGGTGGACGCCGGCTTCGAGTCCGGCCACGCGTACGGCAAGGCGCTGCGCACGGTGAAGTCGTGTGTCGGGTCGACCTGGTGCCGCTACGGGGTGCAGGACTCGGTCGGGCTGGCGGTCGCGCTGGAGCTGCGGTACCGGGGTCTCCGCGCCCCACACAAGATCAAATCCGCGGTGTCCGGCTGTGCCCGGGAGTGCGCCGAGGCCCGCGGCAAGGACTTCGGCATCATCGCCACCGAGACCGGCTGGAACCTCTACGTCGGCGGCAACGGCGGCTTCCGCCCCCGGCACGCCGACCTGTTCGCCAGCGACCTCGACACCACCGAGCTGGTCAGCCTGGTGGACCGGTTCCTGATGTTCTACGTCCGCACCGCCGACCGGCTGCAACGCACCGCCGCCTGGATCGAGGCGATGGACGGCGGGCTGGACCACCTCCGCGCGGTCATCGTCGACGACTCGCTCGGGCTCTGCGCCGAACTGGACGAGGCGATGGCCCGGCACGTGGCGTCGTACTCGGACGAGTGGCGCGACGTGCTCGAGGACCCGGTGCGGCTGCGCCGGTTCGCCTCGTTCGTCAACGCGCCCGACGTGCCCGACCCGTCGATCCGGTTCACGTCGGAGCGCGGCCAGCCGGTCCCCGTGCGCCCGACCGACACGGCACGGCCGGTCGCGCTGGGGATGCCGGAGGTACGCCGATGAGCACCACGACCCTAGGAGGTACGCCGATGAGCGAGCGGAGCGAGCGAACCGGTCGGCGCAGCGCGGTGGAGCCTCGTCGCGGCACCGAGCGGAGCGAGGTGGCGCGATGAGCACCGCGACCGTGCCAGCCGGACGGGCGGGCACCGCGACGACCCGGCCGGGCTGGACCGTTGTCTGCCCGCTCGCGCACCTGGACCCGGACCGGGGCGTGGCGGCGCTGGTCGACGGCGTGCAGGTGGCGCTGTTCCACACCGCCGACGGCCTGTTCGCCGTCGACAACCGTGACCCGGTCACCGGGGCGTACGTGCTCTCGCGCGGGATCGTGGGCAGCCGCGGCGGCGTGCCGACGGTCGCCTCGCCGCTGCACAAGCAGGCGTACGACCTGCGTACCGGGCTCTGCCTGGACGTGCCCGGGGTCGCCGTCCGGCGGCACGAGGCGCGCTGCCGGGACGGCCTGGTCGAGGTGCGGCTGCGACAGGAGAGGTGAATGCGCGACGAACTGGCCGGCTTCACCATCGGGGTGACCGCCGACCGGCGGCGGGACGAACTCGCGGCGCTGCTCCAGCGGCGGGGCGCCCGCGTGGTCCTCGCGCCCGCGCTGCGGATCGTCCCGCTCGCCGACGACACCGAGCTGCGGGCGGCGACGCGGGCCTGCCTGGACCGCCCGCCGGACATCCTGATGGCCAACACCGGCATCGGGATGCGCGGCTGGCTGGAGGCGGCCGAGGGCTGGGGGCTGGCCGAGCCGCTGCGGTCGGTGCTGGCCGAGGCGTACGTGGTGGCGCGCGGCCCGAAGGCGCGGGGCGCGATCCGCGCCGCCGGCCTGCTCGACCAGTGGTCCCCCGCCTCGGAGAGCTGCGACGAGGTGGTGGAGCACCTGCGCCGGCGCGGCGTCGCCGGGCAGGTCATCGCCATGCAGCTGCACGGCGACCGGCAGCCCGAGTGCACGATGGCGCTGGAGGCCGCCGGGGCGACCGTCATCGAGGTGCCGGTGTACCGGTGGGCCCCGCCGACCGACCCGACCCCCCTGCACCGGTTGATCGACCTGGTCGCCGGCCGGTTGGTCGACGCGGTGACGTTCACCTCCGCGCCGGCCGCCGAGGCGCTGCTGCGGGCCGCCGGTGACCGCACCGACGCCGTGCTCGACGCGTTCCGCGGTGACGTGCTGGCCAGCTGCGTGGGTGCCGTGACGGCGGAGCCGCTGCTGCGGCGGGGCGTGCCGGTCAGCGCACCGAACCGGGCCCGGCTGGGCGCCCTGGTCCGCACGATCGTGGACGAGTTGCCCCGCCGGACGGTCACCCTGAAGGCCGCCGGCCATCTGCTCACCCTTCGCGGGCACGCGGCCGTGGTCGACGGCGAGCTGCGTCCCCTGGCCCCCGCCCCGATGGCGGTCCTGCGGGCACTGGCGGCCTCCCCCGGCCGCGTGCTGTCCCGCACGGCTCTGCTGCGGACGCTGCCGCGCGGCGCGGACGAGCACGCGGTGGAGATGGCGGTGGCGCGGCTGCGCGCCGGCCTGAAGGCACCCCGGGTGGTGCAGACCGTGGTGAAGCGGGGCTACCGCCTCCGCATCGACTGAGCGCTCGGGCCCGGCGCCCGCCGCACCCCGGGTATCGGGGAGGCACCTCCCCGGTACCCGGTACGCGTCTCAGCCGACCGGGGCCGGGTAGCCCCGGTCGTGCTCGGCCTGCAGGCGCGCCATGGCGTGCTCGACGACCGTCACCAGCACCTGCTTCACCGCGTCCCGCCGGCGGGCGTCGGTGAGCACGAGCGGCACGTCCGGCGGGATGGCGAGCGCCTCGCGTACCTCGGCGAGCTCGTAGTCCGGTGCGCCGTCGAACCTGTTGAGCGCTACCACGTACGGCAGCCTGCGGTTCTCGAAGTAGTCCAGCGGCGCGAACGCGTCGGTGATCCGGCGGGTGTCCACGAGGACCGCCGCGCCCACCGCACCGCGGATGATCTCGTCCCACATGAACCAGAAGCGGGTCTGCCCGGGGGTGCCGAACAGGTACAGGATCAGGTCCTGGGCCATCGTGATCCGGCCGAAGTCCATGGCGACCGTGGTGGTCTCCTTGCCCGGCACCTTGGACGGATCGTCGATGCCCACTCCGGCCGCGGTCATGACCGCTTCGGTGGTCAGCGGAGTGATCTCCGAGATCGCGCCGACCAGCGTCGTCTTGCCCACGCCGAAGCCGCCCGCGATCACGATCTTCGCGGAGATGATCTCCCGGCTGCGGCTCGCCCCGGCGGGGTCATAGTTCGCGAAGTCCACTTAGCACCCTTCCAAGCAGGTTCATCCGCTCCACGTAACCGGTGGCGGGAGCGGCGGTGTGTAGCGTCAGCAGGCCCTCGGCCACCATGTCGGCGACCAGCACCCGGGTGACGCCCAGCGGCATCCGGGTGTACGCGGCGATCTCGGCCAGCGACTGCGCCCGGCCCTCGCAGATCGTCGCGATGCGGTGCTTGTCGTGCCCCGCGAAACGCGACTCGGCGACGGCGGTGGCGCTCGCGGACAGCACCGCCTCGAGGGCGATGTCCTGCCGCGGCTCGGTCCGGCCCCGGGTGACCGCGTACGGGCGTACCAGCTCCCCACGCGGGTCCGCACGCCGATGTTCCATCACGGTCACCTCCCCTCTGCCCGACCGGTGCCCTCCGGCGCCGGATCACGTGTCCCTCGTCGGCGCCGGCCCGAGCGCCGCGCCCGGGGGGTTACGAACGCACCGCGTCCCGGGGCAGCGGCACCAGCGCGGCGCCGACCCGTTCCACCAGGAGCGCCATCTCGTAACCCACCTGACCGACGTCGCAGCTGCGGGCCGCAAGCACGGCCATCGACGACCCGTCGCTGATCGACATCAGGAACAGGTAGCCGCTGTCCATCTCGATGACCGTCTGGAGCACCCCGCCGGCGCTGAACATGCGGGCCGCACCCTCGGTCAGGCTCACCACACCCGAGGTGATCGCCGCCAGCTGGTCCGCCCGGTCCGTCGGCAGGTCCCGGGAGGAGGCGAGCAGCAGCCCGTCGGCGGACACCGCTACGACGTGGGCGATGCCCGCGACGCTGTCGGCGAAGTTGGTGAGCAGCCAACCCATGTCCTGCATGGCCGCTGGCCTGTTCATCGGCTCGTCTCCTTGCTCGAGGTGCTGTTCAGGTCCGTACCGGCCGCCCGGCCGCGCTGCACGCCGCGGTGGTAGGCCGACAACAGACCGCGGACGTCGTCCGGCGTCCGGCGGGTACGTTCCCGGCCGCTCCGGGGTTCGATGCCGCCGGGAACGAGCTGTGCCTGCGGGACCCGCTTCGGCAGGCCGGACCGGGTGGTGCCACCGGTTGCCGGCTCCGCCGCCCGGCTGGCCCGGTTCCAGCC
>JAEYGD010000215.1 GCA_023402505.1 Actinomycetes bacterium
CCCCGCGGTCGCGCACCGTCACTTGCGGCCCGTCCGGGCGGTCGCGGCCCGCGCCCCACCACCGACGAGCAGGAGTACGCCGGCACCGGCCAGCGCGTACCACCACGTGCCCAGGCCGGTGTCGGCGAGGCCGCCGTCCCCGCTCGGCACGCCGGCCGGGGCCGAGTGCAGCCCGGTGATCGTCTGCGCCACGACGGACAGGTTGTTCGCCTCGGCGGAGCCGATGGCGTACACGATCGTCGCGGTGCCCTCACGCAGGTTGAGGTCGGCCGGGCCGATCGCCACGTTGTCGGTGCCGGCGAGCACGACGTCCGCCTCGACGGCGCCCGCGTCGACGTCCGCCTTGGCCTCGTTCGGGTTGGTGAGGTCCTCGAAGACCGGGGTTCCGCCGGCCCGTACGTCGACGGCGGGGGCGGCGGCGGTGTGCCGGACGATCAGCCGGGCCTTGCCGGCGCCGACCTTCGACGTGTCGTTGACGAACGGCGTGATCTTCGGCTGGCCGTTCGCGTCGAGGTGGGCGGCGATGCTGATGTTCGCCCCGCCCGGCACCTGGGCGTCGTCCACGGTGAGGATCGCGCTGCCGACCGGCTCGCCCGGCCGGGTCAGCGCGATGTCGTACGCCCCCTCCTCCAGGTCGAGCGGGCCGGCCACGTCGCCGGGGGCGAAGTTGTCGAGGGTCTTCTCGCCGTTGACGTAGACGTCGACCGGGGTGTCCGGGATGCCGTGCACCACCGAGACCTTCGAGGTGGCGGCGTACGCGGGCGTCGCGGTGAGGGCAGCGACGCCGGTGAACGCCAGCGCGGCGACCGCGCCACCGGCGGCCACCCGGCGGAAGTACGAGGACTGCATTGTCTGCCTCCTGGTGAATGGAGCTGATTCGTCTGGCTTGGGCTTGCAGAACGGGTTACGCCCGGCCCGCGCCCGCCGGATGCGACCGGAGGCGACTTTTCTTTTTCCGTCCGGACCGCATCCGCCGGCGGTCGCCGGACCGAAGAAACGGACGTGAACGGCACGACCGGAAAGGTGGGGCGAGGCCGATGGGCGCTACAGTCGGGCATGCCCCGAGGAAGTCGAGCCGCCCCGTGACCGGGATTCGGCACGCACCGGACCCACCCGACGACGATCTGGCCGCCCGTTTCCGCGGCGGCGACGAGCAGGCGCTGCGGGAGGCGTACGACCGGTACGGCCGGGCGGTGCTGCACCTGGCCGGCAGTACGCTGGCCAACCGCAGCGACGCCGAGGACGTGACCCAGGCGACGTTCGTGGCCGCCTGGCTGGGCCGCGAGACCTTCGACCCGGCCAAGGGGTCCCTGCTGGGCTGGCTGCTCGGCATCGGCCGGCGCAAGGTCATCGACCGGCTGCGCGCCTCGGCCCGGGAGACCCGGGTGGTCGAGACCGTCCGCCAGCTGCCCGACCCGCCGCAGTCCGGCACGAATCCGGACACGGTGGTCGACCGGCTGGTCGTCGCGGACGAGTTGGCTCGACTACCCGAGGACCAACGACGGATGCTGGAGCTGGCGTTCTTCGACGACCTGACCCACCAGCAGATATCGACCGTGACCGGCGTGCCGCTCGGCACGGTGAAGAGTCACATCCGGCGCGGCATGCAGAGCCTGAAACGCAGATGGGAGGTGGACGGTGCAGCACCTGGACCACGAGCGGCTGGTCTTTCTGGCACTCGGTGAGAGCGAGGCGGTCGACGGGGAGAGCACCCATCTCGACACCTGCGAGCACTGCCGCCGGGAGATGGCGAGCCTCCGGCACGTCGCCGGCCTGGGCGCCGGCACGCAGGGCCTGCGGGACCTGCCCGACCCGCCGGAGCACCTGTGGCAGGGCATCATGGCGGAGATCCGGGCCGCCGAGGAACTGCCGTCGATCGCCGAGCCGCGACGGCCGGTGTCGCCGGCCGCCCCGGCGGCGACCGGGGGTTCCACGGTCGGTGCCACCGGGGCCCGGCGCCGGCCGCGGCGCGGGCGGTTGCCGCGCTGGGTGACGACCGTCGGGACCGCGGTGGCGGCCGCCGCCCTCGGTGTGGTCGGCACCCTCGCCGTGCTGAACGTGACCGGCACCGAACCGGAGCCGCAGCGGGCCGTGCTCGCCTCGGCGCCGCTGGCGGCGTACGGGTCGACCCCGCCGGCCGCGAACGGCGAGGCCCGGGTGTTCGACAACGGCCGGTTGCACCTGCACGTGGCGAATCTCCCGGACGTGGCGGGGTACTACGAGGTGTGGCTCATCAACCCGGACACCATGGAGATGTTCTCGGTCGGTGTGCTCGGCGACCGCTCAGACGAGTTGCTGCCGTTGCCACCGAACGTGGACCTTGATGCATACTCGGTTGTCGACGTCTCCGCCGAGGCGTACGACAATGACACCGCCCACTCCGGCAACAGCCTGTTGAGGGGCACCCTGACGGGCTGATCGGCGGGCCGGCTCAGCTCCCCGGCCCGCCGATCAGCTCCCCTTCCCCGCGACGGGAGAGGGCTGCGACACCACGACGAGGGGCCACCCGGTGCGGGTGGCCCCTCGTCGTACGTGCCGGTGGGGCGCCGCGTACGGCGGCGCCC
>JAEYGD010000257.1 GCA_023402505.1 Actinomycetes bacterium
GTCCCCGGCCCGCGCCGGCGGCCGGATTCCGCACCCGACGTCCCGACCCTGTCAGGAGCCCGCCCGACATGACCCAGTCCCCCGCCGTGCGCCCCTCCGGCCGGTCCGGTCCGGTCCGCATCGGCGAGCGCGCCGCCCGTACCCTCGTCGCCGAGTTCGCCCGGATCAACGACCCGAAGGCCGCCCTGCTGGTCGGCGCCAGCCCCGAGTCCCCGGTGCTCGCCGCCGCGATCGAGGCGCTGCTGCCCGGCGACACGCTCACGGTCGTGCCGGCCACGTCGTCGAGCGCCGCCCAGCTGCGCGAGCACGTCACCGCGCAGGGCCGCTGGGTCGCCGACCGGGTCCGGGTCGTCGACGCGCTGGCCGAGGCCGAGGTCGCGGCGGTGGCGATCGTCGGCGAGCCGTTCACCGGCACCGCCGAGGAGGCCCGCGCCACCATCGACGGGCTCGGGAAGTACCTCGCCGACGGCGCGGTGCTGAGCGTCGCCGCGCCCGCCGCACCGGGGCGCACCGCCGGAGCCGCCGACGAGCTGGACCGCCAGGGCGCCCTGCACGGCGTCGGCAGTGACCTGGTGCTGCGCAACAACCCCCCGCTGCGGGTGCACCGGCTGCGTTTCACGCCGGCCGCCGCCGCGGCGGCGACCGCGCTGGCACCGGCGTACCGGCCGTCCAGCGTGCCGCTGACCCGCACCATGCACATCGACTCCAACGGGGTCGCCGCCGCCGGCATCACGCTCGGTCTGGCGGCCCTGGCCCGGCTGACCCGCCCGACGTCGAAGCTGTGGCTGCTGCCCGCCCTGGCCGCCGCGCCGGTCGCCGCCTTCTTCCGCGACCCCGAGCGGGACGTGCCGGAGGACCCGTCGGCCGTGGTCGCGGCCGCCGACGGCCAGGTGCTCTCGGTGCAGCGGCTGCACGACGAGCGGTTCGGCGACGGTGAGTGGCTGCGGGTCGCGGTCTTCCTGTCGGTGCTGGACGTCCACGTCAACCGCTCCCCGGTGGCCGGGAAGGTGGTCGACTACTTCGTGGCCGACGGCGGTTTCGCCAACGCGATGAAGCCCGAGGCGGAGCACAACGTCGCCGCGTACACGGTGCTGGACACGACGCACGGCACGGTGGTCGTGGCGCAGCGCACCGGGCTGATCGCCCGGCGGATCGTGCAGCGGGCGCCGATCGGGGCGCTGCTGGCGAAGGGCGAGCGGTTCGGGCTGATCCGCTTCGGCTCGCGCACCGACGTCTACCTGCCGGCGGAGGCGGCCGATCCGCTGGTCGGGCCCGGTGACAAGGTGGTCGGCGGGTCGAGCGTCATCGCCCGCTGGCGCTGACGCGGAACACGCGACGGGGCGCCGCGGAGAGATCCGCGGCGCCCCTTTCGTCGTACGGCGGTCAGGCGGTGCGGCGCTGCCGCAGCCAGAGCACCGGCCCGCTGAGCAGGTAGCCCACCACGATCAGGGCGAAGGTGAGCCGGATGTCGATCAGTGCGCCGACCACCGGAGCCAGCCACACCCACGGCGGCAGCTTCACCAGCCGGGCCAGCTTCGCGTACGGAAAGCTGGAGACCATCGCGAAGGCGAGCAGGGCCACCCCGCCGAGCAGCACCTTGCCGGACACCGGCAGCTCGATCGCGACGGTCAGGGCGAGCACGGCGGCGGCCATGGTGGTCGGTACGCCGCAGAAGAAGCGGCCGTCCTTCGGTGAGACGTTGAACCGGGCGAGCCGGACCGCGGCGCAGGCCGCGACGAGGGCGCAGGCCACCGCGGCGGCGGCCGGCGGCACCGAGCCGGCCAGCGAGGCGTAGACCACGACCGGCGCGGCGAGACCGAACGAGCACATGTCGGCGAGGGAGTCCATCTGGGCGCCGAACGGGCTGGCCACGTTGAGCTTGCGGGCGAGTGCGCCGTCGAGACCGTCGAAGGCGACGCAGGCGATCAGGCAGAGGGCGGCCATCCGGACCTCGCCCTGCATGGCCAGGAAGATCGCCAGCATGCCCAGCATGAGGCTGGCGAGGGTGCAGGCGTTGACCAGCGCGAACTTCATCCGCCGGGCCATCGTCCGCTCGCCGGGGAGCAGCGGGATCGACATCGCCGCCGGCTCGTCGACCGCGCCGGTCGGGGCGAGGGCGGGACTCACCGGGACGATCGCCTCGATCTCGGCGTCGTACCGGCGGCCGTAGCGGCGGTCCGCGTACCGGTGCTCGACGAGTGACACGTCGGTGCCGGTGCGGAGGTCGCCGTCACGGCGGCCGACCCGGACCAGCAGCACCTGGCGGGCGAACGTGCCGCTGCGGCGCAGCGGGCCCGCCCATCGACGCCCTGCGGGGCGCGGACTGTCTGTCGTACGACGCCGGCGCCATGGGGCTCTCGGCACGTTTCCTCCATCACCGGATCGACTGGCCGCCTCGGGGGCGGGTGTCCGGCTGTCTCGTGCCGGACCTTGCTTGGCCCGGCAGCCGTTTTGCGGAGTACACCATCGCATAGGGGAATGGGACTTGGCGATAGTTGCCGGCGGTACTTATATCTCCCTTAAACCGTGCGAACCAGCCGCTTATTCCCATCACGGGCGGCATCGCCCGTTTCACCGTCAACTCCCTTACTCGAATGTACCGGACCCCGCCCATACCGGCGCGGCGAGCGATTCCACCCCGAGGTACGGCCCGGCGGGGCCGGAGGTTCAGCGGAGCCGCCCACCGATCGCGCGGCCGGCCACGTCGCTGAGCCGCAGGCCGGCCAGCTCGCCCACGGTGAACCAGCCCGCCCGCGCGGTCGACCCTCCCGCCAGCTCCGTCACCCGGGGCTCGGTCGGCTCGTCGACCGCCACCCGGTAGACCACCCGGACGGTGTGCCAGTCGAGCGGGCGACCCTCCGGGCCGAGCGCGGCCGGGTTGTGCAGGCTGTCCACGCCGATCAGCTCGATCACCCGCCCCAGTTGGCCGGACTCCTCCACCAACTCGCGGAGCAGCGCCGGCTCGGGCGCCTCGCCGTGGTCGGTGCCGCCGCCGGGCAGGTGCCACCTCCCGGCACCCGGGTAGCCGTCGGCGATCAACGTCAGCAGCACCCGGCCACCGGGGTCGGTCACCAGCCCGTACGCCCCGAAGCGCTGCCGCCGGTCCGGCGGGGGCGGGGCGACCTCGGCGGCCGGCAGGGCGGTGGGCAGCCCCGGCGGCAGGGGCGTGACGGCCAGCCCGAGC
>JAEYGD010000295.1 GCA_023402505.1 Actinomycetes bacterium
GGCCCGACCGCCGCCGCCCTCGGCGGCGCCACCGCCGCCCTGTCGACGGTGGAGTCCGGCCGCCTCCCGGCCGCCTGACCCGTCCCCACGGCCCACTCACCCCGCGCCCGTCGTCGACCACGCCAGCGTCGGGCTCCCCTGCCGGCGGTTGCCGGGCCGGCTGACGGCGCGGTGCGACAGGTGCTGCGGGCCAGCCGGTGCGGCCGGGCTGGCGGTCTGCCGGGCCGGACGATTCGGCGAACAGCGATATGACACAGAGGCATATTCATGCCGGACAGGAATATCGCCGGATCGGCAGATGCCCTCCGGCGGACGACACGCCCGGGCCGCGCCCGCCGCGCCGCCTCTCCCGGCCTCGGCGGTTCACGACGTTCGCGCCCGAGCACGCAGCCAGGGGCCGGCCCGTCGGAACCAGGCCGGGCGCGAACGAGGCCAGGGCGGCCGGGACCGCGGCGCGCGGCAGAAAGCGCGACGGAACACAGCCGCGACGGATCGACGGCGGTCAGACCTTGACCGCGGCGGATCGCGGTGCCAACCTCGGATGAGCCGTTCCGTCCGGGCAATCGGAGCGGCCATTCTTCGCACGGTCGTCGAAGCGCTTCGCCAGCGTCCGGGCCGACACCGCGCGCCATCCCACCACGCGACGCCGCTCGCACCGCCACTCGTCGAAGCGCTTCGACTCCCCCGGCGCCGGGCGAGCCACGGAAGGCCCACCATGACCGACAGCATCGCCCCGCCCCGGGCCCGTCTCGACGACCTGCTGCGCCAGCTCAGCCTGCCGGAGAAGATCGGCCTGCTGCACCAGTGGCAGGCAGCCGTCCCCCGGCTCGGCCTGCCCCGGTTCCGCACCGGCACCGAAGCCCTGCACGGCGTCGCCTGGCTCGGGCGGGCCACCGTCTTCCCGCAGGCCCTCGGCCTGGCCAGCACCTGGAACCCGGACCTCGTCCGCGCCGTGGGCGCCGCCGTCGGTGCGGAGGTACGCGCCAAGCACCAGGCCGACCCGACCGTCGGCCTGAACGTGTGGGCGCCGGTGGTCAACCCGCTGCGCGACCCCCGCTGGGGCCGCAACGAGGAAGGCTGGTCCGAGGACCCGGGACTGACCGGGCGGCTCGCCACCGCGTACGCCCACGGCCTGCGCGGCGACCACCCGCAGCGGCTGCGTACCGCCCCGACGCTGAAGCACTTCCTCGGCTACAACAACGAGACCGACCGGGCCACCACCTCCAGCGACCTGCCGCCGCGGGTGCTGCACGAGTACGAGCTACCCGCGTTCCGTGCCCCTCTCGCCGCCGGCGCGGCGGTCGCCGTGATGGCCTCGTACAACCGGGTCAACGGGGTGCCGGCACACCTGAGCCCGCTGATCGCCGGCGAGCTGCGCCGCGTCGCGCCCGACGTGCTGGTGGTCGGCGACGCGGGAGCGGTCACCAACATCGCCGGCGTGCAGGCCCACTGTCCCGACCACGTGACCGGCTTCGCCGCCGCCCTGCGCGCCGGCATCGACAGTTTCACCGAGGACGACGCCGACAGCGCACCGACCGTGGCCCGGCTCACCGAGGCCCTCGACCGCGGCCTGCTCGACGTCGCCGACGTCGACCAGGCGGTCCGCCGGATCCTCGCCGTCCGGCTGCGCCTCGGCGACCTGGACCCGCCCGGAACCGACCCGTTCGCCGGGGTCTCCCCCGACGTGATCGACTGCGCCGCCCACCGCCGGCTGGCCCGGGAGGCCGCCCGCCAGTCCGTGGTGCTGCTGCGCAACGACGCGCTGCTCCCCCTCGACCCCCGGCTGCGGGTGGCCGTGCTCGGCCCGCTCGCGGACACCGTCCACACCGACTGGTACAGCGGGACCCTGCCGTACTCGGTGACACTCGGCGAGGCGCTGGCCGGGCGGCTACCGGCGGTGACCACCCATCCCGGTGCCGACCGGATCGCGCTGCACGTCGGCGACCGGGCGGTGAGCTGCCCGGACACCCCCGACGGCGGTCCCCTCACCCTCGGCGGCGCCGTCGCCTGCTTCGACGTGTTCGACTGGGGCCGCGACATCCTGGCGCTGCGCGCCGTCGGCAACGGCCGGCACGTCGGCGCGACCGACGACGGCGCCCTGGTCAACGACCGTCCCGGCCCGGGCGGCTGGGTGGTCCGCGAGACGTTCCGCTGCCACCACCGCCCCGACGGGACCGTCCTGCTGCACCACCTGGCCACCGACCGGTACGTCACGGTCGACGGCGACGGGCGGCTGCGCGTCGACGGCGGCCCGGACTCGGCCACCGCCTTCACCGTCGAGCTGGTCGTCGACGGGCGCGCCGAGGCCGCCGCCCTGGCCGCCGACGCCGACGTGGCCGTGGTCGCCCTCGGCAACCACCCGATGGTCAACGGGCGGGAGACCGAGGACCGCGCCGACCTGGCCCTGCCCCGGGGCCAGGAGGAACTGCTGCGGGCGGTGCGGGCCGCCAACGCGCGTACCGTCCTGGTCGTCACCAGCAGCTACCCGTACGCGGTGGGCTGGGCGCAGGAACACCTGCCGGCGGTGCTCTGGTCGGCGCACGGCGGCCAGGAGCACGGCGCCGCGCTCGCCGACGTGCTCCTGGGCGCCGCCGACCCGGTCGGACGGCTCACCCAGACCTGGTACGCCGACGCCGCCGACCTGCCCGACCTGCTCGACTACGACGTCATCGGCGCCGACGCCACCTACCTGTACCACCGCGGTGACCCGCTGTACCCGTTCGGGCACGGCCTCAGCTACACCAGCTTCGCGTACGCCGACCTGCGGCCGAACACGTCGACCGCGGCGCCCGGCGAGGAGGTCGAGGTGAGCGTCGACGTCACCAACACCGGTGCCCGCACGGGCGTGGAGGTAGTGCAGCTCTACACCCGGCAACGCCGCAGCCGGGTTAAGCAGCCGTTGCGCAGGCTGCGCGACTTCACCCGGGTCACGCTGGAGCCGGGGCAGCGGCGCACGGTCACGCTGCGGTTGTGCGTCGACGACCTGGCCTGGTGGGACGACAGCCGCGGCGGCCCGGTCCTGGAGGACGCCACGCACACGCTGATGGTCGGGCGGTCCGCCCGGGACATCCGCCTCCTCGGTTCGCTGCGGGTACGCGGCGGCTCGGTGGCGGCGGACCCGCGGGCCGCTCGCGTACCGGGGACCGGAGGCCCGGGGTCCGGGCGGGGCGGGCGACCGTGACGGTCGACCGGCGTCGGCCCGCGCAGCCGACGATCGCCGACGTGGCCCGCCACGCCGGGGTCGCCGTCAGCACCGTGTCGTACGTGCTCAGCGGCAAACGGACGATCTCCGCGGTCACCCGTGACCGGGTGCTGGCGAGCATCCGGCTGCTGGGCTACCACCCGCACGCCGGTGCCCGGGCGCTGGCCAGCCGCCGGGCCAACGTGATCGCCCTGGTGCTGCCGCTGCGCTCGGGCATCCAGGTTCCGGTGGTGATGCAGTTCGCGACCGCCGTGGTGACCTCGGCCCGCCGCCACGACCACGACGTGCTGCTGCTGACCTCCGACGAGGGCCCCGCGGGGCTGCGGCGCATCGCCGCGGGCGCGGCCGTCGACGGCATCCTGGTGATGGACGTGGAACTCGACGACCCCCGGGTGCCGCTGCTTCGGGAGCTGGACCGGCCCAGCGTCCTGATCGGGGTGCCCGCCGACGCCACCGGCCTGACCTGCGTGGACCTGGACTTCGACCGGGCCGGCGGGGTGTGCGTCGAACACCTGGCCGGGTTGGGGCACCGGCGGGTCGCGCTGCTCGGGGCGCCGGCGGCCGTGTACCGGCGGGGCACCGGCTTCGCGCACCGTACCCGCGCCGGGGTCACCCGGGCCGCGGCCGGTCACGGCGTCGAGGTGGTGTGCGTGCCCTGCGAGGACGGCGACGCCGACGTGCGGCGGACGGTGGTGGAGCTGCTGGACGGCCATCCCGGCGTCACCGGTCTGGTGGTGCAGAACGAGTCGGCGGTCGGGCCCGCGCTGGCCGCCCTGGCCGGTCTCGGCCGGCGGGTGCCGCAGGACGTGTCGGTGGTGGCGATCTGCCCGGACCAGTTCGCCGTGCAGGCCACCCCGATGCTGACCAGCGTGCCGGTGCCGGCCGAGGAGATCGGGCGGCAGGCGGTGTCGCTGCTCATGCGCAAGCTGACCGGCGAGGCCGTGCCGGCGGCGACGCTGCTGGCGCCCCGGCTGACGGTGCGCGACAGCACCACCGCCCCGCCCGGTGCGCCGCGGTGAGGTGGCACCTGCCGGCCGCCGCGCACCGCATCGTCGACACCGCCCCCGCCGCCGGCTGGGAGGACGCGTTCCTGTCCGGCAACGGGGAGTACGGGATCATGGTGTGCGGTGAGCCGTACGCGGAGCGGATCATCTGCAACCACCACCGGTACGTGCTGCCCAACGGCACCCGGCACGCCCGACCGCCGCAGCTAGCCGCCCTGCTGCCGCGGATCCGGGAGTTGATCCTCTCCGGTCGCCGGGCCGAGGCGGGACGGCTGCTCGCCGGGGACGGGGTGCTGCGCTGGACGCAGTCGTACCATCCGGGGTTCGCGCTGACCGTCGACGCCGACCGGCGGCCGGTGCGCGACTACCGGCGGTCCACCGACTTCCGCACCGGCGAGGTGACGGTCGCCTGGTCGGCCGGCCGGCGGCGGTCGTTCGTCTCCCGCGCCGACCGGCTCGTCGTGACCGAGCTGGACCTGGGGGCGTGCACGGTCGGTGCCACCGGTGACCTGCCGGGCCGGCCCGACGGGGTGCGCTACGAGACCGTCGCGTACCGCGCGGCCGGCCGCGTGTTCCTGCGGGTACGCGGCCACTACCCGGACGCCGGCGGTGCGTACGGCTTCGAGGGTCTGACGCTGGTCCACGGCGACGCGGAACCGGCCGGCGACCGGGTGCTCGTCGGCGGGCCGGCGCTGCTGACCACGGTGCTGGACCGGGTCGACAGCCCGGCGTGGCGCACCGGTGAGCTGGCCGGGCGGCTGGTCGCCGCCGGAGGTGACTACGCCGCCCTGCTCGACCGGCACCTGCCCCGGCACGCCGGCCCGTACCGGCGGGTGAGCCTGGACCTCGGCGTGCCCGACGCCGACCGGGAGCTGCCGGTCGGCGAGCTGCTGGCCCGGCAGGCCGCCGACCCGGACCGGCTCGACCCGGCGCTGCTGGAGCGGCTGTTCCACGCGGGACGCTACCTGTTGTTCTCGGCGTCCGGAGTGCTGCCGCCACGGTTGACCGGGTTGTGGCTGGGCTCGTGGGACGCCGCCTGGGCGGGCGACTTCACCACCGACGCCAACCTCAACCTGCAACTGGCCGGCGCGAACCGGGCGGCGCTGCCGGAGGTGACCGCCGCGCATGCCCGGCTGGTCCGCGACCAGGTCGACGACTGGCGGTGCAACGCCCGCGCGATCTACGGGGTCGCCGGTCTGCTGGCGCCCAGCCGCACCGACGGCGAGCACGGGCACCTCCACCACCTGCACCCGCAGTGGCCGTTCGCGGCGTGGCTGCCCGGCGCGCACTGGCTGCTGTTCCCGCTGTACGAGCACCACCTGGTCACCGGTGAGCCGCTCGGGGAGGTGGCGGGCTGGCTGGTCGAGGTGGCCCGGTTCTTCGCCGGGATCCTCACCGTGACCGGCGCCGACGGGCGGCTGGTGATCGTGCCGTCGTACTCGGCGGAGACCGGGCCGCTCGACGACGAGGGCCGGCCGGTGCCGGCGGCGGTGAACGCCACCATGGACGTCGCCGCGGCCCGGCACGCCCTGACGCTCGCCGCCGAGCTGACCGGCGAGCAGCGCTGGGCGGCGCTGGCCGCCCGGCTGCCGGATCATCTCGTCGACGGGCGTGGTGCCCTCGCCGAGTGGGCGTGGCCCGGCTACCGCCCCGACGACGACCACCGGCACGTGAGCCACCTGTACCCGGTGTGGCCGCTGGACGAGATCAATCCGGACGACACGCCCGACCTCGCGGCCGCCGCGCACCGGGCGCTGACGCTGCGCGGCGGCGAGGACGGCTCGGCGCACGGCAGCCTGCACCGGGCGCTCGCGGCGGCGCGGCTGCACGACGGCCACCTGGTCGCGGTGTACCTGCGCCGGATCGTGGGCGCCGACATGTTCTTCCGGTCGCTGATGAGCGCGCACAACCCGGGTCGGATCACCTACAACGCCGACGCCGCGCACGCCCTGCCGGCCGTGCTGATCGAGGCGCTCGTGCACACCCGTGGTGAGGTGCTGCGGCTGCTGCCGGCGCTGCCGCCCGGACTGGACCGGGGCGTGCTGCGCGGGGTACGGCTGCCGGGGCGGCTCACCGTCACCGAGCTGACCTGGGACGCCCGGCGGGTCGGCGTACGCCTGGTCTCGGCGGTCGACCGGCGGATCCGGGTGGTGGCGCCGCACGGCCACGCGGACGTGGACCTGTCCGCCGGGCGACCGGCGCGGCGGAGTTTCGACCGGTGACGCTCGGCCGTCTCGCCGGCCTGGGTGTCCGCACGGCCGGTCGGCCGGCGGTGTTCCCGAGGCGGGTGAGCCGGGCGGTCCGCGCGCCGCCGGCGTCACACGCCGGTGGCGGGTCAGCCGGCGCGGTGGCGGGTCAACCGGCGCGGTGGCGGGCAGCCGGCGCGGTGGCGGGTCAACCGGCGCGGTGGCGGCGGAGCATCCCGGCGGCCAGCGGCGCGCCGTCCAGGTCGCCGGCGGCGATCCGGCCGGCCACCGTACGCCGTACCACCCGGTCGGCGAGGGCCGGCGCGTGCCGGGCCAGCGCCAACTCGATCCGCCCCCGGGTGGTGGTGGCCACGTCACGGGGCGCCCGCCGGGCGGTGGCCGCCTTGAGGATCGCCGCGACCACCCCGTGCACCGGTTCCGGCCGGGACACGCCGTTGAGGGACAGGCCGGCGGCGGCGGTGCTGTCGTGGATCGGCGAGGCGACCATGCTCGGGTAGACGACGCTGACCCCCACGTGGGTGCCGACCTCGTGGCGCAGCGCGTCGGCGTACGCGACGAGGGCCCGCTTGCTGACCCCGTACGCGGCGGCCAGCGGCAGCGGCAGCAGCGCCATCCGGCTGGCCACGAACACCACCCGGCCGCGGGCGGCTTCCAGGGCGGGCATCGCGGCGGCGGTGGTCCGCCACGCGGCCAGCAGGTTCACCTCGAGCTGCTGGCGGACGACCTCGTCGGGCGGCAGTTCGGCCGGGGCGGGGCCGCCGACGCCCGCGTTGTTGATCAGCAGGTCGAGCCCGCCGAGCCGGTCGACCGCCGCGGCGACGGCGGCGGGCACCGCCCGCGGGTCGGTCAGGTCGCAGCCGAGCACCGGCACGTCCACCCCGTCGAGGGGGTGCAGGTCCAGGCCGACGACCCGGGCGCCGGAGCCGGTCAGCGCGGCGCACAGGTGCCCGCCGAAGGTGCCGCGCGCCCCGGTGACCAGCACCCGCCGCCCGGTGAGGTTCCGCGCCCGTGCGGCGCCGTCGGTGTCGTTCACGCGGCCTCCTCCGATCGTCCCGTCGCTCCCGTTCACCGGCTGCCGCCCGCCGCGCTGGTCGGGTCGCCGTTCGCGCTCACCGGGTCGCCTCCCCGGCCGGTCGCCGGCCGGGTCCGCCCGGTTCCCCGGGCCGCGCGGCGGGCGCCGTCGGCGAGTTCGCGTCGCAGCTGGGCCAGGTAGACGTCGAAGTCGACCCGCATGGCCGGCCGTCGCTCGCCCCACCGGTCGCGGGCGGCCCGCAGCTCGGCGGCGATGTGGGCGCGCTGGACCGGGAGCGGGGGCAGCGCGTACGCGCCGGCAAGCTGCGCGGCGACCAGCTTGGCCTGCGCCTCGACCAGCGGGAACGCCGCGCCGGTGGACTGCATCAGGCCGACGAACGCCAGGCCGGGCGCGTCGGGGTGGAAAACGTGCCGGTACAGCGGCAGGGTCTCGGCGCCGTCGCCGAGCAGCGCCGGGTCGAGGAACGGCATGTCCACCTGGTAGCCGGTGCACCAGACCACCAGGTCGACCTCGTCGGTGCGCCCGTCGGTGAAGGTCACCCGCTCGCCGTCGAAGCCGGTGATTCCGGGGCGTGCCTCGATCTCGCCGTGGGTGAGCCGGGACAGCAGCCCGTCGGAGAGGGTGGGGTGGTCCTGGAGGAAGCCGTGCGCCGGGGCGGGCTGCCCGTACCGGGTGGGTGGTCCCACGGTGGCAGCGAGCAGCGTCTGGGTGACGCGCTGGCGCAGCCGCCACGGCAGCCGCCGGGCCAGTGCCCCGTTGAGCGTGTCCGACGGGCGGCCGAGCAGGTGCTTGGGCACGACCCACACGCCCCGGCGCAGGGACAGCAGGGTGCGCGTCGCGGCGTACGAGGCGTCGACGGCGATGTCCATCGCGGAGTTGCCGCCGCCGACCACCAGGACCCGCCGGCCGGCGAGCTGCTCCGGGCCGCGGTAGGCGTGGCTGTGCAGCTGCCGGACCGGGCCGGTGCCCGGGTACTGCGGTAGCGGTTTCGGCACGCGGTTGTGGCCGTTGGCGACGACGACCGCGTCGACGGTGACCTGTACCGGCCCGTCCGGGCCGTCGGCGTGCACCGCCCACCGGCCGCCGCGCTCCGGCACGACCCGGTCGACGGTGTGTCGCAGCCGTACGTGCGGGTGCAGCCCGAACCGGTGGGCGTAGTCGTGGAGCCATCCGGCGATCCGGGTGTGGTCGGGGTAGTCCGGCCAGTCCGCCGGCATGGGGTGGTCGGCGAACTCGGTACGGGTGCGGCTGGTGTTGAGGTGCAGGGTGCGGTACGCGGGCGAGCCGGCCGCGCCGTACACCCAGAGGCCGCCGACCCGGTCACCGGCCTCGAACGCCACGGCCGGCACGCCGGCGTCGGCGAGTGCCTTGAGGGTGGCCAGTCCGGCCGCGCCCGCGCCGACGACCGCGACGGTGGGTTGCATGGCCGACTCCTCCCCTTAATCCAACGTTCGTTGGATAATGCCGGCGGGTCGGCGCGGCGTCAAGTGCCGGCCACGCCGTAGAGGGCGTCGAGGAACCGGTGCACGAAGGCCCGGAACTCACGCCGCTCCCGGGCCTCCGAGCCGACACCGGCGGCCAGCGCGGTGACGTGCCCGTGCACCGCCCACACCAGGCTGCGCACCGTGACGTGCGGGGTCGGCTCGGCCAGTGCCCCGGCCTGCGCCGCGGCGCTCAGCAGGTCGACGACCAGCGCGTACAGCGGCGCCGAGTAGCGGGCGTCGAGGTCGGCGTGCCGGTGCGGCTCCAACCAGCGCCGCAGCCACAGCGCCGTGGTCTCCGGGTGGTCCTCGAGAAAGTCGACGAACACGTCGACCAGGTCGTGCAGGGCGCCCAGCGCCCGGTCCGGGCCCGCCGCCAGGGCCTGCCGGGCCCGCTCGGCAGCCACCTGCAGCACCTGCTGCTCGACGGTGAACACCCGGGCGAAGCAGGCGTCGTAGAGCTTGGCCTTCGTACCGGCGTGGTGGGCGACCGTGGCCACGTCGACGCCGGCGGCGGCGGCCACCTCCCGCAGCCCGACGGCGTCGAAGCCCCGCTGCGCGAACAGCGCCGTCGCCGCGGTGAGGACCCGCTCGCGGGTCGGCGGCGCGTCGGCGCGGCGGGGCCGGCCCGGTCTGCGACGAGGCATGGTCATGCCCGCCATTGTGCCCCTACAATCCAGCATCCGTTGGATTCAGGTGGGCCGACGCGCCCGGACGGGAGACCCGTGATGACCGCTGCGGCCCGGCAGCGCACCGACGACAGCGCAGTCGCCCTGCCCAGAGGGCCGCTGGTCGGCTTCGCGACCGGCTCGGTCGGCATGGGCGTGTGGGTGACCGTGCCCGGCCTGCTGCTGCTGTACTTCCTCACCGACGTCCTGGCCGTCACCCCGTGGCTGGCCGGCCTGGCGCTGCTGCTGCCCAAGGTCGCCGACGTCCTGCTGCACCCGTGGGTCGGGCACCGCTGCGACATCGAGCAGGTCCGCCGCGGCCATCGCCGCCGGTTGCTGCTGATCGGGTGCGCCCTTCCCGCGGCGTTCGCCGCGCTGTTCGCCGTTCCCGGGGGCCTGACCGGCGCTCCGGCCGCCGCCTGGGTGGCGGTCGCGTTCGTCGCCGGCAACCTGCTGTTCGCCGCCTACCAGGTCCCCTACCTCGCCACCCCCGCCGACCTGCGGATCGGCTACGACGAGCGGACCCGTCTGATGGCGTTCCGGATGGTGGTGCTCACCCTGGGCATCCTGGTCTCCGGGCTGCTGGCGCCGCTGCTGGCCGGCGGTGAGGACGCCACCCGCGCCGGCTACCAGCGGATGGGCGCGCTGCTGGCGGTCGGGATGCTGGTGACCATGCTGGTCGGGGTCGCCGGGATCACCCGGCTGCGCCGGGTCGCCGACGCGGGCGGCAGCGACCACGCCGGCGGGTGGCCGGCCCTGATCTCGGCGCTGCGCAACCGGCAGTTCCGCGCGCTGGTCACCGCGTACCTGGCCATGTCCACCACCACGCACCTCGTGCTCGCCGGGGTCCCCTACTACGCCGAGTACGAGCTGGGCCGCCCCGGCCTGACCACGGTCCTGGTGGCCGCGTTCGTGGCGCCGGCGCTGCTGGTGACACCCGGCTGGCTGGCGGTGGCGCGCCGGGTGGGCAAGCAACGTGCGCTGCTGGCCGCGCAGGGCGCGTTCGCCGCCGGCTCGCTGGTCCTCGCCGTCGGCGCCCCGGCCGGCCTGCCGGTCCTGGTCGCCGCCGTGGCGGTGCTGGGGGTGGCGTTCGCCGGCATGCAGCTGCTGCCGTTCTCGATGGTCCCGGACGTCATCCGCGCCGCCGGCGGGTCGGCCGGGGCGGGCACCTACACCGGGGTGTGGACCGCCACCGAGGCCACCGGCGCGGCGCTGGGCCCGTGGGCGTACTCGTTGTGCCTGGCCGCCGGCGGGTTCGCGGCCTCCACCGCCGGCACGACCGTGACCCAGTCCGCCGCCGCGCTGGACGCGATCCGGTGGGGCTTCGGGCTGCTGCCGGCCGCCCTGATGCTGGTGGCGGTACTCGTGCAGCGCCGCTACACGCTGGACCGCCTGGCCCGCTCCGCACCCTGACTTCCCCCACCCGGCGGCCTCTCGACGGGAGCAGACCGAACGCCGCGAGCGCGGGATCGCGGGGGGCGGACCGATCCGCTCTCGACCTGCCTCCCCAGCGATCGTCGAGCGTCCGCTGGTTGCATCCCCGCGGCCGGTCGAGCCGGGAGCCGCCGGCCGGACCGGCGTGGGCACCGGTCAGTGGGGCCGCGCGCCCAGGGGGAGGAGCGACATGGACAGACGACGCCTCATTACGCTCGGAGGGCTGGCGGTGGGGGGCACCCTCCTGCCGGGCTGCGCGAGACCCGCCACCGGCAGCCACCACGGCGACCACTCCGGTGCCGCCGCGGGCGCGGCGGCCGGCGAACCGTTCACCGTCGCGCTGCCGGTGCCGCCGGTGCTGAAGCCGACCGCGGTGCTCGCCGGCGTCGAGCTGTACGACCTGGCGGTGCGGCACACCATGACGGAGATCCTGCCCGGCGTGGCGACGCCGGTCCTCGGCTACAACGGCGAGTTCGTCGGACCCACCATCCGGGCCCGGTACGGCCGTCCGGCGGTGGTGCGGGTGCGCAACGAGATGCACCACCCGACGAACGTGCACCTGCACGGCGGGTTCGTCCCGGCGGCCAGCGACGGGCACCCGACGGATGTCGTCGCGCCGGGCGGCTGGCGCGCCTACCACTACCCGAACCGGCAGCGCGGGGCGACGCTGTGGTACCACGACCACAGCCACCACATGGAGGCCGAGCACGTCTACCGGGGCCTGCACGGCTTCTACCTGATCGACGACCCGGCCGAGCGGGACCTGCGGCTGCCCTCGGGCGGCTACGACGTGCCGATCCTGCTGCGCGACGCGCAGCTCGCCGAGGACGGCACGCTGGTGTTCGACCCGTCGCCGAACATGGACCGGCGGACGATCCTGGCCAACGGCAAGCCGCAACCGGTGCTGGCGGTCGCCGCCCGCCGCTACCGGCTGCGGCTGCTCAACGCCTCCGCGCACCGGATCTTCCAGCTGCGGCTGCCCGGCGCGGACCTCGTGCAGGTCGGCACCGACGGCGGCCTGCTGCCGGCGCCGGTGCCGCGCGCCGAACTCACGCTCACCCCGGCCGAACGCGCCGACGTCGTCGTGGACTTCGGCCGGCTCCCGGTCGGCAGCCGCGTCGTCCTGTGGGATTCCTCCGGCCCGGTGCTCGCGTTCGACGTGGCCTACGAGGCCGACGACGACAGCCGGCTGCCCGACCGGTTGCGCGCCCTGCCGCCGCTGCCCGCGGCGACCACGGTCCGGGACGTGGCGTTGAGCTTCAACCCGGGCTCGACCACGTTCACCATCAACGGGCAGGTCTTCGACGCCGGCCGGGTCGACGCGAGGATCCCGCTGGGCAGCACCGAGATCTGGCGGATCACCAACAAGGACAGCGCGTTCGGCATCGACCACAACTTCCACCTGCACCTGGTGCAGTTCCGGGTGCTGGACCGGGACGGCGTGCCGCCGGCGCCGGGCGAGGCCGGCCTGAAGGACACCGTCGCGGTGCCGCCCGGGTCGACGGTGCGCGTGCAGGCCACGTTCGGCGGCTTCACCGGCCGCTACGTCTACCACTGCCACTTCCTGGAGCACTCCCAGATCGGCATGATGGCCCAGTTCGAGGTGGTGTGACGGCGACCCGCCGGTCCGGCCGCGGCGGGACCGGGCCGGCGGGTCCGCACTACACTTCCCGTCCCATGGACGAGCAGGCCGTTCCCGTCGACACCCGTCCCTGCGCCCACTGTGGACGTGAGGTGCCGCAACGGCCGGGTGCCGGCCGGCCGTTCCGCTACTGCCGGGACAACGACGGCGCCTGCCAGCGGGCCGCCCGCAACAGCCGGATGCGCCACCGCAACGCCCCGGGCCTGCCCGGACAGGTGGCCCGTACCTGGGAGGCCGTGGACCGGCTCGACCAGATCGTGGACACCCTCACCGAGGCCCTGCACGCGGAACTGTCCCCGGCCGGGGTGGAGCGGCAGCTCGCCCAGCTGCGGGCCGACACCGCCGCGCAGGTGGCGGCGGCCCACACCGAACGGGACGAGGCCCGCCGCGACGCCGAGGACGCCGCCGCGGCGGCCACCCGCGCCC
>JAEYGD010000368.1 GCA_023402505.1 Actinomycetes bacterium
GTGTCGAGCCGCCGGCCGCGGCCGGGCCGGCGAGCGCGGGCACGGCGACGGTGGCTGCGGTGGCGGCGGTCGCTGCGGTGGCGGCGGTGAGCACGGTGCGGCGGGTGGGCCTCGTGGGCCGGGCGCCGCTGTCGTCAATTCCCATGACCGCATCCTCGCCACCGACAGCGGCACCTGTCTATATCGACGAGTGCGGATCATGGGCGGGCCGCCGCCGGCCTGGGGTAGCGTGCCGGTCATGAGCGCCAGCACCTTCCGCTCGGTGGAGATCGAGCGCACCAGCGTCGGGCAGTACGTCGTGCGGAACGCCCGGGGTGGGTCGATGACCATGGGCGCGGGCGAGGACGGCAGCTTCACCCCGGTGGAACTGCTCCTGGCCGCCATCGGCGGCTGCACCGCCGTGGACGTGGACCACATCACCAGCCGCCGCGCCGAGCCGACCCGGTTCTCGGTCGAGGTCAGCGGCGACAAGATCCGCGACGAGGCCGGCGGGAACCGGATGCGGAACCTCACCGTCACCTTCACCGTGGAGTTCCCGGCAGGGGCGGACGGCGACCGGGCGCGCGAGGCGCTGCCGCGGTCGCTGCGGCAGTCGCACGACCGCCTCTGCACCGTCAGCCGTACCGTCGAACTCGGCAGCCCCGTCTCGATCGTCACGGCCACCGGTCCGTCCGGAGGCTGAGGCGCTCCGCGCGCGGCCCGGCCCGTCCGGGCGCGACGAACCGCCCGGTGGCGCTCGACGCGCCGCCGGGCCGGTTCGAAACGCTCAGCGAGCCTTCTTCGTCGCCCGTTTGCGCGGCGGCGTCAACAGGTCGGCGATCGCCGAGATGGCGGACGGCACCAGGCGGTAGTACGCCCAGACCCCGCGCTTCTCGCGTTCGAGCAGGCCGGCCTCGGTGAGGATCCGAAGGTGATGACTCACGGTCGGCTGGGAGAGGCCGAGCGGCGCGGTGAGGTCGGTGACGGACGCCTCGCCGGTCGGAGCCGACTGGATCAGGCTGAGCAGTCGTAACCGGGCCGGATCGGCGATCGCCTTCAGGACCCCCGCGAGCCGCTCGGCGTCGGCGCGCTTGATCGGCTCGCCGGCGAGCGGCGAGATGACAGGCATGGCAGTTTTCGCAGTTCCCACGCCTCCATCGTTCCACCAACACCGTCGATAGGTGTCTGGAAGTGGGGGACCGGTCGCCCGATGGCGGTCGCGGGACCGCCGCACCCGCCCGGCCCGACCCTTGCCGGCGGGAACGGCTCCATCGATACTGCTGATGGTTCGAGCCGGCCGTGGTCGAGGGCGAGGGCACCTCTCGATCGTCATCCGTCCATGCGCCATGCTCGGAGGAACGACTCCCATGAGACCCCACAGGCGTAGGCTCACGCGCCGCCTGGCATCCGCCGCGACCGTACTCGCCCTCGCCGGCACACCGGCCCTCGTCCACCAACCCGCCGTCGCCGCCGACGTCGTGCCCGTCACCGTCACCGTGAACACCCGGGCCGGGCTGGCGACGGTGCCGGACACCGCCCTCGGCGTCAACGACGCGATCTGGGACGCCCAACTGGGCACCACCGCCGTCGCCGACCTGCTGAAGGCGGCCGGGGTGCAGATGCGCCGGTACCCGGGCGGCTCCTACTCGGACATCTACCACTGGGCGGACCACACCGCGCCCGGCGGCTACGTGGCGCCCGGCACCGACTTCGACACCTTCATGGCCGGCGTTCGCCGGACCGGCGCCCAGCCGATGATCGTGGCGAACTACGGCACCGGCAGCGCCGAGGAGGCGGCCGGCTGGGTGCGGTACGCCAACGTGACCAAGGGCTACGGCGTCCGGTACTGGACGATCGGCAACGAGAACTACGGCAACGGCCACTACGGCGCCGAGTGGGAGGCCGACGACCACCCCGACAAGAGCCCGCGGCAGTACGCGGCCGAGGTGGTCGCGTACGCCGACGCGATGAAGGCGGTCGACCCCACCATCAAGGTGGGCGCGGTGCTGACCATGCCGGGCAACTGGCCGGACGCCATCGTGGCGGAGGGCGACGCCGGAAGCTGGAACCAGGTGGTGCTGTCCCTCGCCGGCTCGAAGATTGACTTTGTCGACCTGCACTGGTACCCGGGCGGCAGCACGGCCGCCGAGGCGGTGGCCAGGACCGAGCACATCGTCGACGCCGTCCACCTCGCCCGCCGGCAGATCGCCGCGTACGCCGGCCCGGACGCCTCCCGCATCGGCATCAGCCTGACCGAACTCAACGTCGGCGTCGGGCAGAACACCCTGCCGGGCGCGCTCTTCCTCGCCGACGCCTACAGCGGCCTGCTCGCCAACGGCGTCTTCACCGTCCAGTGGTGGAACGTGCACAACGGCATCGGCACCGTGTCGACGGTGGCCGGGCAGACCGACTACGGCGACTTCGGCCTGCTCTCCAGCGGCACCTGCACCGCCGACAACAGCGTCTGCCAGCCGCCGATGAACACGCCGTTCGCGCCCTACCACGCCCTGGCCCTGATGGGCCGGTTCACCGACCCCGGTGACCAGTTCATCCGCGCCGGCACCGACCAGCCGCTGGTCACGGCGCACGCGGTACGCCGGCCGAACGGGGACGTCGCGGTGCTGCTGCTGAACAAGGACCCCGACAACGAGCACGCGGTCCGGCTGGACTACGCGGGGTTCACGCCGGCCGCGACCGCGCCGACCGTGCACACGTACGCCAACGGCGCCACGTCCGTCACCACCACGCGGACGGGGACGGCCACCAGCCAGACGCTGCCCCCGTACTCGTTGACCGTCGTCGAGACGCGCACCGCGCGTGCCGTGACCGGCGCCCCCGGTGCGCCCGGCCAGCCGGTCGCCGGCGCGGTGACCGACCAGACGGCGACGATCGGCTGGCCGGCGTCGCGGGTCGGAGCCGACCCGATCGCCAAGTACGAGGTGTACCGCCAGCACGGCCCGGTCAGCGAGCAGCTCGGTGAGACGGCCGGGACCTCGTTCACCGTGCGGAACCTGCGCCCGGGCACCCGGTACACCGTCAACGTGCTGGCCCGCGACACGGCCGGCCGGGTCTCCTGGTCGTCGCCGCCGCTGACGTTCACCACCGGCAGCCCGGCGGAGAGCACCTGCGCCGTGCGGTTCGGTGTCGCCACCGACTGGGGCAACGGGTACGTGGCGAACATCGACGTGACCAACACCGGCCCGGACGCCGTCGACGGGTGGACACTCACCTTCGACTGGCCGACCGGCTGGCAGCGCGTCGACAGCGGCTGGAACGGCACCTGGTCGCAGGACGGCCGCGCCGTCCGGGTCACCAACGCCGACCACAACGGCGCGCTCGCGCCCGGTGGCGGCACGACCTCGGTTGGCTTCGTCGGAGGGTACGGCGGTCCCAACGTGCCGCCGGGCGTGTTCCGGCTCAACGGCACGGTCTGCACGACGCTCTGACCCAGAAACGGTCGG
>JAEYGD010000442.1 GCA_023402505.1 Actinomycetes bacterium
CCGACCGCCGTCTACCACGCCTTCGGGACGTCCCTGGCCGCCATCCTCAACCGCGAGCTGCCGAACGTGCGGGCCAGCGTGGTGGTCACCCCCGCGTCGGCGGAGAACGTGCGGCTCGTGGGCGCCGGCCAGGCGGAGTTGGGCTTCACGCAGGCCGACGTGCTGCCCGCCGCCCTGGGCGCGGACCCGGCGGTGGCCGCCGTGGCCCGCGTGTACGACGACCTGTTGCACCTGGTCACCACCGCCGGCAGCGGGGTTCGCTCCCTCGCCGACCTGCGGGGCCGGCGGGTGTCCGTGGGCGCCCCCGGGTCCGGCACCGAGATCACCGCGTCCCGCCTGCTCGACGTGGCCCGGCTGGGCGGGGGCGGCGTACGCCGGGAGCGGCTCGGCCTCGACGACTCCGTCGCCGCGTTGCGCGAGGGCCGCGTCGACGCGTTCTTCTTCTCCGGCGGCCTGCCGGTCGGGGCGGTGGCGGCGCTCGCCTCGGACCAGCAGGTCCGGATGGTCGACCTGGGCGCGTGGACCGAGCCGCTGCGCGCCCAGCACCCCGGGTTCTACGTGTCCCGGGACATCCCCCGCTCGGTGTACGGGGTGGACCCGGTGACCACCGTCGCCAACCCGAACTTCCTGATCGTCCGCGCGGACCTGCCCGATGGGCTGGTCCGTGACGTGACCCGGCTGCTGATGGACCGGCGGCAGGAGCTGGCCTCGGCCCACCCGGCGGCCGGGCGGATGAGCCCCCGCTCCGCCATCACCACCGCTCCCCTGCCGCTGCACCCGGGCGCCGCCGCCTGGTACCGCGAGACGAAACCGTAGGGACGTCGACTCACCGTCCGTCGCCGGGCGCGGCGGACGCGGACCCGTCGACAGGCGCGGGCTCGTCGATCGGAACGGACCCCTTGGTGGACGCGGACCCCTCGGTGGACGCGGAGCCGTCCGTGGGCGCGGGACCGTCGGCGGGCGCCGGGAAGCAGAGCTGGGCGGTCAGGCCGCGCGGCGCGTTCGGACGCATGGCGAGCCGCCCGTCGGAGGCGTCGACCAGGACCGCGACGATGGTCAGGCCGAGCCCGGCACCGTCGACGTTCTGCACCTCGGGTGCCCGCCAGAACCGCTCGGTCGCCTGGTCCAGCTGGCTGGCGGTCATGCCGGGGCCGGTGTCGCGTACCTCCAGGGTCGTTCCCCCGTCGCCGCGCCGGACCTCCACCGTGACCTCCCCGCCGGCTCCGCTGAACTTCACCGCGTTGTCGATCAGCGCGTCGAGCGCCTGGTCGACGGCGGTCGGCACGGTCCGCGCGTACGCCGGGGCGTCGCGGACGTCCAGGCGCAGCGTGACCGCCCGGCGGCGGGCCAGCGGCGCCCACGCCGCGACCCGGCTGGCCGCGATCGCCGCCGCGTCCACGGTGACCCTCAGGTTGTCGGTCCGCTCGGCCCTGGCCAGGGTGAGCAGGGCGTCCAGGACCAGGGCCAGCCGGTCGGTCTCCTCCAGGGCGAGCTGATGCTCGGCGCGGCCCTGCGGGTCGTTCAGGCTGGGCCCCAGCTCCTCCACGCGCAGGCGCAGCGCGGTCAGCGGGTTGCGGAGCTGGTGACTGGCGTGCGCGACGAACGCGCGCTGCCGGTCCATCACGTCCGAGACGACGTCGGCCATGTGGTTGAAGCTCTCCGCGAGCCGGCGCAACTCGGGCGGGCCGAGCCGGTGCTGCACCCGGGCACCCCGGTCACCCTCGGCGATCTCGTGGGTCACCGCGTCCAGCTCGGTGACCGGACGCAGGACCC
The DNA here is from genome assembly GCA_023402505.1 of Actinomycetes bacterium. Lineage (GTDB taxonomy): Bacteria > Actinomycetota > Actinomycetes > Mycobacteriales > Micromonosporaceae > Micromonospora. The sequence continues at coordinate 1,774 of JAEYGD010000442.1, forward strand.
AGCCGGCCAGGCCGAACGCGGTGAGCACGCAGGCCAGCACCGCGAGCAGGCCGGCGCCGGTGAGGACCAGCCACCAGGTGGTGACGGTACGCCGGACCCGGTCGGCGGGAGTGGTCGTGACCACCGCGCCGAGCACCTCGCCGCCGTCGTTGATCGGCACCGCGACCACGATCGGCCCGTCCACCCACGGCAGGACCGACTCGGGCCCGCTGGCCTGCTGCCCGGACAGGGCCGCGTCGAGGGCGGTCCGGGTGCCCGGCACCGGCCGCCAGCTCGTCGACGACACCACGGTCCGGCGGTCCCGGTCGACCACGGCCGCGCCGATGCCGTACAGCTCGTCGTAGCTCTCCAGCTCACTGTTGATCGGGCCGGGGGTGCCGCCGCGCAACGCCGGTCCGGCCAGCGACGCGAAGCGGGTGGCGTCGGCGAGGCGGTCGGCCCGGACCCGCTCGGTCTCCCGGCTGGCGAGCGTCGCGGCGAGCGGGGTCTCCAAAGCGATCAGGACCAGCACCATCAGCAGCAGGTAGCTGATCACCAGACGGCGGCGCACTCCGCGTCACCCGCCGCGCAGCCGGTAGCCGACCCCGCGGACCGTCTCCACCAGCCGCGGATCGCCGAGCTTGCCGCGCAGGGACCCCACGTGCACCTCGACGGTGTGCCGGTCGGCCCAGGTGGTGCCCCACGCGTCCAGCAGGATCCGGTCGCGGGGCACGGCCACCCCCGGCTGCCGGGCCAGGGAGAGCAGCACGTCGAACTCCTTGCGGGTCAGCGTCACCTCCCGGCCGTCGACGTGGACGGTCCGGGCGGCCACGTCGACCCGGATCGGGCCCACCTCGATCAGGTCGCGCCCCGGTGCGGCGTGGGCGGCGCGCCGCAGCACCGCCTCGATCCGGGCCTGCAACTCCACCATCGAGAACGGCTTGACCACGTAGTCGTCGGCGCCGAGCCGCAGCCCCAGCACCCGGTCCCGCTCCTCCCCCCGCGCGGTGACCGCGATGATCCCCAGCTGGCTGCTGCGCCGCCGCAGCTCCCGGCACAGGTCGGTGCCGTCCCCGTCGGGCAGCGTGAGATCAAGCAGCACCAGGTCGCAGGGCGCGGCGGAAAGGGCGGCGGCGACGGTGGCGGCGTGCTCGACGTCGTACCCCCGCCGGGTCAGGGCGGCCGACAGCGCAGCAGCCACCCGGCGGTCGTCCTCGACCAGCAGGATGCGCACTCCGGACCCCCGTTCCTCCGCCGACCACGAATGGTGACAGACGCTCGCGAACAACGGGAGGGCCGGTCGGCCGACAACCAGGTCGTAGGCTGCGGGAGTGATCTACAAGCTGCTCGCCACCACCGAGTGGGACGACGCGCTCGCCGCCGGTCACTTCACCGGCACCGCCCTGGACCAGCAGGACGGGTACCTCCACCTGTCCGGGCCGGACCAGGTGGTGGAGACCGCCCGGCGGCGCTTCGCCGGCGTGACCGGCCTGACCCTGCTGACCGTCGACCCGGCGCGGCTCGGCGGGCGGCTGCGCTGGGAACCGTCCCGCGGCGGCGCGCTCTTCCCGCACCTGTACGGCCCGCTGCCGGTCAGCGCCGTGGTGTCGGCGACCGCCCTGCCGGCGGACGTGCCGGTCGCCGACGCGGTGGCGGCGCTCGTCGGCTGAGCGGATCGATATGCTACGCCGATGACTGACAGCAACGACCGGCCGCCGGTCTTCGTCCACCCCTCCGCCGACGTGGAGCCCGGCGCCCAGATCGGTGACGGCACGAAGGTCTGGCACCTGGCCCACATCCGCTCCACCGCCACGGTGGGCGAGGGCTGCGTCATCGGTCGCAACGTGTACGTCGACGCCGGAGTCAGCGTCGGCAACCTGGTGAAGATCCAGAACAACGTCTCGGTGTACCAGGGCGTGACGATCGAGGACGAGGTCTTCGTGGGTCCCTGCGCGGTCTTCACCAACGACTTCCGGCCCCGCGCGCAGAACCCGGACTGGACCATCACCCCGACGCTGGTACGCCGGGGCGCGTCCATCGGCGCCAACGCGACCCTGGTCTGCGGGATCGAGGTCGGCGAGTACGCCATGATCGCCGCGGGGTCGGTGGTGACCAAGGACGTCAAGCCGTACCAGCTGGTGGCCGGCAACCCGGCCCGGCCGAAGGGCTGGGTGGACGAGAAGGGCGCGGTCGTCTCCCGCGACGTGGACACCCCGCCGCGGCAGGACTGACCGGCGGTACGCGAAACGGGGAGGGCCGGCGGCCCTCCCCGTTTCCGTTGCCACGACGCGTCAGCCGCAGAGCCGGGCGACCTCCGCCCGGAACCGCTCCATCGGGTTCGGCTCGTCCGGCCCGAGCAGGTACGTCTTCAGCTCCCGCCGCGCCTCGGTCATCGGGTCGTCGCCGGCCCGGGTCAGCGCGAGGATCTTCTCCAGCTCGCCGCAGTCCCGGGACAGCAGGTACGCGGCCCGCGAGGTGGGGTACTCCCGGCGGAACTCGTCCTCGGGCAGCCCGCTCGGGTTGGCCACCACGTACGGCCGCTGACTCTGCACGAAGTCGGAGACCACACTGGACACGTCGCTGACCAGCAGGTCGGTCTGGTTGAAGCAGTCGAACAGCGCCGGCGTCCGGCCGGTCACCACGAGGTGCCGGGTGCCGTCCAGCGAGGTCGCGTCCGGGTCGCCGCCGGCCGCGCGGATCCGTGCCACGATGCGCTCGTGCACGGCCCGGGCCTCCTTGGAGCGGGAGCCGGTCAGCGGGTGCGGCTTGTAGATCAGCCGGACCGCCGGGCGGCTCTCCAGCAGGCCCTTGACGATCCGCTCCCCCATCAGGACCAGGGACGTGTGGTACGGGTCGTCGTCGAGCCAACCCTCCCAGGTGGGGGCGTAGAGCACCGTGAACGGGCGCTCGACCGACTCCGCGCCGAAGGTGTGCACCCCGGCGAGCTGCGGCCGGCCCACCTCGACGATGTCGTCGTCGCGCACCCCGACGGCGGCCCGGGCGTACCGCTCCCGCCCGGCGGTGCCGGCCACCCAGACCTCGTCGTACACCTTGCTGTAGGGGTTGACGCTGGCCTGCTTGTCGCTGTCGCCGTGACCGACGAAGACGTGCTTCATGCCGGGCTCGCGCAGCATGTGGATGTTCGCGCCGACGTTCGCCGTGTAGAGGGCGACCCGGACACTGCCGTAGTCGAGGTTCATGAAGTCCACCCCCGACGGCACGCAGATCACCGGCAGGCGGGTGTCGGCCAGCGCCTGGAACGCCTCGCTGCTGCGCATCAGCACCACCGCCGGGCGCTCCAGCGCCTCGGTCGGGGCGAGCCACATGTTCGCCTGGTAGACGTCCTTGGCCGGGCCGGCGAAGTAGAGGGCCACCTCGGGCCGGTGGTCGTCCATCCACCGCTGCACCGCGGGCAGCAGGGTGGGCTTACCGCTGCCCCGGCCGCGCAGCCAGGTCACCCCCACCACCAGGCCGACGACCGCGGTGGCGAACGCGATGCCCCCGGCGGCGACGAGCGCCGGGGCGACGTCGTCGGCGACCGCGGCGACGACCGCGCCGGGGATCAGCAGCACGTTCAGGAACGGCAGCCGCTCACCGGCGACGCCGGCGGCCCAGGCCGGCGGGCGCGGCGCGGAACGCATCGGGCCCAGGTCGATGTTGCGGACCAGCGCGGAGACCGGGTTGCGCCGGTCGATCATCGTGTTGAGCGCGCCGGCGAACACGGCGATCACCCACACGGCGGCCACCAGCAGCATCAGCCAGAGGACCGGCACCGCGCCGGGACGGACCGCGGAGACGACCAGCAGCACGCTCGCGAGGTCACGGGTGAGCTGCCGGTACGACCGGCTCAGCCCGACCTTCTCCAGCAGCACCTCGGTCGGCGTCGCCCACCGCATCAGGGCGAACTCGCCGAGCACGGCGAGCGTGCCCGCGACCGCGAAGAGCACGGGTTGGCCAAGAGCCCCGGCGAGCAGCGTGACCAGGTAGCACAGCACCACCAGTGCGCCCCGGGCGGCGACGCCCGCCGGCCCCATCAACTTGGCGAACAACGAGTACGCTCCCCTACGAGATCGACAACCGGCGTGGCCGAGGCGGCCCGTCCTACCCCGGCCCGAGCCCGCGACGGGCTGGCGACCGGCACGGGCCGAGCCGGCGGCAGCCGCGGATCCGGCCCCGCCGTCCCGCCATGGTCGCTCACCGGGCCGCGTCGATGCCAACAGCAGCCGCCGCCGCAGTGTAGGTGTGACCTTAACGTGAGGGAAGCCACCGGTATCGCTGGGGTGTCGCCATCTGACGCCGTTGCTCCCATTCGTCCGCGCAACCGTCAGCCACGCGCCCCTGCTGCCCCCCGTCGGGCGAAGCCGCGTTCCTATACTGGTCCGGCCGTTCGCCGGCCAGGCCGCCCGCCCGGGCGGTCACCCCGGACACGCGCACGTCGACACGGGCTCCGCCCACCACCGGAGACCTGGGCTCCCCCGAAAGGATCCACGGTTTGACGACAATCATCGCGCTCGCGGTCGCCATCGTCCCGGGCGCGCTACTCGGCTTCGTCCTGCCCCCGGGGCGTTACCGGTGGGCGGCCTGGGCCGCGGCACCCGCCCTCACCCTCGGCCTGACCGCCCTCGCCATGTCGTGGCTGCCCAAGCTGGGTCTGCCGGACAGCCCGCTGGCGGTGCTCGTCGCCGAACTGCTCCTCGCCGGCCTGGCCGTGCTCGTGTCCCGGCTGTTCGCCCGGGGGCTGGTCGAGCCGGACGGGACCGGCGCGCGGAGCGACCTGCGCTCGCGGCTGCGCCTGCCGTCGGTCCGGCCGCACTGGGCGGACCTGGTCGGCGTCACCGTGCCGGCACTGATCAGCGTGGCGTTCGGCTGGCTGATCCTCGGCCGGCTCAACGCGCCGCCCGGCTGGGACGCCATGAACCACGGCTTCCTCACCCGGCGGATCATGGACACCGACAGTGTGCTGATCTCCTCGGCGTGCACCACCGGCGCCACCGACCCCGCCCTGTCCTGCTCGTTCTACCCGCTGGCGGCGAACGTCTCCTGGGCCCAGGCGGCGGAGCTGTCCGGTGGGCGGATCAGCGAGGTGATGACCGCCTGGTCGATCGTCCTCGGCCCGCTCGCCCTGGTCGCCGGGGTGTACGCGGCGGTGCGGGCGCTCGGCGGCCGTGCGGTCGTGGCGGCCTGCGCCGCCACCGCGCCGGCGGTGCTCGGCCCGATGTGGCTCTCGGTGGTCACCGGACGGATCACCGAGCAGACCGCGCCCTGCCTGGCCGCCGTCGCCGCCCTGCTCATCGCCCTCACGCTGCGCGGCCCGCACCCGGTACGGCTGGGGCTGCTGGCCGGCCTGAGCGGCGCCGGCATCGTGATGACGCACACCTACGACGTGCTCTTCATCGGCGTGCTGGCGCTCGCCATGACGTTCACGCTGCCGGGCCGGCCGGTCTGGCGCAACGTGGGCGCCGGGCTCGCCGCCATGGTGGTCGCCGGCCTGGTGCCGCTGGTGCCGCTGCTCGGGGTGCTGCTCGGCGCCAACGGCGAGCGGCTCTCGAACCCGCCGCCGCTGCTCGGCCGCTACCGCGACTCGTGGGAGTACTGGGTCACCGACCCGCAGCGCTACATCCTCTTCGGTTATCCGGCGGTGGGCGGCCGGGGCGACCAGCTCGCCGAGCCGGCCATCCAGGTCGGGCTCTGGATCGTCATCCCCTGCCTGCTGCTGTCGCTGCTCGTGCTGGTGCTGCGCCCACTGCGCTGGGCCCGGCCGTGGCTGGTCGCCGGGGTGGTGTTCACCCTGATCGGGTTCTGGACCTCGGCGTCCGACTCGCCGGCCGCGTCGACGCTCTCCAGCCTCTGGTACGGGGTGCGGGAACGCGTCCGGTCGATGATCTTCCCGGTGTACGGCGTGCTCACGGTCGCCGGAGCGGTGGTGCTCGGGCTGGCCATCGCCTGGCTGGCCAGCCGCACGATGGCCCGTGCCCGGGCGCTGCACGGGTCACCGGTGCCGGCCGCTGTCGCCGCCGTGCTGGTGGTGGTGACGCTGCTCGGGCTCGCGGCGGTACCGGACAGCTGGCAGCCGCTGCGCGGGGAGATGAAGCGGCGCGCCCCGGTGGGTAAGTCCTACCCGGCCGCGTACCGCTGGCTGGCGGAGAACACACCGCCGGGCAGTGTCGTCGCGTACGACCGGCATCGGGAGTTCATGACCTGGTCCTACGCCGACTACGAGGTGCCGCTGCTGTTCGGCATCCCGCCCCTGCCCGGCCTGCCGCCGGAGAACTACGAGAAGCGCTGGGCCGCCTGGCACTGGCTGGTCGACAACAAGGACGCCGCCCCGGCCGGCTGCGAGGTACGCCGGCTGAACATCAGCTACCTGGTGGTCGGCAAGCGGCGGATGCCGGGTACCTGGGCCCGGCACTACGACCCGGAGCGGATGGCCGCCACCGACCGCCTCACCCTGGCCCACGAGGTCGGCAACATCCAGATCTACCAGGTCACCGACGCCGGCCGGGCCTGCACCGGGACGACCTGACGAGCCGTACCGCCACGAACGACGGCCCCTGACCGGATCGGTCAGGGGCGGTCGTTTCGGTGGCCGCGGGTCAGCGCTTCTCGAACAGCGCCCCGACCGCCCGGTGCGCCGGCAGGATCCGCCGGCGCTCCTCGTCCGCGTCGGCGGTGCCGGCGAGGAGGTCCAGGAAGTGGTCGAGCTGGGCGGCGAGCGGCTCCCGGTTGGTGATCAGCTCGGGCACCTCGAGGATGCTCTGCTGCCGGTAGCCCCGGCCGTCCGGCGTGGCGGCGTCGGAGGAGACGTGCCGGTAGATGGTGACGTCCTTGCGGATCAAATCCGCCTCGATCAGCCGGTCGACCTCGCTGATCACCAGCGTACGCACCTTGCGCTGGCCGATCCGGCTGGCCGACACGTTGGCCAGGGCACCGTCGCCGAAGCTGAGCACGGTCTCCGCCACGTCCTCCGCCCCGGTCACCGAGTCGGGGTGGAAGTAGCCGAGGGTGCCCTGCACGCCGACCGGCTCCGCACCGTGGAACGCCTGGATGGCCAGGTCCACGTCGTGGATGAGCAGGTCCCAGGCGACACCCGTACGGATCCGCGGCGCGTACGGCGAGTGCCGGGTCGCGGACAGGTGCACCGGGCGGTCGACCAGCGCGAGCGCCGTCCGCACCGCCGGGTTGAACCGCTCCAGCAGGCCGCAGAGCAGGGGTACGCCGCGCTTCTCGGAGAGGGCGACGATCTCCTCGGACTCGGCCAGGCTGCCGCAGACCGGCTTCTCGATCAGCAGCGGCTTGTCGGCGCTCAGCACCTGGTCGGCGAGGCCGTGGTGGATCTCGGTGGGCGCGGCGACGACCACCGCGTCGATGCCGGCCAGGCCGGCGAGATCGGGCGCCCAGCCGGCGCCGTACCGCTCGGCGACCTGCTGCCCGACCGAGCGGCGGGGCTCGACGATCATGGCCAGGTCGGCACGGTCGGACTGGGCGATGACCCGCGCGTGCAGCGAGCCCATCGCGCCGGTGCCGACGAGGGCGATGCGGGGCTTGGCGGTCACTCGCCCACCGCCTTCCGGACCGCGTCGATCACCTGGTCGACCTGGCTGTCGGTGAGGTGGTGGTGCACCGGGATCGACACGCACTGCCGTACGACCCGCTCGGTGACCGGCGCGGGGTCGGCGACCACGCGCGGGTGGTCGCGGTAGCAGTCGTAGTCGTACACGGTCTTCGGGTAGTAGATGCCGCAGCCGACGCCGGCCTCGGCGAGCCGCTTGATGACCTCGTCCCGGTCCACCGGCGCCTCGTCGGTGACGAGCAGCGTGTACTGGTGCCAGACGTGCGAACGGCCGGGCAGCTCGGTGGGCAGCCGCAGGCCCGGCACGTCGGCGAGGCCGGCGGAGAGCCGGGCGGCGTTGTCCTTGCGCCGCTTGACGTTGTCGCCGTACGCGGCCAGCTGCGGGATGCCCAGCGCCGCCTGCAGGTCGGTCAGCCGGTAGTTGTGGCCGGCCATCTCGTACTGGTACCGCGCCCGCATGCCCTGGTTGCGCAGCACCCGGAGCTTGTCGGCCAGCCCCGCGTCGTTGGTGGTCACCATGCCGCCCTCACCGGTGGTGAGGTTCTTGGTGGCGTACAGCGAGAAGGTCCCCAGGCCGAAGCTGCCCGCGCCCCGGCCGGAGATCGTCGCCCCCAGCGACTGCGCGGTGTCCTCGACGATCGAGAGGCCGTGCTGGCCGGCCAGCGGCGCGATGGCGTCCATGTCGGCGGGCTGCCCGTAGAGGTGCACCGGCATCAGCACCCGGGTACGCGGGCCGACGGCGGCAGCGAGGGCCTGCGGGTCGACGCAGAAGTCGTCCTCGCGGATGTCCGCGAACCGTGCGGTGGCGCCCGCCTCGAGGATCGCGTTGAGGGTCGCGACGAAGGTGAACGGGCTGGTGACGACCTCGTCGCCGGGCTCGAGGTCGAGCACCTGGAGGGCGGCCACCAGGGCGGTGGTGCCGTTGTTGACCGCGACCGCGTGCTCGACACCGACGAGGTCCGCGAACTCACGCTCCAGCCGGGCCACCATCGGGCCCTGCGCCAGCATGCCCGAGCGGATCACCTCGACCGCCAACCGTTCGGCCGCCTCGTCGAGCTTGACGACGGAAATCGGGATCACCGGAGTTCTCCTCCTTGAGATGGTGGGGGCCTGGGAACGGTAGCAGCGTGGGTGGGCCGGGGGCACATCCGGACCGGGCACGGAGTGCTGCACCACGCCGTCCGGGGCGTAGACTCGCCGGGCCGTCCGGGTTCGTGCCGGCCCACCCGCTGCGCTACTCTCGGCGATTGCTTGTCCCATCCATCCCAACGGACAAACCGCGACGCGGAGGCAGGAAGGCCGTGGCGAAGACCGCGACGCAGGTCGACGACCTGAATTCCCCGGCCGGCCCGACCGGCGCCACCCCGAAACCGGCAAGCCGGCTCTCCCTCGCCGTACGCGTCGTGGTGATCGTCCTGATCGCCGCGGGCATGGCGTGGAGCGTCATCCACCAGTGGCCCGACGTCCGGCAGACCTGGCTCGACCTGGCCTGGCCCTCGGTCGTGCTGGCCGTGCTGGCGGTGCTGGCCGGCATGTTCGCCAACTCGATGGCCTGGCGGGCCGCCGCCGACGACCTGGAGCACCGGGTGTCCGTGCCGGCCGCGCTGCGGATCTGCATGGTGGGCCAGCTCGGCAAGTACATCCCGGGCAGCGTCTGGGCGTACGTGCTCCAGATGGAGCTGGGCCGCCGCGCCGGCCTGCCGCGCGCCCGTGCCTTCCTGGCCACGCTGGTCGCGCTCGGCCTTGGTGTGGTCGCCGCTCTCGGCCTGGGCCTGCTCAGCCTGCCCGCGCTGCTCGACGCCACCACCGCCAACGACCCGGAGTACGCCGACTCGGTCCGGGTGGCTCTCTGGATCGTGGCGATCCTCTTCCCGATCGCGCTGATCTGCGCGATCCCGGCGGTGCTCACCCGGCTGATCCAGCTCGTCCTGAAGGTGCTGCGCCGGGAGCCGCTGCACCACCGGCTCACCCTGCCCGGAGTGCTGCGGGTGGTCGGCTGGAGCGCGCTCGGTTACACCATGTTCGGCGTGCACCTCTGGCTGCTGGCCAACGCCCAGGCAGCGCCGGGCCTCGAAGGGCTGCTGCGCAGCATCGGGTCGTTCGCGATCGCCATCACGGTGGGCATGTTCGCCTTCCTGTCCCCGTCCGGCCTCGGTGTCCGGGAGGCGGTGCTGGTCGCCGCGCTCGCGCCGTTCCTCGCCGACGCGGGCGGGGTGGGCGCGGCCACTGGCATCGCGCTGGCCTCCCGACTGATCTTCACGGTGGCCGACCTGGTGGCCGCCGGCATCGCCGCGCTCTCCGGCATCCGGCAGGTCAAGCGCTTCACCGGCGAGTCGGTCCCCGGGGACGGGGCGGTCGCCGGTGCGGCCCGGCCGCCCGCTCCGCGCCCGGCGCAGGAGCAGCCGGCGAACGTCCCCGTCAACAGCTGACCCGAAGACGACGATGCCCCCGACCACCGAGGTCGGGGGCATCGCCCGTGTCCGGGGCGGTCAGCGGCGTGCGGCCGCCATCTCGCCGAGCACCTCGAGGTGCCGGTCCAGGACCCGCTGGAGGCTGAACCGCTCGCGGATCAGGGCCTGACCGTTCACACCGATCTGCTTCGCCACCACCGGGTCGGTCAGCGCGGCGATCAGCCGCTCGGCGAGCCCGGCGACGTCACCCGGCTCGCAGAGCAGGACGTTCTCGCCGTCCCGCAGGGCGATGCCCGGGAAGTTGTCCGGCCGGGCCGGCGCGACGACCGGGACGCCGGCCGCCATCGCCTCCAGGGTCGCCGTACCGAGACCCAGGCCCTGCTCGTGCGACTCGACCGTGGCGGCGGCGAGCAGGTCCGGGATCTCGCTCTTCGGCACCTTGCCGGGGGTGACCAGCGCGTGCTCGACCCCGAGCGCCCGGGCCCGCTCCTGGAACACCGGGTAGTAGATCTGGCCGGCGACCAGCAGCTTCGCGTCGGGCACCGCGGCCAGGACCGCGGGTAGCGCCTCCACGAGCGCGACCCGGTCACGCAGCGGGATGACGTGGCCGACCGACAGGATCACCGGCGCGTCGCCAAGGCCGTACCGCTCGCGGACCCGCTGCCCGTTGCCGCCGGTCACCCACTCCGGGTCGACGCCGACCGGGATCGGCACGAGCCCCGAGTTCGCCCCACGGTAGCGCTGCTGGATGTACTCCTGCATGAGCACGTCCATGACCACCAGCTTCGGCTTGGCCCGCCACATGAACGGCTTGACCATGACCGCGTCCAGGCCCCGGAAGACCTTGGCGTAACGGGCCTGCGGGTTCTCCAGCCGGGTGTGGATCGACAACAGCGTGGGCACCTTGCGCTTGCGCGCGTAGAGCGAGGTGGCCCAGGTCAGGTCGAAGAACTGGCCGTGCTGGTGGATGACGTCCGGACGGAACTCGTCGAGCAGCTTGCGGACCTGGCGCAGCAGGGTCGGCCGGCTGGTGAACGAGATGTCGAAACTGACCGCCAGCCGGGTCTGCGGCAGCATCCACGCGGGCAGCCGGACGATCCGCAGGCCGTCGCGCTGCTCCTCGGCCGGCGCGTCCTGGTAGGCGGCCGTGAGGACGAGCACCTCGTGCCCGGCCGCCGCGTAGCCCTTGGCGAGCGACTCGGACAGGTGCGAGCTGCCACCCGCCCGGGGCGGGAAGAAGTTGTTGACCACTGCGATACGCACGGACCGGTACTCCTAGCTCTCCACGACCGGCAGGAACCGGACGTCGGCCCCGTCCACCTCGACGGCGGACACCACCTTGGCCGGCACACCGGCCACGACCACCCCCGCGGGCACGTCCCTGGTGACCACCGCGCCCGCACCGACGACCGCGCCGTCGCCGATGGTGACGCCCATCATCACCGTCGCGTTGGCGCCGATGAAGACCCGGTCCCCGATGCGGACCGGAGCCCGGTCCACCGAATCGTAGGCTCGGCCGGACACGCAACGCCGGGCCGTGGAGTGCGTGTAGATCTGCGCTCCGCAGCTGATGTCGCAGCCCGCGCCGATGGTCAGCCCGCCCGAGCCGTCGATGACGGTGAACGCGCCGATCCAGGTCCCCGCACCGATCTCCGGCTCACCGATGATCCAGGCGTGCGGGTTGTACGGGTTCGCCGGGAGCCCGTGCGACGACGGACCCCCGGCGGACGGCGGCTGGGTCACGCCACCTCGGTCTTGATCAGGTCGGTCATCCCGTCCTCGACCGGGATGGTCGGCTCCCAACCGAGCACCTCCCGCGCCCGGGTGATGTCCGCCGCCCGGCGGCTGACCAGCACCTCGCGCGGGTTGAACTGCGGCGCGACGTCGACGCCGACCGCCTTGATGAGGATGTCGGCCAGCGTGGCGATCGAGGTGTCGATGCCGGTGCCGATGTTGACCGGCAGGTTGCCCTGTTCGGCCTCCATGGCGGCAACCACCGAGCGGGCGATGTCGTGGACGTGGATGAAGTCCATCGACTGCTCGCCCTTGCCGTCGATGATCGGCGGCTCGCCGTTCTTGAGCCGCTTCACGAAGTGGTTGATCACCGAGGTGTAGTAGGCGGTCGGCTTCTGGCCGGGGCCGTACACGTTGAAGAACCGCAGTGCGATCCAGTTGAGGCCCTTGCTGCGCTGGTAGAAGCCGAGCAGGTCCTCGCCGGCCCGCTTCGAGATGCAGTACGGCGTCAGCGGGTCGAGCCGGTCGTCCTCGTGCATCGGCAGCTTCTCCGGGTCGCCGTACACGGACGCCGAGGAGGCGAAGACGAGCCGCTTGACGCCGTGGTCGGCGGCGGCGGCGAAGACGTTGTGGTTGCCGACCATGTTGATGTCGATCGACTCGTGCGGGTCGGCCTGGCTCTTGTTGATCGAGACCGCGGCGAGGTGGATGACGTGGTCGCAGCCCTTCATGGCCGCGTGCACGGCACCGCCGTAGCGCACGTCCTGGTCGATGAGCTCCACGTCACCGGTGGCCACCAGTTCGGCGATCCGGTCCCGGTCGCCGCGGAACATGTTGTCGAAGATGCGGACCCGGTAGCCCTTCTCCAGCAGCATCGGGACCACGTGCAGGCCGATGAAGCCCGCGCCTCCGGTGATGAAGACGGTCTGCTTCGACATGGTGGACGTGTCCTTCCTGGGGTTTGTCAGCGGGTGGCGACGGAGGCGACGACGTCGGTGAGGGCCGCCGCGACGGTCTCGACCTGCGCGTCGGTGAGGTTGGCGTGCATCGGGATCGCCAGGTGGCGGGCGAACAGGTCGGCCGACACGGGGCACGGGTCGGTCTGGCCGTAGAGGGGCTGGACGTGCGAGGCGTACGTGCCGAAGGTGCACTGCACGCCTCGCTGCCGCAGCTCCATCGCGACCGCGCCGCGGTCCACCCGGGCGTCGAGGGTGACCACGTACGACTGCCAGGGGTGCTCACGGTCCGGCGCCTCGTACGGCGTGGTGATCAGCTCGTGGTCCTTGAGCAGCTCGCCGTAGCGGGCGGCGATCGCGCGCTTGGTCGCCAGCAGGTCCGGCAGCCGGTCGAGCTGGGCGATCATGATCGCGGCGGCGATGTCGGAGAGCCGGTAGTTGTAGCCCAGCTCGGTGAAGGTCGGGATGGGCAGGTGGGACAGCTCGGCCCGGGTGAGGGCCCCCTCGACGCCGTAGGTGTGCAGCTTGCGGGCGTGCGCCACCAGGTCGTCCCGGTCGGTGACGAAGGCCCCGCCCTCGCCGGAGGTGATGCCCTTGCGGCCGTGGAAGCTGAAGGTGGCGACGTCGGCCAGGCTGCCGGCGGGGCGCCCCTTGTAGGTGGCGCCCGCGGCGCAGGCGGCGTCCTCGACCAGGAACAGCCCGTGCCGGTCGGCGACGGCGCGCAGCTCGTCGTAGTCGGCCGGCTGGCCGAACGCGTCGACGGCGATGACGCCGACGGTGCGCGGGGTGATCGCGGCCTCGACCGCGGCCGGGTCGACCGTCCAGGTGTCCGGACGGACGTCGGCGAAGATCGGCTTGGCGCCGGTCCACATCACCGAGTGGCCGGTGGCCGGGAAGGTGTAGTCGGCGACGATGACCTCGTCGCCCGGCTTGACACCGAGAGTGAGCAGCGCCAGGTGCAGCGCGGAGCCGCAGTTGCTCGTGGCGAGGGCGTGCCGGGTGCCGGCGGCGGCGGCGAACCGCTCCTCGAAGCGACGACTGGTGGGCCCGGAACCAGCGAGCCAGCCGGAGGCGAAGACCTCGGCGATTGCGGCGAGTTCGGCCTCGCCGACCGTGGGCTGACCGAGCGCGATGACCTCAGACATAAGACTCCCGGAGTGATGGACCCGGTGAAGTGTAGGCCAACCCCGGGGGTTGGGCGCGAGTCGGGCGCGGGGGACTCTTCGTTACCATCGGTCGCGGCGCCGGCCTGGGGAGAGATGATGACAAGGTTCGTGGTCGTGGGTGGCGGCATCGTCGGGCTCGCGGTGGCGCACCGGCTGATGACCGACCGTCCGGGAGACGCGGTCACCGTGCTGGAGAAGGAGTCCGGCTGGGCCGCGCACCAGACCGGGCACAACTCCGGTGTGATCCACGCCGGCGTCTACTACAAGCCGGGCAGCCTGAAGGCGACGCTCTGCAAGGCCGGCAGCGCGTCGATCAAGGAGTTCTGCGCCGAGCACGGCCTGGCGTACGACGTCTGCGGCAAGCTCATCGTCGCCACCGACCCGGCCGAGCTGCCGCGCCTGCACGACCTGCACCAGCGTTCGCTGGCCAACGGACTGCCGGTGACGCTCATCGGCGCCGACGAGGCCCGCGAGCACGAGCCGCACGTGGCGGCGGTCGCGGCGCTGCACGTCGCCTCGACCGGCATCGTCGACTTCGGGGCGGTCTGCCGCAAGCTCGCCGAACTGCTCGCCGCCGGCGGCGCGGACCTGCGTACCGGCACCGAGGTGACCGGGGTGACCGACCGGTCCGGCGAGGTGGTGGTGAGCACCACCCGGGGCGAGGTGACCGGCGACGTCCTCGTCAACTGCGCCGGCCTGCACGCCGACCGGATCGCCCGGCTGGCCGGAGTGCCCACGCCGGTACGCATCATCCCGTTCCGGGGCGAATATTACGAACTCGCCCCACAGCGCCGGGACCTGGTCCGGGGCCTCATCTACCCGGTGCCGGACCCGCAGTTCCCGTTCCTCGGGGTGCACCTGACCCGGATGATCGACGGCAGCGTGCACGCGGGCCCGAACGCCGTGCTGGCCACCGCCCGCGAGGGCTACTCGTGGGGGCGGATCAACCTGCGGGACGTCTGGGACGAGCTGTCCTACCGGGGCCTGTGGGCCCTGGGCCGCCGGCACTACCGGTACGGCCTCACCGAGGTGGCCCGCTCGCTGTCCCGGAAGCGGTTCGCGGCGAGCCTGGCCCGTCTGGTGCCGGAAGTGACCGCCGCGGACATCGTCCCGGCCGGGGCCGGCGTACGGGCGCAGGCGATCCTGCCCGACGGCGGCCTGGTGGACGACTTCCTGATCGTCGAGGCCGAGCGGCAGGTGCACGTGCTGAACGCGCCCTCGCCCGCGGCGACCAGCTCGCTGGAGATCGCCCGGCACATCGTCTCCCGGCTCCCGGTCGGCCAGGCCCGCTGAGTCACCGCCCCGCTGTGCGCCGGTGCCGCTCCTCAGGCGGCCGGACCGGACACCGGGGCGTCGCGCTGGCGGGGCACCACCGGGGCGGCGGCCAGGCCGGTCGCCACCGCCTCGACCAGCGACTCGACGTACGCCTCGGTCGGGACCGTCCGGGCGATGGCGAGCCGCCAGTAGAGCGGCCCGACGATCAGGTCGATGGCCGCGTCCTGGTCCACCCCGGCCGGCAGCTCGCCGCGGCGCACCGCCCGCTCGACCAGCCGGCCGCCGATCTCCTGCTGCTTGCTGTGCAGCACCTGCTGGAGCGCCTGGTCGAGAGCGGGGTTGCGGGCCGCCTCGGCGAGCAGGTCCGGGATGATCTGCGAGGCCAGCGGATGGCGCAGCGCGCGCGTCACGACCTGGAACAGCAGGCCGAGATCACCGCGCAGCGTCCCGGTGTCCAGGGCCGGCAGCTTGCTGCCGGCCGCCGCCACGACGGTCTCCAGCACCAGCTCTAGCTTCGAACTCCAGCGCCGGTAGACCGCGGTCTTGCTCACCCCGGCCCGCCGCGCGACCGCCTCGATGGAGAGCCGCCCGTAGCCCACGGCGGCGAGCTCCTGCATCAGGGCCCGGCGGATGGCCGTGGTGATCTCGCCCCGCAGCACCGCCGCGCCGGCCGGCGCGCGCCTCTTCCCGGTCGTCACGGGAGACTCTCCTCGGCTGTCACGTGGGACAATGTACCGCAACGACGGTACGGTTGCGTCCCGACGTATTTTCCACTACCGTCCAGGCAGCGACGAGCCCCCGCCGGCACCCGCGGGCGCACCGGACAAGCTCACCGTCGCCTCCCATTTCCGTTGGTTCGAAAGATCGGAGCGCCCAGCTCATGGCCAACACCGCCCTGGCCGGCCCCGACGCGGGCCTGACCCAGGCGCAGCTGGCCGCTCGACACGGCCTGAGGGTCGCCGGTGAGCGCCCGTCGCTGGTCGAGTACAGCCGTCGACTCTGGGCCTACCGGCACTTCATCGCCGCGTACGCCAACGCCAAGCTCGTCGCCTCGTACAGCAGCGCCCGACTGGGCCAGATCTGGCAGGTGCTGACACCGCTGACCAACGCCGCCGTCTACTACCTGGTCTTCGGCGTGGTGCTGCGGCAGAACGAGATCCCCAACTACATCGCCTACCTGGCCACCGGCCTGTTCATCTTCAACTTCACGCAGAGCGCGGCCGTGGCCGGCACCCGGTCGATCAGCGGCAACCTCGGGCTGATCCGGGCCCTGCACTTCCCCCGGGCGAGCCTGCCGCTGGCCGTCACCCTCACCCAGTTCCAGCAGCTGCTGGCCTCGATGGTCGTGCTGGTCGCGATCGTGCTGGTCACCGGCGAGCCGCTCACCCTCCAGTGGCTGCTGCTGCCGCCCGCCCTGCTGCTCCAGGCGGTGTTCAACGCCGGCGTGGTGATGACGGTCGCCCGGATGGGTGCCAAGACCACCGACCTGAAGCAGGTCATGCCGTTCATCATGCGTACCTGGATGTACGGCTCCGGCGTGCTCTACAGCGTCACCCTCTTCGACCGGCTGCCCGACTGGGCGACCACCCTGGTCCAGTTCAACCCGCTGCTGATGTACATCGAGCTGGCCCGGTACGCGCTGCTGGAGCAGGCCCCGCTGCTGAACGACTCGATGCCGCACCTCTGGCTGGCCGCTGCCGGCTGGGCCGTGGCGGTCGGAATCGGCGGCTTCATCTACTTCTGGCACGGGGAACAGGAGTACGGCCGTGGCTGAGCACTTCACCGGGTCCGACGAGGCCACCGTGGCGCTGCCCGTCCTCGAACCGCGCATCCCCACCGTCGTGGTGGACGAGGCGCACATCGTCTACCGGGTGCACAAGGGCGCCGGCGGGGGCAGCGCGGCCGCCTCGCTGCGCCGGCTGGTCAAGCGCACCGCCGCCCCCAACATCCGGGAGGTGCACGCCGTCAAGGGCGTCACCTTCACCGCGTACCGGGGCGAGGCGATCGGCCTGATCGGCAGCAACGGCTCCGGCAAGTCGACCCTGCTGCGGGCGATCGCGGGCCTGCTCCCCGTCGACCGCGGCGCGATCTACACCCAGGGGCAGCCGTCCCTGCTCGGCGTCAACGCCGCGCTGCTCAACGACCTCTCCGGGGAGCGGAACGTGACCCTGGGCTGCCTGGCCATGGGCATGCGCCCGGCCGAGGTCGCCCGGCTCACCCCCGAGATCATCGAGTTCTCCGGCATCAACCAGCGCGGTGACTTCGCCTCGCTGCCGATGCGTACCTACTCCTCCGGCATGGCGGCCCGGCTGCGCTTCTCGATCGCCGCGGCGAAGAAGCACGACGTGCTGCTCATCGACGAGGCGCTCGCCACCGGAGACAAGGGCTTCCGCAAGCGCAGCGAGAAGCGGGTCCGTGAGCTGCGCGAGGGCGCCGGCACGGTGTTCCTCGTCAGCCACCAGCTCTCCTCCATCCGCGACACCTGCGAACGGACGATCTGGCTGGAATCGGGCGAGCTGCGCATGGACGGCCCCACCGACGAGGTCATCCGGGCCTACGAGGACTTCTCGAACGGCAGGTAACCTTCACCCCCGGTCGCGCGGCGACCGCCCCCAACAACTGGGCCATCGTGTGAGAGTGAGGATCGGCAATGACGCAGGACCACACCACCAAGCCGGACGTCGCCACGGCGGCGGCCGCGTGGCGGCCCGCGCGGACGGTGGCGGTGGTGCTGGCCGGCGGCACCGGGACCCGGCTCGGGCTGGGCATCCCCAAGCAGCTGCTGAAGATCGCCGGTAAGCCGATCATCGAGCACACCCTAGCCGTCTTCGAGGCCGCGCCCGAGATCGACGAGATCATCGTGCTGATGGCGGCCGGTCACGTCGCCGAGGCCCAGCAGATCGTCGACAAGGCCGGCTTCCGCAAGGTCAGCAAGGTCGTCGAGGGCGGCGACACCCGCAACGCCACCACCCGCATCGCGCTGGACGCCGTCGGCGAGGACGACGTCAACATCCTCTTCCACGACGCGGTCCGTCCCCTGCTCAGCGCCCGGATCATCCGCGAGTGCGTCAACGCGCTCTGGACGTACTCCGCCGTCGACGTGGCGATCCCCTCGGCCGACACGATCATCCAGGTCGACGAGGAGGACTGCATCGTCGACATCCCGGTCCGCTCCACCCTGCGCCGCGGCCAGACCCCGCAGGCCTTCCGGTCCGGCACCATCCGGGAGGCGTACCGCCGGGCCGAGGGCGACCCGAACTTCGCCGCCACCGACGACTGCGGCGTGGTGCTGCGCTACCTGCCCGGCACCCCGATCAAGGTGATCGACGGGTCGGACGAGAACATCAAGGTCACCCACCCGGTCGACGTGCACCTGGCGGACAAGCTCTTCCAGCTCGCCGCCGCCCAGGCCCCCCGGCTCGACGACCACCGCAGCTACACCGAGGAGCTGGCCGGCCGCACCCTGGTCGTCTTCGGCGGCAGCTACGGCATCGGCCACGACCTGGCCGAGCTGGCCCGCCGCTACGGCGCCCAGGTCTTCCCGTTCAGCCGCTCCACCACCGGCACGCACGTGGAACGCGCCGAGGACGTCGAGGCCGCGCTGAAGACCGCCTTCGAGGCCACCGGCCGGGTCGACTACGTGGTGGTCACCGCCGGCATCCTGGAGAAGGGCGCCCTGGCCGACATGGACCAGGACACCATGGACCGGGTCCTGCAGGTCAACTTCGTCGGCCCGGTCAACGCCGCCCGGCAGTCCCTGCCGTACCTCCAGCAGACCAAGGGCCAGCTGCTGCTGTACACCTCCAGCTCGTACACCCGGGGCCGGGCCCGCTACGCGCTCTACTCCGCCACCAAGGCCGCCCTGGTCAACCTGACCCAGGCGCTCTCCGACGAGTGGGCCGAGTTCGGGGTACGGGTCAACTGCGTCAACCCGGAGCGCACCGCCACCCCGATGCGGACCAAGGCGTTCGGCGAGGAGCCCGAGCACACCCTGCTCTCCGCCGAGGCGGTCGCCCAGGCGTCGCTGGACGTGCTGATCTCCGAGCTGACCGGCCAGGTCATCGACGTGCGCCGGACGCCCGGCGAGCCGGCGGTGGCCGTACCGGCCCAGCCGTCCGCGCCCGCCGGGGACGACCTCCCCAGCGGCGTCGACGCCGGCTGAACCGACGACGGAGGCGACCGGCGACATGCGTGGTGACCTGGTCCGGAAACTGCTCGCCCGGGTACTGACCACCGGGCTGGCGGTCCTGGCGTTCCTCGTCGCGGCGCTGACCGGAGCGACCGGCTGGGGCCTGGCGATCGCGGTCGCGGCCCTGGCCGCCGCGGCGTGGGAACGCCGGGTCCGGCCGAAGGCCGACACCGTCGCCGAGGCCGTCCTGGTCGCCGCCGGGATCCTGGTGGCGTACGCCCGCCGGGTCGACGGTCTCGACCCGGCGCTCGCGCTGGCCGCCCCGGTCCTGCTCGGCCTGGTGCTGGTGGCCGGCCCGCTGCGGGAGGCCGGCGCGCTGGAGATCCGGGCTGCGAACCTGCCGGTCCGCTCCTGGACCGCGGCGGTGGCCGCCCGGCTCGGTGACGCGCTGCTCGGGCTGCTCGCCGTGGTGGCGGTGGCCGGCGCCCTCGGCCTGCCGGCCTGGGTGGCCCTGGTCGCCGTGGTGCTGTTCGCGGCCGGCTGCGGCACGGTCGGGCTGGACCTGGCCCGCCGCCGGTTCCGGCCGGCGGCCGGAGGCGGCCCGGTGGGCCGGGCGCTGCGCCGGCACCGCCCGGAGTTCCTCCTCTACTTCTCCGCGCCGCCCGGCTCGGAATACCAGGTCACCATGTGGCTGCCGTACCTGGAGCGGCTCGGCCGGCCGTTCCTGGTCGTGCTGCGCGAGCCGGAGTTCCTGCCGACCGTCGCCGCGGCCACCACCGCCCCGGTCGTCTACTGCCCGACCCTGCGCGCCATGGACGAGGCGCTGGCGCCCAGCGTGCGCGTCGCCTTCTACGTCAACCACGGCGCGAAGAACAGCCACTGCGTCCGCTACACCCAGCTCACCCACGTGCAGCTGCACCACGGCGACAGCGACAAGGCCCCCAGCGCGAACCCGGTGTCGGGCATCTTCGACCGCATCTTCGTCGCCGGTCAGGCGGCCATCGACCGGTACGCGCGGGCCGGCGTCCACATCCCCGCCGAGAAGTTCGTCGTCGTCGGCCGGCCCCAGGTGGAGAAGATCGAGGTACGCCGGGGCCCGGTGACCGCCACCGCGCCGACCGTCCTCTACACGCCCACCTGGACCGGCCACAACGCGGACGCCGACTACTGCTCCCTGCCGGTGGCCGAGCGGCTGGTGCGGGGGCTGCTGGAACGCGGCGTGACGGTGATCCTGCGGGCGCACCCGTACACCGCGCAGAACCCGGCGTCGGCGCGGCAGCTGGCGCGGCTGCACGACCTGCTCGCCGCCGACCGGGCCCGGACCGGCCGGGCGCACGTCTTCGGCCCGGCGGCCAGCCGGGAGCTGACGCTGACCGAGTGCGTGAACCGCTCCGACGCCCTGGTCTCCGACGTGTCCGGGGTGGTGTCCGACTACCTCTACTCGGGCAAGCCGTACGCGCTGACCGACATGGTCGACGCCGGTGACCGCTTCCCGGCGGACTTCCCCCTCGCCGCGTCCGGTTACGTCCTGCGGCGGGACATGTCCGACGTCGACGAGGTGCTGGACCGGCTGCTCGGCGCCGACCCGCTCGCCGACGCCCGGTGGGCGATGCGGACGCGTTACCTCGGCGACTTCCCCGCCGAGTCGTACGCCGAGGGTTTCCTGGCCGCCGCCCGGCGTGAGCTGGACGCGGGACCGGCGGTGCCTGCGCCGCGTACCGCCGACGCCACCCCGGCACCGACCGCCTGAGCCACCGCCGCTGCGGTCAGCGGTACTCGTCGACCAGCGCCAGCACGGCCGCCGGGTCCTCCACGTGGGCGTTGTGGCCGAGGCCCGGCAGCGTCGCCACCGGCACCCCCAGCTCCTTGAGCTGCGCGTCGGACACCATCGGGTCGTGCTCGCCCCGCGCCAGCAGGACCGGCACGTCGGTCGCGGCCAGCAGGGCGGGCAGCCGCGGCTCCCCCACCGCGAACGCGGCCGGGTCCATCGCCAGGCGCCAGCGCCCGTCGACCTGCCGCAACCCGCCGTCCACCACCGGATGGTCCGGGGCGACGAGACCGGCGAGGCCGGACACCCGCAGGTACCGCCGGGCCGCCTCGTCGCGGGTGGCGAACCAGGTCACCGGACGGGCCGCCAGTTCCTCGGCCTTCGCCAGCTCCGCCGGTGACCAGACGGCCTTGATGCCGAGCCCGACCACCGCGTCCACCGGCAGCCCGGCCGACCGGGCGGCGAGCGCGAGACCGACCACGCCGCCGAGGGAGTGCCCGAGCACCACGAGGCGGTCGCCGCCGTTCAGCCCGGCGGCGAGCCGGTCGGCCATCCCGGCGAAGGAGTACGCCGGCAGCGGCGGCGACCAGCCGTGGCCGGCCAGGTCCGGCGCCAGCCACCGCCCGGCCCACCGGCGTTCCAGCAGCGGCGCCCAGGGCAGCCACACCTCGCCGGTCGCGCCCATGCCGTGCAGCAGCACCAGGACCGGGCCCCGCGATTCATCGACCATGGGCGCAGTGTGCCACCGTCGTGGTCCCCGGGGCGAGCAGGCCGGCCGCTACGGTCACGGACGCGCGCCCCCTGACCCGGTCACGCACGCCGGGACACCCTCGCGGCCTGCCCGGACCTGACGCGGCACGTCCGGGGCCGTTCAGACGGTGCCGGCCAGATACGCCTTGCGGCGTCGCGGCTCGAACTTCTCGATCGCGTACCGCAGCATCACCCGGGGCATGGCCCGGTAGTGCCGGGCCAGGAACTCCTCCTCCGCCCGCCGGTCACGGTTGCCGACCTCGCGCAGCATCCAGCCGACCGCCTTGTGGACGAGGTCGTGCGGATCGGTCAGGAGCCGCTCACCGAGGCGGAACGTCCAGTGGAAGTCGCCCTCCTTGATGAACGCGAACGTCGCCATGACGGCGATGCGCCGCTCCCACACCAGGCTCGACCCGGCCAGCCGGTCCAGGACGCCGCGGTCCTTGTCGACGAGCCAGGGGCCGACGATGTAGGGCGCGCACGAATCCACCAGGTCCCAGTTGTCGATGCTGCCGGTGCTGGCCAGGACCAGGCGGAAGATGCGGGCCCGTTCGGCGTCGTCCCCCGTGCCGAACTTGCGCACCAGGATGAAGATCGCCGTGAGGCGTTCCTCGTGCACGTCGCTGGTCAGCAGCGCCGCCGTGTCGGTCAGGGCGAGCTCACGCCAGTAGCGGCCGGCCACCCGGCGCTGGTCCGGCACGGGTACGCCGATGGCGCGGTCGCCCTCGCCGTACCCGCCCGGGAACATCTGGAGATACCGGCTGACCGCCTCGGCCCGGCGCGGGTCGGCGAGGTCGGCGAGATCGCGACGGACCTCGGCGATCGTGGTCATGACCGTTCAACGACCGGCTGCGGGCTACCGGACGAGGCAGAACGGGTGGCCGGCCGGGTCGGCGAGGACGCTGAAGCGGTCACCGCCGGCGTCGAGCCGCCGGGCTCCCAGCTCCACCGCCCGGGCCTCGCCGGCGGTGACATCCTCGACGAGGAAGTCGAGGTGCGCCTGCTGCGGGTGGGCCGGATCCGGCCAGCGCGGCGGCTGGTAGTCGTCGACCTGCTGGAACATCAGGCTCTTGCCGTCACCGACGAGAAGCGCGCCCTCCGGGCCGTCGTAGGTGACCTCCATTCCGCTGAGGTCGGCGTAGAAGCGGGCCAACGCCGAGGCGTCGGGCGCGTCGACGGTCACCGCGAACAGTTTCATCGCCGGCCCGACCCCGTCGGCCTGGCACAGGTCGAACGGGTGACCGGCCGGGTCGGCCAGCGTGATCCAGGTCGGACCGTCGGCGAGCCGGGTGGCGCCGAGCCCGAGCGCCCGTTCCGCCGCCGCCCCGGGATCGTCGGTCTGCAGGTCGAGGTGGAACTGCTGCGGGCGCTCCTGGCCCGGCCACTGCGGTGCGACGTGGAACGGTGCGCGTTGGAACTCGATCTCCTGGCCGTCCGGGGTCCGGACACCGAACCGGTCGTGGTCCTGCCGGACGACGTCCCAGCCGGTGAGCGCGGCGTAGAACGAACCGACCGCGTCGATGTCCGCGGCGTCGAAGATGGCCAGATCCAGGCGAGCTGTCACAGTCATGACGGCATCCTGCACCGCCCCACCGACACGATCGCCGACGGCCGTGCCGACGGTCAGGAGACCGCGGCCTTGGCCAGCTCCGCGACCCTGCTCTCCACCGCCGGGCTCCAGCTCTTCAGGGCGTACGCGACCGGCCACAGGTCACCGTCGTCCAGGTTGGCCGTGTCCTGGAAGCCCAGCGTCGAGTACCGGGTCCCGAACTTGCCGGCGTCCTGGAAGAAGATGACGACCTTGCCGTCGGCGTTGGCGTAGGACGGCATCCCGTACCACGTCTTCGGGGCCAGCTGCGGCGCGGCCGCCGTCACCGTCACGTGCACCCGCTCGGCGAGCGCCCGGTCCGCCGGCGCCATCTGCGCGATCCGGTCCAGCACCGCCTGGAGCCCGTCGGCCTTCTTCGCGCCCTTCTTCCCCTCGGCGCGCAACTCGGCCGCGCGTTCCTTCATCGCGGCCCGCTCCTCGGCGCTGAAACCGTCGGTCGTGGAACTCTTCGCGGACATGCGTCACCTGCCTTTCCGTCCAGGCTCGGCGTGCTGCCGGCCGTCCCGAGCAAGGCTAGACGCGACCGCTGCCGGGGACTTCTCGATTCCTGATCACCTCGGGCGGCGCAAACCGGGCCGTGACCGGCCGATGAGTTTGGCATGCTGCACCGGTCCACCTGCCGACATCATCCGCTCTGAAGGGATCACCTCGATGGCCAAGGTCATTTCCACGCTGTTCATCTCGGCCGACGGTGTGGCCGAGATCGACCCCGACTGGCACTTCCCCTACTTCGACGAGAACATGGGCCGTGCCGTCGACGAGGACTACAAGACCGCCGACGTGCTGCTCATCGGCCGCGAGACCTACGACAGTTTCGCCGGGGCCTGGCCCGACCGGGAGGCCGCCGGTGGTGACGACGCGCCGTTCGCCAAACATCTCGGTGATCTGCGCAAGGTGGTGGTCTCGCGTCAGCGGCTCGACTTCTCCTGGCGAAACTCGGAGGTCATCAGCGGCGATCTGCTCGACGCCGTCGCCGCGCTGAAGGCCGATGCCGGCGTCACGGGCATCCTGATCCCGGGGTCCATCTCCGTCGTGCAGCAACTGCTCGCCGCGGGGCTGGTCGACGAGCTGCGTCTGCTGGTGCACCCGGTGGCGGCGCGCAAGGGCCGCCGGCTGTTCGACGAGGGCGACACGCCCTACCACCTCACGGTGACGGCGACCGAGACGTACCCCACCGGCGTGATCCGGGTGATCTACGCGCCGACCGCGGCGCCCGCCAAGGCCGGCTACGACGAGGCCAAGGAGCAGCTTCCCTGAGTCGCGGACCGGGCCGCCGGCCCCTCCGGGACGGGACGTGTTCGGCGCGACGCCGGGTCACAGCACGCGTACCGGCTCGATCTCCGTCACGGCGTCGACCCGGACCGCCGCGTACCGCTGCCGCGGAGCGACCGACCAGTCCGGGCGGATCTCGCGGCCCCTGAGCTGGACCCAGACCGCGCCGTCGACGACCTGGCGGCTCAGGACCTCGGTGATGGCCAGGGTCAGGGTTCCGGTGCCGAACCGGTAGGCGTCCTCCCGGACCTGGATCGTGCGGCCGACGGCGATGGTCACAGCGGTACCCCCTTCGCGGGTTGGAAGGGGCCGCCCCGGATCGGGGCGGCCCCGGCAGCGCGACCGGCGAGTTCGGGTTCCTCCACCGGCGCACGCCGCTCGTCCTTCCACCCTGGACGCGAGCCCCCTAGGCTCGGAACAGTCACCGCCCGATCGCGGAGCGCGATGGCCGGACGCGGACCGGCGCGGACGCGGTGTGGAGTGCCGGGGAAGGGTGTGGAAGCCGTGGGAATCTCGCCATCGGAGTTCCTCCTGCGTGAGCTGAGGCGACGCCGCACGGCCGCCGGCCTGACGCAGGCTCAACTCGGCGAGTCGGTCTTCTGCTCGGATTCGCAGGTCAGTGCGATCGAGACCGGAACCAAACCGCCGACGCTGCCCTACCTGACCGCGGTCGACAAGGCGCTGAACACCGGCGGCTACTTCGCGACGCTGTGGGACGAGCTGGTCAAGGGGGACGCCGCCCCGGTCTGGCTGCGTGAGTGGATACAGATCGAGCGGGAGGCGACCGCGCTGCGCTGGTACGAACACTCCTTCGTGCCCGGGCTGCTACAGACCGAGGCGTACGCCCGGGCGACGTTCCGCGCGGCCCGTGTGCCGGCTGCCGACCTCGACCGCCGCGTGGCGGCGCGGCTGGAACGGCAGTCGGTTCTCGGTCGGGACCCGGCCCCGCAGCTCTTCGTCGTGCTGGACGAGATGGTCGTCCGGCGGGCGTGCGGAGGCGCCGACGTGATGGTCGAACAGGTCGAACACCTGCTGGCCTGCGCCGGACAGCCGAATATCCAGTTGCACGTCGTGCCGCTGTCGGCTGGCATCTACTCAGGACTCGCCGGGGCGTTCATCCTGGCCGACCTGCCGGACGGCTCACGCGCCGGTTGCGTGGACCACCAGTTAAAGTCGCAGACCGAAGGACTTCCCGACCCGGTGGCGCGCCTGGGAGTGCTGTGGGAGGCGGTCCGGGGTGAGGCGCTCCCGCTCGGGCAGACACTCGACGTACTCAAGGAAGCGGCGAAGACATGGACAAGCTGACGGGTGCCCGCTGGCGGACGTCGTCCCGCTCGTCGACCAACGGCGGCACCTGCGTCGAGGTCGCCGACAACCTGCCCGGCGTCGTGGCGGTCCGGGACTCCACGGACCGCACCGGCCCGGCGCTGGCCTTCTCCCCCGCCGCCTGGCGGGCCTTCGTCCGGAAGGTCTCGGTGCGCGGCTGACCCGCCGCGACGGCGGCGGGCGCCGGCCCCCGGTCAGGGAGTCCGGCGCCCGCCGTCGCAGCGTCGGGTCAGGCGGAGTAGCCGCGGGTCGCGGCCCAGTTCGCCAGCGCGATGGTGGTCATCCAGTACGACTCCGCCGCCGGATCGGCCGAGTCGGCGATCCGCACCAGGCGGCCCTCGTCGTCGTAGCCGGTCACGGCGACGTAGTGGCCGCCGGGGAACGAGTGCCAGCCACCGGCGGTGTCGGTGGCGCTGCCGGCGACGTTGACCACCACGCCACGGCCGTCGGTGATGGCCTTGACGACGTCGGCCTGGAGCTGGTCCATCTGCGCCGGGGTGGCGGCACCACCCTTGATCATGCGGGTCCGGTACGGGGAGCCCTTCACCATGGCGTTGAGCACCCGGGTGGTGTCCTCGGCCGAGTCGGTGCCGAACTGGTCGGTACCCAGCGGGCCGGCGAGCTGGTCCTGGGACCGCTCGACACCGGCGGCGCTGAGCGCGTTGCGGACGGCAGCCGGACCGCAGTAGTAGAAGTTGATCTGGGCCTGGTAGGCGTACTTCAGGACCTTGGCCTTCGGCGGCTTGGGTGCCGCCTTCCTGGTCAGGTCGGGGTTGGGGGCGGCGGTGGTGGCCGGGGCGCTGGACGGCGCGGCGCTCGACGGGGCGGCGCTGCTGGGGGCTACCGCCACGGCGCGGTCCTCCCCGCGCGAGGCGGGGGTCTCGGTGCCCCGCTCGGGAAGCGAGACGGTGGGCTGGGCCGAGGTCGGGGCCGGGGTCTGCTCGGTGCCGGCGGCCAGGGCACCGGCGCCGGTGGCCAGTACGAGCGCCGCGGCCGACGCGGCGACCACCTGGTACGGGCGCTCGGAGACGAGGCGCCGGAGCTGTCGCTTGACGTGGTGCTTCACGGGTTCCTCCACGGGCTGTCGGGGCTGGTGGCGCACCGTTCCGGCCGTGGGCGGCCGGGGTCGGGCCGCGCGGACGGGGATCCGACGGCGGGTGGCCACGGGGGTTCGCCCGGTCGTGCCGGGCGGTGGGCGGTGGGTCAGCGCCCGGCGGCAGGCCGGACGGGCGCGGGCACCGCGATGCCGTGGAGGCGGCGGAACACCCGAGGGGTGGGTTGGTGCTGCACGAGGATGGAACTCCTTCCGACACCGCCTACCGGGTTAGCTGACGGGTTCGGGCGGGAAGTGCGCCCTACCGCGACCTCGCGGATTCACCCCAGGTGCAATGGGTCCCCGGCTCGCCTTTCGGCGATTGAGCGGGTCGGTGCGGCGTCGCTTCCTGCGATCGGGTACCGCACCGGACGCGCCGACATTACTGGTCGGTCAACAGCCTGCCAACCCGCCCTGACCTGCGTAAACCTCGATCATGACAGCAATTTTGCGGACACTTTCCCGCTGACGTGACTCGATGGGACAAGCGGCGTTCGGAGCGCTGCCGGTCCGGAACGGGACAGGCGAGCGCCTTTTCCGCCGCCTCGCCCGGAAAAATCGACTAGGCTGAGAAACTTGACCGGTTCGACAATTCTGTGACCGGCGTCACCGAAATAGCGCGTGGTTCACCCCACCCGCGCCGGACGCCACCGCACCTGGGTCACCAGGCGTCCGGCGGTCGCCGCGCGGGACCGGGCCGGCAGCGCCGGACGCAGCCGCTGCGCCGCCGCGTACGCCTCGACGGAGAGCGCTCGGGCCGCGTCGGCGGCCACCTCCGCGTCCCGCCACGACGCCCGCTCCCGGGCCGCCGCCGCTTGGTAGGCGGCCAGCTTGCCGTCCCGCACCGCCCGCGTCAAGGCGACCTCCTGGTGCACCGGGTGCAGCCGGGGATCCCAGCCGGGCCGGTGCCGGAACACGTCCCGGAGCTGCTCGACGGACAGGTCACCCCGCCAGTGGGCGGCCACCGCCGCCTGGTGCAACCACCGCTCGCGGTACGCGTACTCGGCGGGCGTGCGGGGAGTGGCCGGCGCCGGCAGCGGTGCGGCCGCGGCGAGCCGGCGGGCGGCGTTCTCGGCCTCGTCGTACTGT
>JAEYGD010000474.1 GCA_023402505.1 Actinomycetes bacterium
CGCTGCTCGCCGGCACGGCCTCCATGCCGATCCTCGCCGCGATCAGCACCGGGTCGGCGAGGTGGGCCGGTGGCACGGGATGCGGGACGGGACGCATCGGGTGCCCCGCCGGCGGTACGCCGGGCCGCCAGGTCCGGCCGTCGGGGACGGCGACGGCCGGGGTCGGGGTGGCCCGGGGCGGGACACCCGGCTGGCCGCCGGCGGGCAGCGGGATGACCACCGGGCCCACCGACGGCGTCGGGATGAACGGGGTGCCGGTGTCGGGCAGGGCGGTGCTGCCCACGGTCGCCGATCCGGTGCTGATCGCGGCGAGGATCGGCATGGAGGCCGTGCCGGCGAGCAGCGCCACGGTGAACAGGTAACCCCGGGAGGGACCCGCACCCCCGGGGGCACGGTGGGCGCCGACTACCCGGCGGTAGCCGCCGGAGGAACGGTGCCGGCCGATCAGCGGATCACCGGGGGCGTCACCTGGCTCGGACACGGCAGCCTCCTCGTCGTCGTCCCCCTCAGCAGGCGGGCGGCCGTGACCGGCCGGGGAGCGGCGGGCCCACCGTCGGCGGGCGGGCCGCGTCCTCACCCTGACCCAGTCACGCTGCGTCAGCCAACCCTGTACAGCGTGTCGACACGCGTATATACCCGAACGGTGACGAACCATCACCGGATCGGCGGTGCGTCGATGGAGCAGACACTCGGCATTCCGTGTAACGAAGCGGGCGGGTGACCAGGTGCGGGCCGGCCGGACTGTGGGCGCGCTCACGTGTGATGCGAATATGGACCACGACGGCAACGCAGCCGCGACCTCCGCGCACCCCCGCGGGCGGTCCGGCTGGGCGCCGGCGCTCCCGAACCGGATCCACTCCCCTGGATCCGGCTCACGCCGCACGGCAACCCCCACCGGGGCTAGGTGCGGTCGCCAGGATCTTGTCCGACACCGGTCGGGCAGGCGCAGGAGTTGCGCGTTGCCGGGTGACCCCCCGGTGCCGACGCAGACACGACAGGGAGAGACGGATGGCAAAGGGCGACCCCGGGGTGAAGCCCCGCGGCCGGCGGGCCGCACCCCGCTCCAGGAAGGGCGCGACCGGCGACCCTGAGCTGGTGCAGCTGCTCACCCCGGAGGGTGAGCGGATCGAGAGCGCGACCGGCCCCGACGGGACCGAGTACCGCGTCGACTTCACCGACGACGAGTACCGCGGCCTCTACCGCGACCTCGTCCTGGTCCGCAAGCTCGACGCCGAGGCCACCGCGCTGCAGCGCCAGG
This sequence comes from Actinomycetes bacterium, assembly GCA_023402505.1. GTDB lineage: Bacteria > Actinomycetota > Actinomycetes > Mycobacteriales > Micromonosporaceae > Micromonospora. Next base: position 1,259 of record JAEYGD010000474.1, read on the forward strand.
GCGAGCTGGGCCTGTGGGCGAGCCTGCTCGGCCAGGAGGCCGCCCAGGTCGGCTCCGGACGGGCGCTGCGCAGCCAGGACATGGCCTTCCCGACCTACCGGGAGCACGGCGTCCTCTACTGCCGGGGCATCGACCCGATCATGCCGCTGGGCCTGTTCCGCGGCGTCGACCAGGGCGGCTGGGACCCGAACGAGTTCAAGTTCAACATGTACACGATCGTGATCGGGGCCCAGACCCTGCACGCGACCGGGTACGCCATGGGCGTCGTCATGGACGGCAAGACCGGCACCGACGACGGCGAGGCGGTGATCGCCTACTTCGGCGACGGCGCCACCAGCCAGGGCGATGTCAACGAGTCGTTCGTCTGGGCCAGCGTCTTCAACGCGCCGCTGGTCTTCTTCTGTCAGAACAACCAGTACGCGATCTCCGAGCCGCTGGAACGGCAGACCCGCGTCCCGCTCTACCGGCGCGCCGGTGGCTTCGGTTTCCCCGGCGTACGGGTGGACGGCAACGACGTCCTGGCCTCGTACGCGGTGACCCGGCACGCGCTGGACAACGCGCGGCACGGGCAGGGGCCGAGCCTCATCGAGGCGTACACCTACCGGATGGGCGCGCACACCACCTCCGACGACCCCACCCGGTACCGGATCGCCAGCGAGGTCGAGGCCTGGCAGGCCAAGGACCCGATCGCCCGGATGAAGGCGTTCCTGGAGAAGCAGCAGATCGCCGACGCCGACTTCTTCGCCGAGGTCGACGAGCAGGCCAAGCGCGAGTCGGTGCACCTGCGCGAACGGGTGCTGGAGATGCCCGACCCGGAGCCGGTCGGCATGTTCGACCACGTCTACCCCAACGGGTCGCCGCTGCTCGACCAGCAGCGCGAGCAGTTCAGCCGGTACCTGGAGTCGTTCGAGGGGAGCGCGCACTGATGGCCACGGAGACGCTCACCCTCGGCAAGGCCCTCAACGTCGGCCTGCGCAAGGCCCTGGAGAACGACCCGAAGGTCGTGATCATGGGCGAGGACGTCGGCAAGCTCGGCGGCGTCTTCCGGATCACCGACGGCCTCCAGAAGGACTTCGGCGACCAGCGGGTGATCGACACCCCGCTCGCCGAGTCGGGCATCATCGGCACCGCGGTCGGCCTGGCCATCCGCGGCTACCGGCCGATCTGCGAGATCCAGTTCGACGGCTTCGTCTACCCCGCGTACGACCAGATCGTGTCGCAGGTGGCGAAGATGCACTACCGCTCGCGCGGCAAGCTGAAGATCCCGATGGTCATCCGGATCCCTTACGGCGGCGGCATCGGCGCGGTGGAGCACCACTCGGAGTCCCCCGAGGCGTACTTCTCGCACACCGCCGGGCTCAAGGTCGTCTCCTGCGCCAACCCGCAGGACGCGTACGTCATGATCCAGCAGGCCATCGCCTCGGACGACCCGATCGTGTTCCTGGAGCCGAAGCGCCGCTACTGGGAGAAGGGCCCGGTCGACGCCGACGCGCCGCTGTCCGACGCGTACCCGCTGCACGCGGCCCGCGTGGCGCGGCCCGGCACCGACGCGACCCTGCTCGCGTACGGGCCGATGGTCCGCACCTGCCTGGACGCGGCGACCGCCGCCGCCGAGGACGGCCGGGAGCTGGAGGTCATCGACCTGCGCACGCTCTCGCCGCTGGACCTGGGCGTGGTGTACGAGTCGGTGCGCCGCACCGGTCGCGCGGTGGTGGTGCACGAGGCGCCGTCCAACGTGGGTCTCGGCGCGGAGATCGCGGCGCGGATCACCGAGGAGTGCTTCTACTCGCTGGAGTCGCCCGTGCTGCGGGTCACCGGCTTCGACACCCCCTACCCGGCGGCCCGGGTGGAGGAGGAGTACCTGCCCGACCTCGACCGGGTGCTCGACGCCGTCGACCGCACCTTCGGCTGGTGACCGGCATGTCGCGGATCAAGGAGTTCAACCTTCCCGACCTGGGCGAGGGCCTGACCGAGGGCGAGATCCTCGCCTGGCTGGTCAAGGTCGGTGACGACATCGAGCTGAACCAGCCGATCGTCGAGGTGGAGACCGCCAAGGCGGCAGTCGAGATCCCGGCGAAGTGGGCCGGCCGGGTGCAGGCGATCTTCCACGGGGAGGGCACGACCGTCGAGGTCGGCACCCCGATCATCGCGATCGACACCGACCCCGGTGCCGGTCCGGTGGAGACGCCGTCGACGACCGGCGCCTCCAGTGCCGAGCTGCCCACCCCGTCGGCCGCGTCGCTGGCGGCGGTCGAGGTGGCCCCGGCCGAGGGCGCGGTCGAGCCGGGCCTGATCGGCGGGCCCGCGCCGGGTGGCCGCACGGCGGTGCTGGTGGGCTACGGCCCACGCACCACCGCCGCCAAGCGCCGCCCCCGCAAGAACGCCCCCGCCGATCAAGGAGTTGTGGCGGGTGACATACCGGCTCAGGTCACCCCGAACGCGGCACCACAAGTCCATGATCGACGCAACGGGACCGGGGTGCTGGCCAAGCCGCCGGTACGCAAGCTCGCCAAGGACCTGGGTGTCGACCTGTCGACGTTGACCGGCTCGGGGCCGCTCGGCTCGATCACCCGGGAAGACGTCCAGCGGGCGGCGAGCGCGCCCACGGCGAGCACGGCCGTCGCCGAGCCGCTGACCGTCGCCGCGCCGTCCACGGCGGCGGCGAGCTTCGGCACCGACCGCGAGCAGCGGATCCCGGTCAAGGGCGTCCGGAAGCTGACCGCGGAGAACATGTCGCGCTCGGCGTTCACCGCCCCGCACGTGACGGAGTTCCTGACCGTCGACGTGACCCGGGCGATGAAGGCGCTGGACCGGCTCCGCCAGCGGCGGGAGTGGCGGGACGTACGCGTCTCGCCGCTGCTGCTGGTCGCGAAGGCCGTGCTTTTGGCGGTCAAGCGGCACCCGATGGTCAACTCGACCTGGGCCGGCGACGAGATCGTGGTCAAGGAGTACGTCAACCTCGGCATCGCGGCGGCCACCGAGCGCGGCCTCATCGTGCCGAACATCAAGGACGCCGGGCGGCTCACGTTGCGGGAGCTGGCCGATGCCATGACCGACCTGGTGCAGACGGCCAAGGCCGGGAAGACCTCGCCGGCCGACATGTCGGGCGGCACCCTGACCATCACCAACGTCGGGGTGTTCGGGGTGGACACCGGCACGCCGATCCTGCCGCCGGGCGAGTCGGCGATCCTGGCGTTCGGCGCGGTCCGTGAGATGCCCTGGGTGCACAAGGGCAAGGTCCGCCCACGCCAGGTCACCACGCTGGGCCTGTCGTTCGACCACCGGATCATCGACGGGGAGCTCGGCTCGAAGTTCCTCCGGGACATCGGGGACTTCCTCACCGATCCGGAGGCGGCGCTGCTCGGCTGGACCTGACCGGTCCCGCCAAGGCCGACGGCCGGTGTGCCACGGGTGAACGCCCGGCGCACCGGCCGTTACCGTTGGCCAAGGAAAGCTTCGACTCAGAGGGCTTCGTGCCTTGGATTGTTCGGCTGGTGTCCCAACTCACCTAAGAATCGTTGGAGTTTCGCGCCCGAACGCGCTTCAATGGAGTCACCAGGGGCCAACAACCGAATAGCTTTGAGGAGAGACCCATGAGCATGATCGAGCGAATCCGCAACCGCCGCGACGCCAGCCGCCGCGCCCGCGCCATCGAGCGCGCGCTGCGCTCCGCCAACTCGCCCGCGGTCCGCGACGAGATCCTCGCCATCGCCCAGCGTCACATGCACTGACGCTCCACAACGTTCCTCGCCTCCTCAGCAGAAGGCCCGCCCGGCACTCCCGGGCGGGCCTTCCGCGTTGGCGCAGCGCGGTGTCGACCGCCGTCCCACACCGGCTGACCGGGATTCCCCCATCGGGTCGCCGCCCGGTACGGTGGGGTCCGGTCGTCACCCGCCGGCCGCGGCAGGTCAGCTCCGATAGAAGCCGATCGACACCGTTCGGCGACGCGGAGTGACGATCCTGTGCTCCCCGACGCCCCTTGAAGGGGCACCGGATACGGTGCGGGGAGCCGGCACGGCCGGTAGCGACCGGCGACGCCGGCCGCCGCGCCGCGCACCCGGCGCCGGCGGCCGACAGGTGATGGAGGAGGCGCACGCATGACGTCCGAGGGCACGCAGCACCCCGGCCAGCAGCCGGACGAGGCGTCGCCGGGCGCTGGCGGACCGACGCCGTACGGCGACCGGCCGGCGCAGCAGGACAACGGGTACGCCGCCGGCAACCCCGGCCTGGGCTGGGCGCCACCGCCACCCGCACCGTCCAACCCGGCCGCGCCCGCCTGGTCGACCGAGGTGCCGCCGGCCCCCGCCTGGGGCTCCGCCCAGATGCCGCAGCAGACCGAGGCGCCCGCCCCGGGCGGCTGGGCTCCCGACGGTGGCACGCCCCAGTGGCGCGCGCCGGGCGAGCAGCCCGCCCGGGGCGAGACGCCGGAGGCACCGGCGTGGGCCCAGGCCGAGCC